>CAXUEU010000020.1:0-9245 GCA_964250195.1 uncultured Acidobacteriaceae bacterium
CCGATGGAGGACGCCTGGATGGGCAAGGCGGTGGAGCGCATCTTTTTGCCGCTGATGAAGCTGACGCTGCCCAAGATCGTGTACATCAACCTGCCCATGGAGGGCGTGTTCCACAACATCATGGTCGTGTCGATCCGCAAGAGCTACGCCGGCCACGCGCGCAAGGTGAT
This sequence comes from uncultured Acidobacteriaceae bacterium, assembly GCA_964250195.1. GTDB lineage: Bacteria > Acidobacteriota > Terriglobia > Terriglobales > Acidobacteriaceae > EB88. The sequence continues at coordinate 171 of CAXUEU010000020.1, forward strand.
GAACGGCATCTGGGCGCTGGGCCAGGCGATGTTCACCAAGTGCATCGTGGTGGTGGACGAGGACTGCGATGTACAGGACTTGGGTGAAGTCGTCTTGCGGACCGCCAACAACATCGACCCGGAGCGGGACATCCAGTTCACCCTGGGACCGGTGGACTCGCTCGACCACGCGTCGAGGCTGCCGAACCTGGGCTCGAAGATGGGCATCGACGCGACGCGAAAGTGGAAGGCGGAAGGGTTTACGCGGCCGTGGCCGCCGATGATCGCGATGGACGCGGCGACCAAGGCCAGGGTGGACGGGGTGTGGAAGCGGCTGGGGATCGGGTAAAATCAGCGCGAGGAGGACGGGATGATCAAGATCGAGTTGCGGCCGGAGACGGAAGCGCGCTACGCGGCGGCAGCGCAGGGACGCGGGTTGGCGCTGGAGCACTATTTAGCGAGCAAGCTGGAGGCGGAGGTGCCAAGCGCGCCTAAGCCCGAAAAAGACATGGCTACTGAAATGGCGGAACTGGAGATTTTCTTCAAGGAGTTTGCCAAGTATTCGGATGAGATTCCAATCCTTTCGGATGAAGCGCTTACCCGAGAAGGCATTTCCGGGAATCATCCTTAGTGGCTCAGCGTTACGGCCTTGACACGAACGTTCTGGTACGGCTCGCGCGCTTGGACGATCCACAGCACGATCTCGTGCAAGAAGCCGTTCGTAAGCTGTTCATGCGGGGAATTCGGCCTTGTTATACACCGCAGAACATCGGTGAACTTTGGAATGTAAGTACGAGGCCGCTTGAACGCAACGGCCTTGGCTTGTCTCCCGCCAAAGCATACGACGAGGTACGCTCGATCGAGCGCAAATTTGCGCTCTTGGAAGAAGATAGCAGGGTTTATGGAGTTTGGGTAAGCTTGCTGCAAGCTCATGAGGTGCGCGGCTTACAAGTTCACGACGCGCATTTGGCTGCGACTCTCCGGGTTCACAACGTCGACCACTTGCTTACGTTCAATGGAAAGGACTTTGCCAGGTACTCGCCACTGATCGCGGTGCATCCGGCCGACATCGCTTTTGTTTGAATACCGGCGGCGGCGAGGCCAGCTTTTCTGTCTTATCTCTGATTGTTCGTATACAGCCTGTGTACGATTTAAGAAATCGATCGCGTAACTTCGCATACTCGGTCGGTGTCTGAAAGCGCCGCTTTGCGGGCTCGCCGTTGAGTAGATAGATCGTCGTCACCATAGCTCGCTTGTCATCAAACAGCAGATACACTCCGAGCACGCCGCCCTCAAGGGTTAGGCGATTTAAGCCATGTACGTCAAAGTTTTGCATGTGCGGCAGCGAAGGCTCGACTCGGGCTTTTCCGTCGTCGGCATCAAAGACGAGCTCCGCTATTAGATCTGCCTTCTCGCGCGCATATTCCTTCCCGTCCAACTATTCCGCTTTCACGTTTGCATAGAAATCTTCGCCGGGATAGGCGAGCATGATGCGTTCGCCCTCAAGCATGGTGATTTGCTTTTCGCCGGCAGGCGTCGTTACGGCGCGAACCATCGGCGTCGCGGAAAGTCCGCTGAGCTGAACGATTTGCAATCCATCGTCGAATGTACAGCTTGTGTACGGACGAATAGAGGGCGCGATCCTATCCTGTCCCAATACGGGTAGGCAAAAAGAGAGAAGAAGTGCAATGAGGAGATTTTTCATGACGATGTGCTGGGCGACCTACTCCGCCTGTTTCAGCTCAACCTTGACCAGGTTGTGCACCGCCCGCGAGGGCTTCGCGTCCTCGCTGACCACCAGCTTGAACGGGCCTTGCTTCGCATCGAGCGGCTTGCCGTCGAGGGTGTCCGCCACCAGCACCGTCCCTGGATGGAACCCGGGCTCGATCTCCGCCAAGGCCAGCACCGCCTTGTATCCGTCCGAGCCGGTCGCGATCACGTAATCCGATAAAGCCTTGCCCTTGAACGCACCATCGACCGGCGCTCCGGCCTTCTGGAGCAGCGCGAGCAGCGGCACGCCGGTGTAGGTTTCCTTCGCGTGGGTGTGGCCGTTGGTCACAGTCAGCGTGTCGTGTTTCATCCCGTGCAAGGCGTCGGCGGTCAGGCTGAACGGCTGGCCCAAACCGGAGATGGGGCCGGAGATCTGGAGCGCGGCAGGCGTTTGCGCGGCCGCGATGCAAGGCAGTAAAAGCAGGGAAGCGTACTTGGCGAGCGGCATGGAAAACTCCTGTGTGGGCGAGGCCAAAACGGAAAAATCCCCACCCGTATAATCATGGCATGTCGATCGTGCGCAACATCCAGGGAATCGCCAAGGGCATGAGCATCACCTTCGGGGAGATGTTCAAGCCGACCGAAGTGGAGAACTACCCCGACGGCCCCGGTCCCAACAAGGGCGCGGTGCTCCAGGAGCGCTTCCGCGGGGCGCACATCCTCCAGCGTGACGAGAACGGCCTGGAGAAGTGCGTGGCTTGTTATCTATGCGCGGCGGCGTGCCCAGCCAACTGCATTTACATCGAGGCCGCCGAGAACACGGCCGAGAAGCGCATTTCAAGCGCGGAGCGTTATGCCAAGGTCTACAACATCGACTACAACCGCTGCATTTTCTGCGGGTATTGCGTAGAGGCATGCCCCACGGATGCGATCACGCACGGGCACGGCTTCGAGCTGGCCAGCCTGAACGCCGGGACGCTGGTGATGCGCAAGGAAGATATGCTCGTGCCCAACCTCGGCCTGCCCGGCGGCGTGGCTGCGGGCGCGGACTCGGTTAAGTAAAGCCCAGCTCAAAGGAAACGGCGGCTCTTTCGCGGGCCGCCGTTTTCCGTTTCGAGCCGCATCACAGAAGGCAAGGGAGAACGTATGTCGAGTGTTCGAGTTTTCGCGCGGGCCAAGGCTGTCGCCGGTAAGGAAGAAGCGATGCGGGAGCAGTTTCTGGAGCTCGTGAAGGCGACCCGCACCGAGGACGGCTGCGAGCTGTACGAGCTGTTCGAGACCACCGACGGCGGCGAGTTCATCGTGAACGAGCAATACGGCGGGCCCGAGGACTTTGAACAGCACAAGAGCTCCGACCACTTCCGCCAAGCCATGGCCGCGCTCCAACCCATTATGGATGGCGAGCTGAACATCTGGGTCGTCGATCCGGTGGAGCCGGTGCTCTGAATCCGTTCTCCTGACACGTGAAGTGTCCTGCCTGAAGCGCCAGGCGGGTCTCGCTTCGGCTTTCCCGCGGACGAAGCCGCGTCCAGGGTCGCCCAGGCCTCGACACCTTCAGGAGAACGGCTCTGAAGCCATAGAATGAAGGTTGGCCATGGCTGACTTTCTTTCGCTCCTCAATGAACGTGTCGTGGTCTACGACGGCGCGATGGGCACCTCCATCCAGCTCAAGTCGCCGTCGGTCGACGACTACTGGGGCAAAGAGGGCTGCAACGAGCTGCTCACGCTCTCCCGCCCCGACATCATCCGCGGCGTGCACGCCAGCTTCTTCGAGGCCGGCTGCGATGTGATCGAGACGAACTCCTTCGGATCCACCCGTGTTGTTCTGGACGAGTACGAGCTGGGCGACCGCACACGCGAGCTGAACCTGACCGCCGCGAAGCTGGCCCGCTCCGTCGCGGACGATTTCTCCACGAAAGACCGCCCCCGCTTCGTCGCCGGGTCCATCGGCCCGACGACCAAGCTGCCTTCGCTCGCCCACATCGGCTATGACGCGATGGCCGCCATGTACCGCGAGCAGGCCGATGCGCTGATCGAGGGCGGGGTCGATATCCTGCTCATCGAGACCAGCCAGGACCTGCTCCAGGCCAAAATCGCGCTGGCCGCCTGCCACGATGCCATGCGCGCGGCGGGCAGGAAGCTGCCGCTCCAGATGCAGGTAACGCTCGAAGCTACCGGGACCATGCTGCTGGGTTCGGAGATCGGCGCGGCGTTGGCGGTGGTGGAGTGCTTCGACCCGGACGTCATCGGCCTAAATTGCGCCACGGGCCCGGCGGAGATGAACGACGCGGTGCGCTTCCTGTGTCAGAACTCCGTCCGTGCGATTTCCGTGCTGCCCAACGCCGGCCTGCCGCAGAACGAGGGCGGCATCGCGGTCTACAAGCTCACCCCGCGCGAGCTGGCCGACTACCACCGGCGATTCGTGACCGAGTACGGCGTCCAGGTCGTCGGCGGCTGTTGCGGTACTACCCCGGAGCACCTGCGCGCGGTAGTCGAGGCGGTGCGCGACGCGAAGCCCTTGAAGCGCGACAACAAGCCCCAGGGCGTGGTCGCGAGCGCCTTCTCGGCCACGCCGCTCGAGGTCGACGGCCAGCCGGTCATCATCGCCGAGGAGATGAACACCACCACCCGGGTCGCGCACTTCCGAGACATGGTGCGCGCCGGGGACTACGACGGCATTCTCGTGATGGCCAAGCGCCTGGCCGCTGAGGGCTCGCAGATGCTCGACCTGTGCTGCGCCATCGTCGGCGAGGACGAAAAGGCGTACATGAACGGCGTACTCGACAAGCTGGCCACCCGCGTGACCGCGCCGCTGGTGATCGACTCGACCGAGGCCGACGTGCTCGAGGAGGCGCTGAAGCGCGTGCCGGGCAAGCCGCTGATCAATTCGATCAACCTTGAAGACGGTGAGAAGCGCACCTCGAAAGTGCTGCCCATGGCCCGCCGGTACGGAGCGGCGGTCGTGGCCCTCACCATCGACGAAGACGGCATGGCCCTGACCGCGGACAAGAAGGTCGCGGTGGCCAAGCGCATTTACGAGATGGCCACCGAGCGCTACGGCTTGCGCGGCGAGGACATCCTGTTCGATGCGCTGACGCTGCCGATCTCGACCGGGCAGGAGGATTACCGGACCGCCGGCATCGAGACGCTGGAGGCGATCCGGCGCATCAAGCAGGAGCTGCCGCGCGCCAAGACGATCCTGGGCGTGAGCAACATCTCCTTCGGGCTCAACGCCTATGCGCGGCGGGTGCTCAACTCCGTTTTCCTGAAGGAGGCGGTGGACCGGGGCCTGGACGCGGCGATCGTCAACTACTCCAAGATTTATCCGCTCTACAAGATCCCCGAGCGCGAGGTGGAGCTGGCGCGCAAGCTCATCTTCCGCGACTGGAGCGAGGGCGACCCGCTGCAGGGCTACATGGCCCACTTCACCGGGCTCGACCCTTCGGCGAAAGAGGAGTTGGTCGCGGTGGAGTCGCTGCCGCTCGAAGACCAGCTCAAGCAGCTCATCATCCGGGGCGAGCGGACGATGGCGGGGCAGAGCCTGGAGCAGGTGCTGGAAACGGCGCTCGCGACCTACACGCCGTTGGAGCTGATCAACACCGTGCTGCTCGACGGGATGAAGACGGTAGGCGAGCTGTTCGGCGCGCGCAAGATGCAGCTGCCGTCGGTGCTGGACTCGGCAGCGGTGATGAAGGCGGCGGTCGCGTATCTCGAACCCAAGATGGAGCGCGTGGAGGGCACCCAGAAGGGCACCATCGTACTCGCGACGGTCAAGGGCGACGTGCACGACATCGGAAAGAATCTGGTCGACATCATTCTCTCGAACAATGGCTACAAGGTGGTCAATCTCGGCATCAAGCAGCCGGCGGACGCCATCATCAAGGCCGCCCAGGAGCACAACGCGGACGCCATCGGGCTGAGCGGGCTGCTGGTCAAGTCCACGCTCGAGATGAAGTACGTGGTGCAGGACCTCCAGAGGCTGGGGATGAAGACGCCGGTCATCTGCGGCGGTGCCGCGTTGACTCGCAAGTACGTGGAGCAGGATCTCCGCCAGGAGTACGCCTCCGCCGTGTTCTACGCGGAGGACGCGTTCGCCGGGCTGCACGTGATGAGTGACCTGGCCGGGGAGGACGGCGCCCGAGACAAACGCATGGAGGAAGGCAGCACGGTCAAGCTCTTCCCCGTCGCCCCGCATGTGCTCGCCTCGCAGGCACTGCCGCCGGTTGAGGGGCCGCCGGTGCGGTCAAGCTGGGTCAAGCCGGTCGAGCAGACGCCTGTTCCGGCGTTCTGGGGCTGCCGGGTGCGGAAGGACTTCGACCTCGACTTTATCTTTTCCTACATCAACGAGATCGCGCTGTTCAAGAATCAATGGCAGCTCAAGACAGCCTCGGCGACGGACTACATGCGGCTGGTCGAGGAGAAATACCGGCCGATTCTGGCTGAGCTCAAGGCCGAAATCAAGGAAAAGCGCTGGTTCTGGCCGAAGCTGGTCTACGGCTTTTACCCGGCGCAGGCGGACGGCAACGATGTGGTTGTCTACCACCCCGAGGAACACACGCGCGAGCAGCTGCGCATCACTTTCCCGCGCCAGCGCGAGGGGCGGCAGCTGTCCATCGCGGACTTTTTTCACCCTCGCGATTCGGGCCGGATGGATGTCATTGGATTCTCCGCGGTGACCATCGGTGAGCGGGCCAGCGAGGAGACCAAGAAGCTCTTCGACGCGGGGGATTTCACACGCTACCTGTACGTGCATGGCTTGGGGGTCGAGACAGCGGAAGCACTCGCCGAGTACGGCCACAAGCTGATGCGCGAAGAGCTGGGGATCGCGGACGAGGACGCCCCGCAGACGCGCGACCTGTTCCACCAGAAGTACCGGGGTTCGCGCTATTCGTTCGGCTACCCGGCCTGTCCCAACCTCGAGGACCAGACCAAGATTTTCGAGCTGCTGCGGCCGGAGGAGAACATCGGCGTGCGTTTGACGGAGGGTTTCCACCTGGAGCCGGAGCAGAGCACGAATGCGCTGGTGGTGCATCATCCGCAGGCGAAGTACTTCGTGGTTTAGCTTTTAGGAAGACACCCCACGAAGTGGGCGCCGGCCGCGTAGGCGGTTTTGCCTTTTACTGTCAACTGGCAAACAAATTTGAGACTTTCCGGAAAATGAGAAAAGGGCTGCTTCGCCAAGGAGCAGCCTTTTTCCGTTTGAGGAGAGCCGATGCAACCCGAAGAGTTCCTGCCCAAAGCCGCCGCCGCCGCCCGCGCCGCGGGCCACATCTACCCCGAGTACGCCGCCTGCGAGGCCGCGCTCGAGTCCGCCTGGGGCGCATCCCAGCTCGCCCGCGAGGCCAGCAACTTGTTCGGCCAGAAGCAGTGCCACCCGCCGCGGGGCTTGTCCCTGACCCTGCCGACCCGCGAGTTCCTCCACGGCGCATGGCTCACGGTGCAGGCCGAGTGGGTCGTGTTCGGGGATTGGCAGGATTGCTTCGCGCACCGCATGACGCTCCTGCGGGCGCTCGAGAACGGCTGCCCGGACTACCGCGCCGCGCTCGCCGCCCAAACCGGCGAGGCGTTCGTGACGCACGTCTCGAAGAGCTGGGCCACCGACCCCGGGCGCGCCGCGAAGGTACTCGCTATCTACAAAGCGCATCGTGTTGCGCCTGTATTGGCGACAGCTTGAAGTTTCCAACCACCCGGGAAGTCGCTCTGACAGCTTGCGGATAACGAGAAACGCGCTTTTGGAAAGCAAGTCGGAGCTTCCGCCGGCGATAGGCAGGGCAGCGGCTCCAAGTCAGCTGTCTGCCCATCGCAAGCTCGCTGCCCTAGGCCGTGACGGGTACCTTCTTCGCCGGCGTGTTCCGCACCTCGTCCTTGAGCGCGGCGGCGCGCACCGGCTTCTCGTGCAGCAGCAGTTCGGTGGCCTGCAGGTGCGGGTTCGCATGGAACCATCGCTTGCACGCGTCGTCGTGGAGCAGGTTCACGAGCGCCATCAGCGCCATGCCCTGATGGTGCGCCATCCACTCGCGCACCAGGCGGGGCCGGTCGCGGCCTTGGGTGTAGTCGACCGCCTCGTAGAAGCCGTACGCACCGGTCCATCCGTTCTTCGCCATCGCGCGCAGGTTCCGGAGCGCCGCGTCCCGGTCGATGCCGAGCGCGAGAAAACTCGAGTAGGGCGAGACTACCGGCCCGGCGGTCGCGTCCCATTTCAGCGCGATCTCCGGGATGCCGAAGGCCTTGTAATGGTAGTGGCCGCCGTCGTCCACGTCCGCGTAGCCCGACTCCGAGATGCCCCAGGGCAGGCGCAGCTTGCGCCCGTACGCCTGCTGGATCGCCACCACGCCGGCGAGCGTGCGCGCCACCAGCGTGTCGGGCAAGGTACGCATCCACAGCGACGGCATCAGATACTCGAACATCGTCGCGGTCCAGGAGAGCAGCACCGCGTGCCCGTAGGCGAGCGTGTGCGTGCGGCCCATTTTGAACCAGCTGGTCTGCTCCAGGTCGCCCTTGGCCACGGAGAGGTAGACCGCGATGCGTGCCTCCGACGCGAGCATGTCGTAGCAGGCGGTGTGCAACTCCTCCCGCTCCACGTCGTAGCCGATCGAGAGCATCTGCCGGTCGCGCTCGACCAGGAAGCCGAAGTCCATCTCGGTCGCGAGCCGGAAGGCTTCCGTGGAGCAGTGCCCGACGCTCGCGACGAGGGCGTCCAGCCGGGGAATCGCCAGTTCGAGCGCTGCGGAGAGGGCGGTTTGCCGCCCCGCCAGCTTGGTCCCGAGCGCCCGCGCGTAGGCCGGCGCGTCGCCGAGCGCGGGGTGCATGGTCGTCTCTTCGATTCCCAGCTCCGCGCGCAGGGCGGCGAACTCCGGCAGGAGCCAGGGTTGGTACTCCCGGGCCAGCGCGGCGACTGCTCCGGCGTGGCGCGCGTGTTCCGCGCGCCACCAGGTTTGTTCATCTGCCTGCTCGTCCCGGGCATCGTCCTTTTCAGGGTCGGAAGGCTGCGCCAGCGCCCACGCCAGCCCCGCTTCGACGTCCGCGGGCGGGCCGGAGATCCCCGCCGCCTCGGCCTCGGTCCGCAAGCCGGAGAACAGCCGCTCGTTCACCAGCGGCCGCCGGAGCAGCTCGGCCGCGCCCATGCGCAGGGTGTAGAGCGAAGCGGCGAAGTTTCCCGAGTCCACGGACGAGACGGTGATCGGCCGCAGCGGGTCCAGGGTGTCGGTCCGGTACCAGTTGTAGAGGTGGCCCCGGTGCTTGGACAGTGCCTCGAACGTCGCGAGCGTCGCGAGCGTCAACTGGGCGAACTCCGGCACGGTCAGCCAGCCGAACTCGACCGCCGCCTGCCGCGCGTTGAGCAGCAGGCCCAGGTTGGTGGGTGAAACCCGCGCCGCCTCGAACAGG
>CAXUEU010000020.1:9255-15508 GCA_964250195.1 uncultured Acidobacteriaceae bacterium
GGCCCTGCTCCTCCACGTTGTCGGGGATCAGGTAGTGGTGCGATGCGCCCCCGAACTGGTGGAAGTAGCGCCAGATGCGCAGCGCGTGGCCTCGCAGAAAGGCCTCGTCGCGGGGAGCGAGCGGCGCGGCCTCCTCGGCGGGCGGCGCGTTGAGCCAGGCCGTGATCAACCCGGCGGAGGCCCACAGCAGCAGCACGGGCAGGGCCACGAGCAGCGACGCGGGCACGCTGGGCACGCTGACGCGGGCATCGAAACTGAATGCAAAGACTTCGGAGGTGTGGCGCAGCAGCAGGACCGCGGCAACGGCCAGCGCGAACAGGGGGCTCGCCTTGAGGTAGAAATCCACCGGCGTGGTGCGCTTGCCGGACTCCGCCTCCGCCGCGGTCTCCCATTCCAGCAGCTTTTGCCCGGTGAACAAGCGCCGCACCAGCGCCCGCACGATCGCGTCGAGCGACAGGAACGTCGAGTGCGGCAGGAAGACTAAATTGAGCAGCGTGATGAACGCGGCCTGCGCCGTGCCCTCGAGCGCCTCGCCGACCCCGCCGGCCTGCTCGGAGGCGAGCGCGCGGACGAGCGAGAAGCAGAACTGGACTAAAGTCGGGAGAAACATGAGAAAGACCGTGACGAGCGTCCAGTAGAGCGGGCCGCCTACCAGCCCCATCCAGCCCGCGATCAGCAGCAGCATGGTGAACGGCTCCACCAGCGACCGGCGCAGGTTATCGAAGATCTTCCAGCGCGAAATGGTCGAGATGGGGTTGCGGACCTTGTTGCGCGAGTCGTCCGGCACGGAGTTCGAGATCCACTGCGCGATCTGCCAGTCGCCGCGCACCCAGCGGTGCTTGCGCCTGGTGTAGGCCGAGTAGTGCGATGGGTAGTCGTCGACCACCTCGATGTCGGTCGCCAGGCCCGCGCGGGCATACGCGCCTTCGATCAGGTCGTGCGAAAGCAGGGCGTTGCGCGGAAAGCGGCCGTCCAGCACCGCGTGGAGCGTCCGCACCTCGTAGATGCCCTTGCCCGTGAAGATGCCCTCGCCGTACAGGTCCTGATACACGTCGGAGACGGCGCGGGTGTAGATGTCAAAGCCGGTTTGCCCCGAGAACAGCGAGGCCAGGCGCGACCGCGAGGCCGAGTGGACGCTGACCCCCACCCGGGGCTGCAGGATGCCGTAGCCGGCGGTGACGATCCTGCGGTCCGGGTCGATGACGGCCTGATTGAGCGGATGGGCCATGGCCGCCACCATCGTCGCGGCGGTGCCGCGCGGCAGCTGCGTGTCGGAGTCGAGCGTGATGATGTAGCGCACGCCCAGCACCTCGCTGACGCCGCCGGCCTTGACGGGGAAGGCGTCGAACGCGCCTTCGAGATATTTGTTCAGGTCCAGCAGCTTGCCTCGCTTGCGCTCCCAGCCCATCCACACGCCCTGCCGCGCGTTGAAGACGCGGTGCCGGTGGAAAAGCGCGAAGCAGCCGCCCCTTTGGCCCTTGTAGCGGTCGTTTAAATCGGTGACAAGCTTGACCGCCAGCGCCACCAGCGGGTTCGACGCATCGTCCCGAGGCTTGGTGACGGAGTCCGGCAGGTCCGTGATGAGCGCGAAATGGAGGTTGGGGTCCCGGTTGGCGAGCCAGCGGACCTCGAGGTCCGCGACCAGTTCCCGCAGGCCCCGCTCGTTGAGCAGCAGCGTGGGCACCGCGACCAGTGTGGCGCAGCCGCGTGGGATGCCGGTCTTCGCGTAATCGAGCTTAGGGAGCGAGCGCGCCTCGAACAAGGCCGTCACGGCGTTGTTCATCAGGTCCACCACGCCCTGGGTCGCCGGCAGGAACAGGAGCAGGAACGGCAGCACCAGCGCCCAGGGGCTGTGCGCGGCTGGCACGACCGGCACGATCAGCGCGGCGATCAGCGCGATCGACAGGATTTCGATCGGCGCGATGTAGAACAAATCCGCGTCGCGCCGGGCGGCGATGCGCACGCGCTCCAGAAAAGGCGGGCGGTACCCGATGGCATGGGCCAGCGAGTCGACGCCGCCGTCGACGAGGTAGTAGCCGACGTGGGACTCGCGCAGGCGCACCCGCGGGTCGCCGGCATCGACGCCGCCGGCCGCCACGCGCTCGGCGGCCCGGGCCAGCTTCAGCGCTTCCTGCGCCACCTCGACCTCGGTCATGTCCGCGTAGCGGGCCAGCTCGGCCACGCGCCGGCGGTAGCCCTCGCGGCTCTGGAAGTCCATGCGCTCGTAGGCTTCGGCGGGGTCCTCGCGCAGCAAGGGGTCGAACGGGATGAGCGGTTCGGCCACGATCGACCAGTCCGCGTAGCCCAGCTCGCGCAGGCTCTTGACGCACCGGTCGATCGTCGGGTTGCGCCCCGAGGCAATGCCCCCGGCGAACACCCGCTCGGCCTCGGCCACCGCCCGCTCGGTCAGCACGAACTTCATCAGCGAGCTCAGCGACCAAAGCTCCTGGAGCTCCAGCGGCTCGGTCCGCTGCAGCTCGCCGATGTAGACCGGCAGCGCCCGCGCGTCCCAGCTGTCGCCGGTGCCGCGCAGGTATCCGGCGGCCACGGCCAGCACCCTGGGCAGGCCTTCGCCGCCGCCGTCGCCGGGCGCGAGGCGCGGCAGGCGGTCCAGAACCTTGGACCCTCCCGCGACCTCGTTGACCGCGGACCGAAGAAGGCGCGGGTTTTCGCGCAGGACCAGCAAGGGGTCGCGGTCGGCGTTCGCGTAGTCGGGCTCGGGCAGGGCGTCGAGCTTGCGGACCAGCGAGTCGAGCGCCGCGCGGGCAGCCGCCGCGCGCGCGCGCAGGCCGCTCGCCCCGCGCGGGTTGCGCGTCGCGGCGAGGTCGTGCGCGTCCGCCCGGGCCGCCTCGCGCAGTTTTTCGTCCGCCCCTCGACGCGCCTCCTCCGCCGCCACTCGATCGCCCTCCGTCACCCATTTCTCCTTTTCGGTTTAGACCGCTGCGTCGCGCGATCAGCGATAGCTCGCCGCCTGCATTTCGAACATCTCCGCATAGCGCCCGCCCAATGCCATCAAACGCACGTGGTCGCCCTCCTCCACCAATTGGCCGCCGGCCAGCACCACGATGCGGTCCGCCATGCGCACGGTCGAAAACCGGTGCGAGACGAACAGCGCCATCTTGTGCGCTGTCAGCTCGGCGAACCGCTCGAAGACCTCCATCTCGGACTTCGCGTCGAGCGCCGCCGTCGGCTCGTCGAGGATCAGCAGCTGCGCGTCGCGCAGGTAGGCCCGGGCCAGCGCGATGCGCTGCCACTCGCCGCCCGAAAGGTCCACGCCGGACTCGAACCGGCGGCCCAGCATCTGGTCGTAGCCGCCGCCCAACTTGCGGACCACGCTCGCGGCGAGCGACTTCTCCGCCGCCGCGGCGATCTCGGCTTCGGTGTGCGGCAGCTCGACGCGCCCCACCGCGATGTTGTCGCGCACCGTCATCTCGTACCGCATGAAATCCTGGAAGATGACGCCCATCTCCTGGTGCAGGTCGTCGAGCGCGTACTCGCGCAGGTCCACCCCATCGAGCAGAATCTGGCCCTCGGTCGGGTCGTAGAGCCGCGTGATGAGCTTGACGACCGTGGTCTTCCCTTGGCCGTTCTCGCCGATCAGCGCGATGCGCTCGCCCGGCTTCAGGTGGAAGTTGAAATTCTCGAGCACCCGCCGCGTCGTGCCCGGGTAGGAGAAGGAAACATCGCGAAACTCGAATCCACGCACGATCGGCTTGGGCGTCTTCAGGCCGCCGGGCTTCGAGACCACGGTCGGCTTCATCTCGAAGAATCCGATCAGGTCGGTCAGGAACAAGGCCTGGTCGGCGATGCCGGAGGCGAGCGAAAACACCTGCTGCAGGGCCGCCTGCGCCTGCTGCACGGCCCCGGTGATGAAGGCAAAGGTGCCGATGTCGTAGCCGCCGTGGATCGCGCGCCAGATGACGTAGACATAGGAACCGTAGTAGCCGCCGTTGCCGATGACGGAAAACAGGCCGCCCCAGGCCAGACGGCGCTTCGAGAGCGCGACGTTCTCGGTGTAAATTCCCTCGGAAAGCCGCGCGAACCGGTCCGTGAAGTACTCGCTCAAATTGAAGAGCTTGAGCTCCTTCGCGGCCTCCTTGGACCCGCCCACCTGCCGGATGTAGTCCATCTCGCGCTTGGCCGGGGTCTGGCGAAAGTTCTTGGCGTAACCGAGGAAGGCGAAGTGCGTTTCGCCCAGGAACGACGGGATCACGGCAACCGCCAGAAGGACAAGCAGCAAAGGAGCTTTCCACAGCAGCACGCTCGAGAAAAGCACTGTAGCGATGACCTGCTGGATCAGCCGGCCCATCATCTGGATCATGGCCAGGCGGTCGGTGGCCTGCACCCGCGCGCGCTCCAGCCGGTCGTAGTACTCGGGGTTTTCATACGTGGTCAGGTCCAGCTGCGCGGCTTGGCGCATCACCCGGATCGAGACGTAGTGCGTGTAGCGGTCGGCGAGCAGGGCGTCGCAGTAGTCGATCACCCGCGCGATCAGGCCGGTGCCGACTACCACCGCGACCTCGGCCGCGACAAAAGCCCAGAAGTGCGGCGTGATACCCCGGCCCCGAATCGCCGATTCGACGCCGTTGATGATGTTTTTCGCGATCCACGCGCCGAGCAGCGGCCCGCCCGCGACCAGGAATCGCAGCACCAGTCCCCACGTGACTACGGCCGGCCCGGACTCCCACAGAATCGCGAGCACCGGGGGCACGTTTTTGAGCGCCTCGATGCGCTCCGCCCACGCGCTTTTTGTCTTGCTTGCTGCTTCCGCCATCCGCTCCGCTCAGGAAAAGTGTAGCGCGGAGGGCGGAACCGCCGCCCGCGCACCTGCTCGGATGCGGCGCAAACTGTTTCGTTTTGGAGCGAGTTCTGTTTCGGGACAGAGGCGGTGTTTTCAAGGCAGGGCGAATGGCGGAACCCAGATGCGTACAAGCAACGGTCGTCCTGAGGAGCGCGGCGACGGAGGACCTGCTCTTGCTCGCGTGAGCTTGGTACAGCAGGTCCTTCGCTCCGCTCAGGATGACCCGTGACGGGGTGGACGGCGCTTTGCGCGTCTTTTACCCTCGCCCCTCGCCCTACACCGGCGTCATTCCACCCGTCGCCCCGTAGATCTCCCCGGTCACGAAGCTCGCGTCATCCGAAGCCAGGAACACGTACACCGTCCCTTCTTCAACCGGCTGCGCGGGCCGCCCGAACACGGTCTTTGCCCCGAACTCCTTCAAGCTGCTCTCGTTCATCGTCGCCGGGATCAGCGGCGTCCACACGGGCCCGGGCGCGACACCGTTCACGCGGATGCCCTTCTCCGCCAGAACCTTGGCCAGCCCCTTGGTCAGGTTCGAGATCGCCGCCTTGGTCGCCGCATAGACGAAGATGTTCGGGCTCGGGTCCAGCGCCTGGATCGAGGTGGTGTTGATGATGACGCCGCCCGGTTTGAGGTGCTTGGCCGCCGCTTGCGACAGCGCGAACGTCGCGCCCACGTTGACCGTGAAGGCCATCGCGAACTCCTCGCCCGGCACGTCCTCGAGCTTCGCGTACGTGCGCTGGTAGGCCGCATTGTTGACCAGGATGTCGAGCTTGCCGAATTTCGCCACCACCTCCTCGACGATCTTGGGAGCGGTCGACGGCTGAGCGAAGTCGACAGCGATCATGTGCGCCTTGCGCCCCTGCTTCTCCACGGCCGCGACGGTCGCCCTGGCGTCGACTTCTTCCTCGGCCACATAGGTAATCGCGACATCCGCGCCCTCCTTCGCGAACAGGATCGCCACTGCCCGCCCTATGCCCGAGTCCGCGCCGGTGACGAGCGCCACGCGGTCGGTCAGGCGCGCGCGGCCGGTGTAGCTTTCAAGGCCGTGGTCCGGCTGCGGGTCCATCTCCTTCTCGGTGCCGGGGATGGACTGCTTCTGCTGGTTGAACGGGGGCTTCGGCCCGAAGGTCAGGGGGTTGCGTGCCATCTGGTGCTCCTTCGCGTTTTGCTTCAAGAGGGGAGAACGCCCCGCGAGCATCCAGGGTTGTGCGCCGCGCTCAGCTGCGTTTCAGCCGCCGCACATCGAAGATCCAGGAAAATCCAGTCATGTTGGCCGTCGAACATAACGCCGGACCGGTTTGCACGCATCTCCGTGAACGGTATAGTTGTGTCCTGAGTAGATGCTGCGCCCCGGTGAAGCGCGCGCGCCTTTGCCGGGCGCGCTTTGCTGGAAGCGAGCGAATCTTAGAAGACGGGGATTCCGGATTTGGCGGCACACCCACTGGCAGG
>CAXUEU010000020.1:15518-33394 GCA_964250195.1 uncultured Acidobacteriaceae bacterium
CGACAGAGGCTCCGCGACGCAGGCCCCTGGTTCCACAACATTCGAGTCGGCGGCGTCGAGACCGCGCCGAACCATTTTCTGGGCGACTATCCCCGAGTCAAGTGGGATTCGCTCGCGGGCGCTCTGCCCGAGAACCTGGCCGGCAAAACCGTGTTGGACATCGGCTGCAACGCCGGCTTCTACGCGATCGAACTCAAGCGGCGGAATGCCGCGCGGGTACTCGGCATCGATACCGAGGAGCTCTACCTGAACCAGGCGCGCATGGTTCGCGATGAACTCGGGCTCGACATCGACTATCGACACTGCTCCGCCTACGACGTGCTCACGGTTCCCGGCCAGTTCGACTTCGTCCTCTTCATGGGCCTGTTCTACCACCTGCGCTACCCGCTGTACGCGCTCGACCGCGTGGTGCAGAAGCTCGCGCCGGGCGGCACACTGGTGTTTCAAACGCTCTTGCGCCCGCACGGCGAGCCGCCCGCCGCGCCGGTCCAGCGCGATTATCCGTTTTGGGAGCGGGACATCTTCGCCGAGCCCGGCTTCCCGCAGATGCGGTTTTTCGAGCACAGCTTCGCGGGCGATGCGACCAATTGGTGGATTCCGAATCGTCCGGCCGTCGAAGGGATGCTGCGCTCCGCCGGCCTCCGGCTCGACGCGCACCCGGAGGAGGAGACCTGGCTGTGCTCGCCCGCGGCGACGCAGCGGAGCGGCAAGTGGATTCAAGAGCTCGAATGGGAGGGGAAGCTATGGTAGAAGCCGTGATGCTCTGGAACGAGCCCAACAACCTGTCCCACTGGAACTTCCACCTGGACCCCGACTGGGAGAAGTTCGCCGCGATGGTCCGGTCCTCGTCGCGGGCCATCAAGGCGGTCAATCCCGACCTCAAGGTCGTGCTCGGGGGCGTTTCCTCCGCCGACTGGCGCTGGATCCAGCTCATGCGCGGCCACGGCGCGCTCGAATACGTCGACACGGTCGCCATCCACGGTTTCCCGCTCGACTGGAACCACTGGCACGTGGACGAGTGGCCCGACCGCATTCGCGAGACGGAGGCCGCCGCCGGGCTGCCGGTCTGGGTTTCGGAGGTCGGCGCATCCTCCTTCGGCGCGGAAGAGGTCGCGCTGTTCGGCCTCGAACGCATGGCCGCCCTGCTCCGGGGCCGGACCGAGCGCGTCCACTGGTACTCGCTCTACGACCTGCCCCCGACCTGGGAGGCGACGACCCGCCACAAGGAGGCCGAAGGCTCCTCCTACTACCGCCACTACTACATGGGCCTCCTGAAGCATGACGGCACGCCGAAGCTCGCGGCCCACAAGTTCGCGGAGCTCGCCGCGGCCGACCCCGCGCTTGGGATCTGCCAGTGGTTCCACTACGAGGACCACAGGCTCGACCCGGCCGTCGAATGGCTGGGCAAGCTGGGTGTGCGCTACCTGCGCACCGGCGTCAGCTGGGCCGACCGGTTCCGCCCCGGGGCGGAGAGCTGGTTCGACCGGCAGATGGACGCCCTCGCACCGTTCGACGTGACCATGACGCTGTGCTTTACCCCCGACCATCTCGGCATGGAGCCTCACTGGGCCAGCCCTCCGAAAAATGTCGAGGACTTTACCGAGTTCGCGCGGTGGGCCGTGGCCCGCTACGCTCCAGCCACCAAGCCGGCCGAAGAACCGGCGCTCGCAGTTTAGGAGAACTTGATGTCGAAGACCATCCTCATTACCGGCGGAGCGGGCTTCGTCGGTTCCCACCTGGCCGACGGCCTCCTGCGCGAAGGCCACTCGGTCCGCGTGCTCGACAACCTGACCCCCCAGGTGCACAGCCGCAAGCTGCCCACCTATCTGTCGCCCGAGGTCGAGATCGTCTACGGCGACGTGCGCGACGCCGGGGCCGTCAAGCAGGCGCTCGCCGGGGTGGACGCTGTCTACCACTTCGCCGCGACGGTCGGGGTCGGCCAGTCCATGTACGAGATCGAGCGCTACATGAGCGTCAATACGCTCGGCACGGCGCAGCTGCTCCAGGTGCTGCTCGATACCAAAACGCCCATCGAAAAGCTGGTGGTCGCCTCGTCCATGTCCATCTACGGCGAGGGCGCCTACACCTGCCCGGCATGCGGCCCGGTTGCCCCGCCCATCCGCGGCAACACCCAGCTGCGCGCGGGCGTGTGGGACCCCGTGTGCCCCGCCTGCGCGGGGCCGGTCACGCCCCGGCCCACGCCCGAAAACAAGCCCTCCGAGGTCACCAGCGTGTACGCATTGTCGAAGCGCGACCAGGAGGAGCTGGCCCTCACCTACGGCCGCGTGTACGACCTGCCCGTAGTGGCGCTCCGCTTCTTCAACATCTACGGAACGCGCCAGGCGCTCTCGAACCCCTACACCGGGGTTGCCGCCATCTTCGCCTCGCGCCTGTTGAACGGGCAGCCCCCGCTGGTCTTCGAAGACGGCGAACAGCAGCGCGACTTCGTCAACATTCACGACATCGTCCGCGCCAACCTGCTCGCGCTGGAGCGGACGGAGGCGAACGGGCACGTGATCAACGTCGGCTCCGGGCAGCCGATCTCGATCGCTCGCGTGGCGGAGCTGTTGTCCGATCGTCTGGGCACGCGCGACCGCCTGCCCCACCGGCTGACGCAGAAGTACCGTTCCGGCGACATTCGCCACTGCTACGCCGACCTCGCCAAGGCACGCGCCCTGCTGGGCTACGAGCCGGAGGTGACGCACGAGGCGGGCTTCGCGGAGCTGTGCGACTGGCTCGGGGCGCAGGAAGCGCCCGGAGTGCATGACAAGGCCGAAACCATGATGCGCGAGCTGGCCGCCCACGGGCTGTCCGCGTAATGCGGTTTCCCGGCGGTTTCAAAGAGGGTCGGCGCGGCTTTTATCTCGAAAAACCGCAAAGGAACTGGATCGCAGCATCCTACTCAGGAAGGAGCCGTGTTGAACAACCAGCAAGAGCGTAGGGCGCTCATCACCGGCGGCGCGGGTTTTATCGGTTGCAATCTGGCGGCGCGCCTGCTCACCGAAACCCGGGCCCACGTCACCGTGCTCGACTCGCTGGCGCGGCCGGGGGTCGAAACCAACCTGGCTTGGCTGCGGGCGCTCGCCGCGCCGGGCCGCCTCTCGGTGGTCGCCGGCGACGTGCGCGACCGCGCCCAGGTCGCCGAAGCCGCCGAGGGCGCGTCGGAGATCTACCACTTCGCCGCCCAGGTCGCCGTCACCACCTCCATCGCGGACCCGCTGGCGGACTGCCACGCGAACGTCCTAGGCACCCTCCACGTGCTCGAAGCGGCGCGGGCGCTCCCGGTGCCGCCCTTTGTCCTGTTCACCTCGACCAACAAGGTGTACGGCGGGCTCGAGAACGTCGGCATCACCCGCGATTCCGGTACCGCGCGGTACCGCTTCTCCGACCCGCTGCTCGGGGGTATCGACGAGGAGCAGCCGCTCGACTTTCACTCGCCCTACGGCTGCTCCAAGGGCGCGGCGGACCAGTACGTGCACGACTACGCCCGCATCTACGGGCTGCCCACGGTGGTCTTCCGCATGAGCTGCATCGCGGGGCCTCGGCAGCTCGGCACCGAGGACCAGGGCTGGGTCGCGCACTTCCTCTACTCCGCGCTCGAAGGGCAGCCTGTCACCGTCTACGGCGACGGCTGCCAGGTTCGCGACATCCTCCACGTGCACGATCTCGTCGACGCGATGGAGCTGGCCGCGGCGCGGCGCGATGTGACGGCGGGCCAGGTCTACAACGTCGGCGGGGGCCCCGCGCGGGCCATCTCCGTGCGCGAGGCCATCGCCGCCATCGAACGGCAGACCGGCGAACGCATCCGGATCGAAACGAGCGAGGCCCGCCCGGGCGACCAGCAGATTTACGTCAGCGACACGGTGAAGCTGGCGGCGCACACCGGCTGGCGGCCCACGCGGCTGCTCGACGGAATCTTTGCCGACATCGCCGCCTTTTGGCACAGCGACCTGCGGCACAGAAGAGCTGCGCCGCTGGCGGCGGCGGGGAGCGCGCGATGAGGTACGCCCTGCTCAACCCGCGCTGGAGCTTCGAGGGCTCCACGTACTTCGGCTGCCGCGACCCTCACCTGCCGCTCGAACTGCTGCACGCGCAGGGCGAGCTGCGCAAGGCCGGGCACGAGGCCGTCCTTGTCGACGCGCAGATGGAGGCGCTGACGCCCGGGGAAGCCGCCGCCCGCCTCGGAGACCCGGATTTTGTGGTCCTGCCGACCGCGCCTTCGTACCTGTTCTGGCGCTGCCCGCCCCCGGAGCTGCGCGTCCCGCGCGAGTGGGTCGCCGCGTTGAAGGCGGAGAGGGGCGCGAAGTTCGTTCTCATCGGCCCGCACGGGTCTGTCACTCCCGGAGCTACGCTCCGAAAAACAGGCGCGGACCTGGTCATCCGCGGCGAGCACGACCAGGTTTTGCCCTTGCTCGCCACCCTGCCATGGGAGATGATCCCCGGCGTTTGCTGGCAGGATGCGCGGGGCCTGCACCTGAGCGAGGGCCTCGGCGTCACCGACATGACCGCGCTCGCGCCTCTGGACTTCACGGAGTACCCGGTCGAGCTGCACACGCACAAGCACCACGTTTTCGAGCAGGTGGACGGCCTGGGCGCGGAGCTCGAGTTCGCGCGCGGCTGCCCGTGGTCCTGCTCGTTCTGCAACAAGACCCTGTTCCGCAACAAGTTCCGCGAGCGCCCGGTCGCCGCCGTTCTGGCCGAGATCGACGCGCTCGTCGCGCGCGGCGTCACCTACGTTTACTTCATCGATGAAATCTTCGGCGTCGGCAAGAACGTCCGCGTGCTGCTCGAGGAGATCGCCAGGCGCCCTTTGAAAATCGGCTTCCAGACCCGCATCGACCTCTGGGACGAGGCCGGCTTCGACCTGCTGAGCCGCGCCCACGCCATCTCGATCGAGTGCGGCATCGAGTCGATCACCGAGGCCGGCCGCGCGGAGCTCAACAAGAACTGCCGCCTCTCGACCGACCGCATCGCCGAGCTGCTGAGCTATGCGAAGACCCGCATTCCATGGGTCCAGGCCAACCTGATCCGCACTTCGCACGACGATTCCGCGGCGGTGCAGGCCTGGCAGGCGGAGCTCAAGGGGAAAGGCGTCTGGGTCTCCGAGCCCGTACCGATGTTTCCCTTCCCGGGCTCGCCCTTGTACGTGGAAACCTTCGGCGCGCAGCCGGACGACCGGGCCTGGGAGCGCGCGCACCGGTACTACCTCGGCCTGTTCGACCGCTTCAGCGACATCCAGGAAGACGAACCCAAGCAGTTGGAGGAGCTCGAATGCATGTCCTCCTGACCACCGACTCGGTCGGCGGCGTCTGGACCTACACGGAAGAGTTGAGCGCGGGCCTCGTCCGCAACGGCCACCAGGTCACCCTCGTCTCGCTCGGGACCAAGCTCGACCGGGGCCAGCAGGCCTGGGTGGCGTCGATGCGGTCGCCCCTCTTCCAGTGCGTCGAAACCGAGTACCGCCTGGAGTGGATGGACGACCCTGCGGAGGACTTGGCGCGGTCCCGCGAGCTCTTGTGCGACCTGATCGCGCGGCTCCAGCCGGACCTGCTGCACACCAACCAGTTCTGCTACGGCACTCTGTCGGACACGCTGCCCGTGCTGCTGACCGGCCACAGCGACGTGCTGAGCTGGTGGCAGGCGGTGCACGGCGAGTCCGCCCCGGACACGGGCCGCCTGCGCGCGTATACGGCGCTGGTCCGCGCCGGCCTGCTCGCGGCGACGCGCCTGGCCGCTCCCACCGCCTGGATGGCCCGCGAGCTGCGCGAGCAGTACGGCGTCGCCAGGCCTGTCGAGGTGATCCCGAACGGCCGCTCGCCGGAGCTGTTTACCGCCGCCGCGCCCAAGGAGCTGCGGGCGTTGACCGTGGGCCGCGCCTGGGACCCCGGCAAGAACACCGCGCTGCTCGAGAATGTGAACGCGCCCATGCCCTTGCTGGTCGCGGGCGAGGCTGCCTCGCCCGCCGCTCCGTCCTTCGTCCCGGAAGAACCGGCGCGCGCCCGCCGGGGCGTCACCTACCTGGGCAAGCAGCACGCCTCGGAGCTCCGTGAGCTGTACAGCCGTACCGCGATCTACGTAGCAACCTCGTGCTACGAGCCTTTCGGGCTCGCGCCGCTCGAGGCCGCTCTGTCGGGCTGCGCGCTGGTGCTGGCCGACCTGCCCACCCTGCGCGAAATCTGGGCCGACACCGCCGTTTACTTTCCACCACGCGATCCCGGCGCGCTCGAGTCGGTGCTGCGCATGCTCGCGCGCGACCCCGAGGGCACCAGCGCGCTCGCCGGCCGCGCCCACGCCCGCGCTTGCGAGCACTACACCGCGCGCGCGATGGTGCGCAACCACGAAGCGGCCTACACGGCGATGCTGGCGAGGCGGGCCCCGGAACCTGCCCCGGAATCGGAGCTCGCCGCCATGGAAAACGGGAGTCGATGAGCCCGCTCCGCATCGTGTACTGCGCGCATTCGCTCCGCTCCGACTGGAACAACGGCAACGCCCACTTCCTGCGCGGGCTCCTGCGCGGGCTCGGGGCGCTCGGCCATGCGGTCACCGCGTTCGAGCCGGCGGACGGCTGGTCGTACCTGAACCTGCTCGCCGAAGGCGAACGCGGGGAGCGGTCGCTCCTCCAGTTCGCGCGCGTCTACCCAGACCTCGACGTCCGCGCTTACACCGAGCTTGCACCGGTTTTGGCGGACGCCGACCTCGTCCTCGTTCACGAGTGGACCGAGCCCGCGGTGGTAGAGGCGGTTCTGGCCGCGCGCGCGCGCCATGGGTTCAAGGCGCTGTTTCACGACACGCACCACCGCGCCTCCTCCTCGCCCGGGCAGATCGAACGCTTCCGCGTCGCGGAGTTCGACGGCATCCTCGCCTTCGGCGCGAGTCTGGCCCGCGTTTACCGCGAGCGCTGGGGGGCGTGCAAGGTTTGGACGCTGCACGAGGCCGCCGACACCTCCGTGTTTCACCCGCACCCGGAAACCACCCCGGAACACGATCTGGTGTGGGTCGGCAACTGGGGCGACGGCGAGCGCGCGCGGGAGCTCGACGAGTTTCTGCTCGGCCCCGCCCAGGGCCTCCAGGACCCGCTCGTGTACGGCGTGCGCTACCCTCCGGAAGCCCTCGCGGCCCTCGCGCGGGCGGGCATCGCGTACGGCGGCTACCTGGCCAACCTCGATGCGCCCGCGGCCTTCGCCGGGGCCCGCGCCACGGTCCATGTGCCCCGCGGCCCGTATGCGGCCCAGTTACCGGGCATCCCCACCATCCGCGTCTTCGAGGCCCTGGCCTGCGGCATCCCGCTCGTCTCCGCTCCGTGGGAGGACAGCGAAAACCTTTTCTGCCCGCACGACTTCGCCTGGGCCCGCACGGGCGAGGAGATGCGGGCGGCCCTCTCCGATCTCCTCCGCGACCCCCGGGCCGGCGCGCAGCGCGCCGCGCAAGGGCTCCAAACCATTCGCGCGCGCCACACCACCGCGCACCGGGCCGCGGAGCTCTCGGCTATCTTCGAAGAGGTGCTCGCATGAGGATCCTCGCCTTCGGTTCCTCGCTGCTCTCCTCCTACTGGAACGGCGCGGCCACCTACTACCGCGGCATGTACAAGTACCTCCACGCGCTCGGCTACGAGTGCATTTATGCCGAGCCGGACGCCTACGACCGCCAGAAAAACCGCGATTACGATGCCGTCCCCTACGCGCGCTCGGTGATCTACCGACCCGGTGAGTACGAAGCGGTACTGCGCGAGCTCGCGCCCGAGGCCGACCTGCTGGTGAAGCACTCCGGTATCGGGGTCGACGACGCGGAGCTCGAACTGCTGATCCCCCGGTACCGCAAGCCCGGCGCGCTGGCCGCCGTGTGGGACGTGGATGCCCCCGCTACGCTGGCCCGCGTCGAGGCCGACCCCGGCGACTCGTTCCGCCGCGCGCTGCCGCGGTACGACGCCGCATTGCTGTACGGCGGCGGCCCGGAGACCGTGCGCCGCTACAAGGCCCTGGGCGTGGCGGTGTGCGAGACCATCTGCAACGGCCTGGACCCGGACACGCACCACCCAGCCGCCGCCGACCCGCGCTACGCGGCCGACCTGGTCTTCCTGGGCAACCGCCTGCCCGACCGCGAGGCCCGCGTGGATGAGCTCTTCCTGCGCTCCGCCGCGCTCGCGCCCGACCTGTGCTTCGTTCTGGGCGGCGAGGGCTGGGGCGGCAAGCCCCTGCCCGCGAACGTCCGATGGCTGGGCCACGTGCCCACGGCGGAGCACAATCGGGTCAACTGCTCGGCCCGCATGGTGCTCAACATCAACCGGGCGTCCATGGCGGAGGTCGGTTTCTCCCCGCCCACGCGCGTCTTCGAGGTGGCTGGCTCCGGCGCATGCCTCATCTGCGATGCCTGGCCGGGCCTCGAAACGTTTTTCACCCCGGAGCGGGAGATCCTGGTCGCCGCGAGCGCGGAGGAGGTGGTCGCGCACCTGCGCCGCCACTCGGTCGAGGACGCCGCCCGCATCGGGGCGGGCCTGCGCCGCCGCGCGCTGGCCGAGCACACCTATGCCCAGCGCGCGCTCCAGGCCCACCGGCTGCTCTCGCAGCTTTGGAGGCCCGGCGCGTGAACATCTGCGTCCTCGGCCTGACGATCACCTCCGCCTGGGGCAACGGCCATGCCACCACCTACCGCTCCCTGCTGCAGGCGCTCCATGCGCGTGGGCACTCCATCCGGTTTTTGGAGAAGGATGCCCCCTGGTACAGCGCGCACCGCGACCTCCCAGAGCCCGCTTTTTGCGAAGTCACGCTCTATCGCGAGTGGCCCGAGGAATGGTTGCGGGAGGCGGCGAGGACCAGCGACCTGCTCATCGTGGGCTCGTACTTCCCGGACGGCGTCGCGGCCTTTGCCGCCCTGCGCGCACGCACCCGCGCTCCGATCTTTTTCTACGACATCGACACGCCCATCACCGTCGGGCGGCTGCGCGCGCACGGCGAGACCGAGGCCCTGCGCGCCCGGGACATCCCGCTTTACGACGCGTACCTGAGCTTCACCGGCGGCCCGATCCTCGACGAGCTCAGCACCCGCTACGGCGCGCGGCGCGCCGCCCCGCTCTACTGCTCGGTCGACCCGGCCGCGCACCAGCCGGAGCAGGTCGACCCCCGCTTTGCCTGCGCCCTCAGCTATCTCGGCACTTACTCGGACGACCGCCAACCCAAGCTCCAAAAGCTGTTCATCGAGGCCGCCGAGGCCCTGCCGCGCGAGCGCTTCCTGCTGGCGGGGGCGCAGTACCCCGAGGCGCTCGGCTGGCCGGAGAACGTCTGGCGCTTCCCCCACATCCCGCCCGCCGAGCACTCGCGCTTCTACTGCTCCTCGCGGTTCACGCTCAATCTCACCCGCGACGGCATGGTCGCGGCCGGCTGGTCGCCCTCGGTGCGCCTGTTCGAGGCGGCGGCGTGCGGCGCGGCGATCGTCTCCGACCGTTGGCCTGGGCTCGACGCGCTGCTCACCCCGGGCGAGGAAATCCTGCTCGCGGACTCGACCGCGGACGTCCTGCGCATCCTGTGGGAGACCCCTGAAGCCGCGCGGCGCTCCCTGGGTGATCGCGCCCGCGCCCGCATCCTCGCCGAGCACACCAGCGCCCAGCGCGCGGCGGAGCTGGAGCGGATCGTCGCCGCCGTTTCGAGCAGAATCAGCGCCCATGCCGGCGCCGTCTGAGCTGCTCCCGCGTGCTCGTGGCCTGCTCGACCGGCGCCGGGTGGAGCAGGCTCTCGCGGCTTTTGCGGCGGCCGCCGAAGCCGGGGCCGAACCCGACAGCTGCGACGCCGGCCGCTGGGAGTGCCTGGCGCTGCTGGGCCGCTACGACGAAGCCTGGGCCGTGAGCGACGCGATCGCCGCCCGCTCGCCGGATGGGGATTCCGCGCGCATGTGGGACGGCCGCCCGCTCGCCGGCAGGCGCGTGATGCTGCGCGCGCTGCACGGCTTCGGCGACGCGCTCCAGATGATTCGCTACGCGCCCCTGCTGCGCGCGGAGGCCGCGTCGCTGTGCGTGGAGTGCGCGCCGGAGATCGTGCCGCTGCTGCGGGCCTGCGACGGGGTGGAAGAGGTGATCACCTGGGCTACCCCGCCCGCGCGCCCGCCGGAGTGGGACGCGCAGGTGGAGATCATGGAGCTGCCGTGGATTTTCCGCGCGATCCCGGCCGGCTCCGGCTATCTCGACCCCTCGAAATTAGCGGGGAAGCCGGCGGTATCGGGTGAAAAATCAAGGCAGCGCCCGCGCATCGGCCTTTCCTGGCGGTCCAGCGAATGGAACCCGCTGCGCTCGATCCCTCTGCCGCTGCTGGCCAAAGCGCTCGGCCCCGGCTGCGAGGTTTCGAGCCTCCAGCAGGGCGGCGGCGCGGAGCTCGCGGCCTTTCCCGCCATCGAGAACATCGAGGCGGGCTTCGCCGACCTGGCCGTCCGCATGGCCTCGCTCGACGTGGTGCTGACGGTGGACGGCGTGTTGGCCCACCTCGCCGGGGCCATGGGGCTGCCGGTGCTGCTGCTGCTGCCCTTCGCCGCGGACTGGCGCTGGGGTCTCCGGGCGACGACGCCCTGGTACCCGCGCACGCGCCTTTTCCGCCAGCCGACCCCGGGGGATTGGGCCTCGCCGGTCGCCGAAGCCCGCGCGCATCTCAAAACCATATATGGAGTATGACTCGATCGTCGTGGGCGCGGGCATCGCCGGCCTGGCCGCCGCGCGCGCCCTCGCCGAGGCGGGCCGCCGCGTCCTGATCCTCGAAGCGGGGGATCGCATCGGCGGCCGCATGGACACCCGCCGCGTTCCCGGGCTCGATGCGCCGGTCGAGCTGGGCGCGGAGTTCATCCACGGCCGCCCGCCGGAGCTGCTGGCACTGCTGGCCGAGGCCGGGCTCCACACCTACGAGGCCGAGGGCGAGCAGGTGTGTTTCCTCGACGGCCGGCTCGGCGGCTGCCCCGACGACGGCGGCGCGTGGTCGCTGCTGGACGGCATGGCCGAGGAAACAATGGACCTGACCTGCGAAGCCTACCTGGCCCGCTCCGGGGCGAGCGAGGCCGACAAGGCGCGCATTCGAGACTACGTCGAGGGCTTCAACGCGGCCGACAGCACACGCATCGGCATCCGCGGCCTGGCCCGGCAGCAGGCCGCCGAAGACGCCATCGAGGGCGGCCGCAATGCCCGCGTGACCGCCGGGTACGGAGCCCTGGCCGAGTATGTGCGCGGCCGAGCCGTCGCCGCCGGAGCCGAGCTGCTGCTGGACACGCCGGTCTCGGTTGTGGAGTGGCAACCCGGTACGGTCACGGTGACCGCGAACGGCCGGCACCGGCGAGCCCGCAGGCTGGTCTGCGCCGTGCCGCTCGGCGTTCTCCAGGCTCGGGCCGTCCGGTTCCTCCCAGAGCCCCAAGCCGCCCTGCGCGCGGCCGCGAGCCTCGACCCGGGCACGGTGCAGCGCATGGTGCTCCAGCTTCGCGCCCGGCCCTGGACGGCGCGGCACCCGCGCATGCACTTCCTGTTCGCGCAAGGGGAGCACCCGCCCACGTACTGGACCACCGCGCCGCGACAAACCCCGCTGCTGACCTGCTGGACCGGCGGCCCGCGCGCGCTGCGAACGCCGGGTGTCGCGGCCCTGGAGCGGAGCGCCCGCGCCTCGCTCGCCCGCATCTTCGGCACCGCGCCGGAGGTGGAGCGGGCCCACTTTCATGACTGGATGGCCGACCCATGCACGCGCGGCGCGTACAGCTGGGCACCGGCCGGCGCGGCGGACGCGGCGGCGGCCCTGGCCGAGCCGGTCGAAGGGACCCTCCACTTCGCGGGCGAGCACACCGACATTACCGGGCACCCCGGCACCGTCCACGGCGCGCTCCGCTCCGGCCTGCGCGCGGCACGGCAGGCGTTAGAAGCAGTCTCATGAATGGTTTTGCGGCTTCGGCAATGCTCGCGAGCCCTGCTTTGCAGCGGGGCTCATGCAGCGGGGCTCATCTGGTGCACCACCGAGGTCGCAGGCTTATGAGACCCCTTCCAGACTGACGCATTTCCCGCCACCTCTTCGCGCGGGCGCGGCATCCTATTGCCTATAACCTCAGAGCGCCCGCTTTCACTAAGGAAAACCATATGATCCAGTCGGAACTCCAAACCGATCTCGACGCGCGCACCCGTCTCGGGTCCGCCTTCACGGGCGAGCAGCCCGCGCCCCCGCAGGGCGGAACCCCGGCGCCCCGCGCGGAAAGAAGCCCCTGGCTGTATGCAGGGGCCCTCACCGCCGCCTATTTGCTACGCAGGGAAATCTTCGGCCCCACCGGCCTGTCCTTCTTCGCGGGCTTCCTGGCCGCCAAGCAGATCAAGACCGGCAAGCTGCCGAAAGTACTGCGAAGCAAGTTCGGCGGCCTCGTTCGGGAGCAGGCGACCTTCACCATCAACAAGCCGGCCGCGGAGCTCTACGACCGGTGGCACGCAATCGAAAACGCGCCGCAGTGGATGGAGTCGATCCGCGGCGTGACTGTCGACCCCGCGAACCCGAAGCTCTCGCACTGGGTGATGGATCTCCCTTCCGCCCTGCCCGGCGGAGCGACGCTCGAGTGGGACGCCGAGTGGACCGCCGAGGAGCCCGGCAAGCGCCTGGCCTGGCGCACGATCGGCGACCCGCAAGTCCCGGCGGCGGGGCAAATCTCCTTCGAGCCGGCGGCCAGCGGGCGCGGGACGGTCATGCGCGTGGTGCAGGAGATGGTAATCCCGGGCGGCAAGTTGGCCGGAGCCATGGGCGCTCTGGTTTCGCGCACGCCGGGCGGCTTCGTGCGGGAGAATCTGCGCCACTTCAAACAGCTGGCCGAGGCCGGCGAAGTCGCCACCACCAAGGGCCAGCCCGTCGGTACGCGCGGCACGTTGACTGCCGTTTCGCAGGCTCTCCAGGGCGACCGCGAGCAGCAGGTGACTTCGCCCGCAACCGGCACGATCGAACACGCGGAGGTTGCGTAAAGTGAAAGCTCTTTGCTGGATGGGAAAAGAATCGCTCGAAGTACAGTCCGTCGCGGATCCCAAGATCCTGAACCCGCGCGACGCCATCATCCGGGTCACCAAGACCGCGATCTGCGGCTCGGACCTCCACCTCTATGACGGCTTCATCCCGACCATGCAGCCCGGCGACATCCTGGGCCATGAGTTTATGGGTGTCGTCGAGGAGGTCGGCGCGGAGGTCAAGAAGGTCAAGCGCGGCGACCGCGTCGTGGTGCCGTTCACCATCGCGTGCGGCGGCTGCTTCTTTTGCGAGTCGAAGATGTGGAGCCTGTGCGACAACACAAACCCCAACGCCTCCACGGCCGAGCTGCTCTACGGCTACTCCGGCTCCGCGCTCTTCGGCTACTCGCACATCTACGGCGGCTATGCCGGCGGCCAGGCGCAGTATGCGCGCGTGCCGTTCGCCGATGTGGGCCCGCTGGTGGTCAACAACGACATCCCGGACGAGAAGCTGCTGTTCCTTACCGACATTTTTCCGACCGGCTACCAGGCCGCCGAGAACGCGCAGATCAAGGAAGGCGATACGGTAGCGATCTGGGGCGCGGGCCCGGTGGGCGTCTTTGCCGCGGCCAGTGCATTCATGTTCGGGGCCAAGCGGGTCATCGTCATCGACCGCTTCCCTGAACGGCTGGCGCTCGCCGAAAAGGTCGGCGCGGAGACGCTCGACTACTCCGAGCACGAGGTGCTGACCGCCCTGCGCGAGCTGACCGGCGGCCAGGGCCCGGATGCGACTATCGACGCGGTGGGCCTGGAAGGCCACGGCACCGGCCCGGGCGGCCTGTACGACAAGGCCAAGCAGGCGGCCAGGCTGTCTTTCGATCGTCCGACCGTCCTCAGGCAGGCGATCCTGGCGGTCCGCAAGGGCGGCACGGTGTCGTTCCCCGGCGTGTACGGCGGGTTGATCGACAAGGTCCCGTTCGGCGCGGCGTTCGGCAAGGGCGTGACCATGAAGATGGGCCAAACCCACTGCATTGCCTACCTGCAGCCCCTGTTCGAGCGCATCGAGCGCAAGGAGATCGACCCGAGCTTCATCATCTCCCACTTGATCGGCATCGAGGAAGTCCCGAAGGCCTTCCAGGTCTTCCGCGACAAGCAGTACGGCTGTACCAAGGTGGTCATCGACCCCTGGCAGGACCGCACCGGGGCGCTGGTCCCGAAGCAGCAGGCGGCCTAAGCCTCGCGTTCGGTGAAAGGGCGCGAAAAACTTCGCGCCCTTCCCGGCGATACCTTTGCGAGCCAACGCGAACTCCGAGCTGCAGGAGATCACCGGCTCCAAGTTCAGCAAGCCCGGCTCCGAAATCTCGGAGCCTTCAAAAACGGGTGCTCTCCGGTAAGAACACCAACGTGAACGATCGCGCGGGCGCGCGGCACAAGCGCCCGTAAGGGTCGGTCAGCCCTCGTTCCAGCGCGCTTCCGCCGCCCGGCCCGCGCCGGTCAGCCCGGAGAGATCTTTTTCGGTGGCCATCGCGCCGGGCAGGGGCGTGCGCTCGCGCGGGTCCGGCGCGGGCAGGAAGCGGTTCACCAGCGAAAGGATTCGCGCCGTGAGCGCCGGGGCCAGCTGGGCCGTGCGCGCCGCGAGCGCGGCCTGCGGCGTGATGCTCAGCTCCGTCTCCCCTGTCTCGCATGCGCGCAGCACCCGCCCGGCAGCGGCATAGGCGTCGCGGGAGAAGCCGGGCAGCGAGTCGCCGAGGTTGAACCAGCGGAACTCCTCCGCGCGCCTGCCCACCACCAACGCCGCCTTGGGCGAGCCGGTCCGCAGCAGCCCCGGCGTCACCGTGGTGACCCGCACGCCCTTGGCGCGGACTTCCGCGTGCAGCCCCTGCGAGAAACCCACCGCGGCAAATTTGCTCCCCGAGTAAGGCAGCAGGTGCGGCACCGCGACCTTGCCGCCGATCGAGGCGATGTTCACGACCGCGCCGTCGCCCCGCGCGAGCATGCCCGGCAGCACGCCCATGGACGTGTACACCATGGACAAATAGTTGGACCGGATCGCGTTTTCGAACGCCTCGACCGGTTGCGACTCGACCGGCCCGACCGAAATCACCCCGGCGTTGTTGACCAGAACGTCGACCCGTCCGAACCGCTCCCGCACCTTCTGCAAGAGCGCCGCCACCTCGTCCCGCTCGCGCAGGTCGCAAGGCAGCAGCAGAATGTCACTCTCGAGCGCCGCTCCGCGTTCCAGGAGGATCGCCTTGGCCCGCAGGAGCGCGTCCGCGTCGCGCGCGGTAAGCACCACCCGCGCCCCGGCTCGCGCGAACCGCTCCGCCAGCGCCAGCCCGAAGCCGCGCGACGAACCCGTGATCAAGGCCACCTTGCCCCGCACCGGGTACCGCCGCCGGCTCCGCAGGAGGAGCTCCGCGGCGGCCAGTGCCGCGACCGCGATTGCCGCCGTCTTCACTTTGCTCATGACCGGTTCGATGCGGAGCCTTGCCAATCCGCGCGGCGGGGCTTACAGTCCTGTCGAGCCCATGCTTCTGCCCCTCGTTTTCGCCGCGCAGGTGCTGGCCGCGACCCCGCCCATGGGCTGGTCCAGCTGGAATCATTTCGCCGACCGCGTCACCGATGCCGACGTCCGCGCGGCGGCTGACGCGCTGGTCCGCTCCGGCATGCGCGACGCAGGGTACGTCTACGTGAACATCGACGACGGCTGGCAGGGCCGCCGCGACCGGCGTGGGCGCTTGCGCGGCAATGCTCGCTTCCCGGATATGCCGGGTTTGGCCGCCTACGTGCACTCGAAGGGATTGAAGCTGGGCATCTACTCCTCGCCCGGCCCGTGGACCTGCGCCCACTACCCCGGCAGTTTTCGCCATGAGAAACAAGACGCGAAAACCTTCGCCGCCTGGGGCGTGGACTACCTGAAATACGACATGTGCTCGTACGGCAACCGGCTCGACAAGAGGTACGGCAAACCATCGCCCGCGAACGCCGAAGAACGGCTCCGCGCCGACCAGGCGGCTTACCGCAAGATGCACGAGGCCCTGCTCGCGGCGGGGCGGCCGATCGTCTTCTCGCTGTGCCAGTACGGTTGGGACGGGGTTTGGCGCTGGGGCGCGTCGGTGGGCGGCAACAGCTGGCGCACGACCGGCGACATCAACGACACCTACGCACGCATGGCCGAGATCGGCTTCGGGCAGGCCGGGCTGGCCCAGTACGCGGGGCCCGGTCGAGACGGGGGGCATTGGAACGACCCGGACATGCTGGAGGTGGGCAACGGCGGCATGTCGGAGAATGAGTACCGCACCCACATGAGCCTGTGGGCGCTCCTTGCCGCCCCGCTGATCGCCGGCAACGACCTGGCTCACATGAGCGAGGCGACGCTGGCGATGCTCGAGAATAGGGAAGTACTCGCGATCGATCAGGACCCGCTCGGGCGACAGGGCGACCGGGTCCGGCGGGAGGGCACTGAGGAAATTTGGACCCGCACGCTCGCGGACGGCGCGCTGGCTGTGGGCCTGTTCAATCGCGGCGCAACCGCGCGAACGGTCGGTTTCACCTTCGATGAGGTAAAGGCGCCCGTTGGGTCGCGCATCCGCGACGTATGGGCCGGTTCTGAGCTTCTCGCGACAGGCGGCGGCTACACCGCGTCCGTCCCGGGCCACGGTACCGTTTTGCTGCGGCTTTCCGGTGACCACGGTACCGTCGAAGTCAACGTAAGGTGAACGCAGCGGGTTCCGTGCGAGTAGAATTATGCCGGAAGCCCCCGCGAAACAGACCCGCCTATGAGTGCTACACAGCTGGAACCCGCGCAACTCGCCTCCTCCTCCGCCCGTGAGCCCGTCTTCAACCTGTTCCGCCGCTGGGGGTATCTCCAGGCGCAGCTCGACCCGTTGGGCCAGGAGTTGGTACCCCTGCCGCTGGCCGACGACCTGCCCCTCGGGGCGCGGGACGAGGATATCGCGGAGGCCAGGAAGGTTTACTGCGGCACTGTCGGCGCTGAGTTCATGCACATCCCCGATCGCGCGCGGCGCGAGTGGGTGGCCGCCCGCCTGGAGCAGGCACCCCGCAAGCTCGCGAAGGACGAACAGCGCGGCGTCCTGTCGAAGCTCATCCGGGCCGACCTCTTCGAGCAGGTCATCCAGTCACGCTACCTGGGCACCAAACGCTTCTCTCTGGAGGGTGTTACAGCTCTTATTCCATTTTTAGACGAGCTGTTCGAGCGCGCCGCCGGGCTGGGCGCGAGCAAGGTCATGATGGGCATGAGCCATCGCGGCCGCCTCTCGGTCATGGTAAACACCTTCCGCAAGCCTGCGGCCGACATCTTCTCCAAGTTCGAAGACGTGAACCCCCGTTCGTTCCTGGGCGGCGGCGACGTGAAATACCACGTCGGCGCGACGGGTGAGTACCGGACCCGGTCCGGCAAGTCGCTCGCCCTGCACCTCGTTTCGAACCCCAGCCATCTTGAAGCGGTAAACCCGGTTGCCATGGGACGCGCGCGCGCCAAACAAACCCGTCTCGGCGAGGACGGCCCGGCCAAGGTGCTGCCGGTCCTGGTGCACGGCGACGCGGCCTTCGCCGGGCAGGGTATCACCGCGGAAACACTCAACCTGAGCGGCATCCACGGCTACTCCGTGGGCGGCACTGTCCATATTTTGGTCAACAATCTCATCGGTTTCACCGCGGAAACCAGCGAGGCGGTCGCCTCCCGCTTCGCCTCCGACGCCGCCAAGCGCCTGCCCATTCCGATCTTCCACGTGAACGCCGAAGACCCGGACGCCGTGCTGCGCGTGGCCGCGCTGGCTGCCGAGTACCGCTATGCCTTCGGGTCCGACGTGGTGGTCGACCTGATCGGCTACCGCCGCCACGGCCACTCCGAGGTCGACGACCCCACCATCACCCAGCCCCTGCGCTATGCCCGCATCAAGAGCCACCCGACCCTTTCCGAGATCTACGC
>CAXUEU010000021.1:0-32931 GCA_964250195.1 uncultured Acidobacteriaceae bacterium
CCACCCTTGCCCTATGACCTTGCCGCCGCTCTACCCCATCCTCGACACGCGCTACCTCCCCTCCGGCCCCGAGCGCCCCGCTTTTCTCGCTCGGCTCATAGGCGAGCTGGCCGAGGCCGGCGTCACTCTGCTCCAGTACCGCGCCAAGCGAGAGTCCCGCGCGCAGATCCTGGCCGACGCCGAGGCGATTGCCCGCGCCGCGCCGCCGAGGATGACCCTGATCCTCAACGACCACGCCGCGCTGCTCGGGGAGACGGGCTTCCACGGCCTGCACCTCGGCCAGGGGGACATGCCCATCGCCGAGGCGCGCGCGGCCTATCCTCACGCGATTCTGGGCCTCTCGACGCACGCCGCGGTCCAGGCCGCGCAGCCGAACCAAGCCGACTACCTCGCCGCCGGGCCTGTCTTCGCGACCGGAAGCAAGCCCGATGCCGAGCCGGTCATCGGTCTGGACGGCCTCGCGGCGGCGCGCAAAGCCGCTGTCAAACCGCTGGCCGCCATCGGCGGCATCACCCTCGCGAACGCCGTGGCGGTCCGCGAGGCCGGGGCCGATTCGGTCGCCATCCTGAGCGCGCTCTTCGTTCCGGGAACGAGTCCCGGCGCGGCGGCCCGAGACTTCCTGCGGCTTTTCCGGTACAACTTCGAATAACATGACCTCTGCCGCCCCTGCAAAATCCTCACCCCAAACGCTCGCACAAGGACTCGGCCTGTTTTCCTCGACAGCCATCGTGATCGGCTCCATGGTCGGATCGGGCATTTTCATCGTCTCGGCCGACATCGCCCGGCTCACCGGCTCGCCCGCCCTGCTGATCGGGGCGTGGCTGATCACCGCGGTCATGACCGTCATCGGCGCGCTCTCCTACGGCGAGCTGGCCGCGATGATGCCCCGCGCGGGCGGCCAATACGTCTACCTGCGCGAGGCGCTCGGCCCTCTGCCCGGCTTCCTGTACGGCTGGACGCTGTTTCTCGTCATCCAGACCGGCACCATCGCCGCGGTCGGGGTCGCGTTCGGCAAGTTCCTCGGAGTCTTCTTCCCCTCCGTCTCCTCCAACCACTGGCTGCTGCGGCTCGGTCATGTGCCCGCTTTGCAAATCGGCCCGATGACGCTCGGCAACATGGAGCTCGGCCTCAACACGGCCAACCTGTGCGGCGTGCTCATCACGATCCTGCTCACTGTGGTCAACATCTTCGGGGTGCGGCTGGGCGCGCTCGTACAGAACGTCTTCACGACCGCGAAGGTCCTGGCTTTGCTGGCTTTGGTCCTGTTCGGCGTCACGCTGGGGCGCAACCACGCGGCGCTGGCGGCCAACTTCGCGAACGGGCACTTCTGGCCGCATGCGCATCTGTTCGCCATTCCTACGGCCGGCGGCGGCACGGTCCTGATCGGCCTGGTGACGCTGCTGGCCGTGGCGCAGACCGGCTCGCTGTTCTCCGCAGATGCCTGGAACAACATCACTTTCACCGCCGGCGAGGTCCGCAATCCCAGCCGCAACCTGCCTCTGTCGCTGATCGTCGGGACCGGCACCGTGCTGGCCATCTACCTGCTCGCCAACTTCGTCTACCTGTTCGCCCTGCCCCTGGCCGGCGACCCGCACGGCGCGACCGGCCTGGCGCGGGGCATCCAGTACGCGGGCGAGGACCGCGTGGCCACTGCGGTGCTCGATCAGATTTTTCCCCGGGCCGGGGCCGCGCTGATGGCCGGGGCCATCCTCATCTCCACCTTCGGCTGCGCGAACGGCCTCATCCTCGCCGGGGCTCGCGTGTATTACGCGATGAGCCGCGACGGGCTGTTCTTCGAGGCGGCCGGACGGCTCCACCCGCGGTACAAGACGCCGGTGGTCGCGCTGGTCGTCCAGGCCGTGTGGACCTGCTTTCTGTGCATCTCCGGCTCATACGGCCAGCTGCTGGACTACATCATCAGCGCCGAGCTGGTCTTCTACATCCTGACCATCGGCTCGCTCTTCGTGCTTAGGCGCACCCGGCCCGACGCTTCGCGGCCGTATAAGGCGCTCGGCTACCCCGTGCTCCCGGCGGTTTACATCGCCATGGCCGCGACCATCTGCCTTACGCTGCTTCGCTACAAACCCCAGTACACCTGGCCAGGCCTATTCCTGGTTCTGCTGGGCGTTCCCGTCTACTTCCTGCGTTCCCGCCGCACCCAGTCCATATAAAACAGGAGCCGCCGATGCCTAACCT
The DNA here is from genome assembly GCA_964250195.1 of uncultured Acidobacteriaceae bacterium. Classification (GTDB taxonomy): domain Bacteria; phylum Acidobacteriota; class Terriglobia; order Terriglobales; family Acidobacteriaceae; genus EB88. The sequence goes on from CAXUEU010000021.1 coordinate 2,197, forward strand.
GCTCGCCACCAAGCCCATGTCCTCGCTCCGCGAGGAGGCCGCCGACGAAGGCGAGTACGCGCTCAAGCGCTCGCTCGGCGCGCTCAACCTCATCACGCTCGGCATCGGTGCCATTATCGGAACGGGCATCTTCGTGCTGCTCGGTCACGCCGCCGCCGCCTACGCCGGCCCGGCCATCGCCCTCTCTTTCGTCCTGGCCGCCGTTACCTGCGGCTTCGCCGGCCTTTGCTATGCCGAGTTCGCGTCCATCATCCCCATCGCCGGCTCCGCCTATACCTACGGCTACGCCACGCTCGGCGAGTTCGTCGCCTGGATCATCGGCTGGGATCTCGTGCTGGAGTACGGCTTCGGTGCCGCGACGGTGGCCAGCGGCTGGTCCGGGTACTTCCTCTCGCTCGTCGAGCAGCTCGGCTTCGTTCCCTCCGCAAGCCTGGCCCGGTTCACCACTGTCTATGGAAACACCCTCTACCTCTTCCATAACCGGTGGCAGCCCCTCGGCTCGCTCCCTCTCGGCACCGCGACCGCGGCCCTGCCCCACGTCACCGGCCTGTGCAATGTCATTGCCTTCTTTATCATCGCCGTCATCACGACCGTGCTCATCATCGGGATTAAAGAGTCCGCCAACTTCAACTCCGCCATCGTGATCGTCAAGCTTGGCATCGTCGGCATCTTCCTCTTTCTCGGCATCGGCTACCTGCTTCACCATCCGCATTTGCTGGCCAGGAACTGGCACCCCTTTATCCCTCCCAACGAGGGTCCGCGCCGCTACGGATGGTCCGGCATCTCCGCCGGCGCGGCTTCGGTGTTCTTCGCCTACATCGGCTTCGACGCGGTCTCCACCGCTGCCCAGGAGGCGAAAAATCCCCGGCGCGACATGCCCATCGGGATCCTCGGCTCCCTTGCCGTTTGCACGGTGCTCTATATCCTGGTTGCTCTTACCCTTACCGGGTTGGTCGACTACCGCACCCTCAACGTCGCCGAGCCCATCGCCATCGGCGTCGACGTCACCGGCGTCGCCTGGGGCTCGCTGCTGGTCAAGTTCGGCGCGCTCTTCGGCTTGGCCTCGGTCATGCTCGTCATGCTTCTCGGCCAAACCCGCGTCTTCTTTTCCATGTCCCGGGACGGCCTTCTCCCCGCCTGGGCGTCCGTCATCCACCCCCGCCTTCGCACCCCTTGGATCTCCACTCTGGTCATCGGTGCCATTGTGGCCTTCCTCCCCGCGTTCCTGCCCATCGACCGGCTCTCCGACCTCGTCAACATGGGCACCCTGCTCGCCTTCGCCATCGTCTCGGCCGGCGTCTGGATCCTGCGCCGGCGCCAGCCCGATCTTCCGCGGCCCTTCCGGACGCCCTGGGTTCCCCTGGTTCCGATCCTCGGCATCCTGAGCGCGTTCTATCTGATGTACAACCTCCCTCTGATCACCTGGGAAGTCGTGGGCGTGTGGCTGGTCATTGGCCTGGCTATCTACTTCGGCTACTCGGTCAAGCACTCGCTCGTGCAAAAACTTCCCGGCTACCGCACCAGCGGACTCCAGTAACTTCCGGCTTGCCGAGATCTTCGTGCGCCTTTAACGGGCAAATCGCTTCTTTGGATTTGCTCGGTTTTCGAGCCATTCATGGAATCAATGCGTTCTGAGAAATTTCTGATTTTTAACGCCTGCGTGACACAAAGTCTCCATCTGAGCTGATGAACTCGCGGATGTCGCGTGATCCGCGCCGCCGCCGTTCTGAACCGCAACCCGGCATCAAGCTTCCAGGAGGCTCCACCCGTGCCACAAAAACTCTTCCAGTCCCCGCTCTGCCCTTCGGAAAAAGTCACCGAGTCTCAGCTCGCCACGGATCGCGCCGTTCTCGCGCTCGACCAGGTCGTCCACGCTCCCTCACGCCGCTCGTTCTTTTCGACGTTGAGCGCCTTTGCCGCCGCCACCGCCGGCGCGGGTTTGCTCGCAGGTACCGCGCCCAAGGCCCAGGCGCAAAACACGGCCCCCGGCAATGACGTCATCGTGCAGGTGCTGAACTTCGCCCTGAATCTCGAATACCTCGAATCCAACCTGTATATCAGCGTCACCGGCGCGGCTCCGCTGTCCGCCGGTCTCGGCGCGGGCGCGCCCATCACAGGGCTGCCAGGCAAGCTGAATCTGGACCCCGTCACGCTCGCGACATTCGAAAACCTGGTCTCCGACGAGACCAAGCACATCACCCTGCTGCGCGCGGTCATCTTTCAGCTCGGCGGTACGCCCGTCTCGCAGCCGGTCATCGATTACTCGCTGGGCGGTACAATGTCCATCACCACGCAGGCCCAGCTGCTGGCCGTCACCCGGCAGTTCACCGCGGTAGGCACGAGCGCTTACGCGGGCGGCGCGGCCCTGTTCATCGGCAACCCGTTCGTGCTCACCGGCGCGAGCCAAATCCTCGGCGCGGAAGCCCAGCACCTCGGCGGCCTCAATGCGCTCTGCAATTTCCAGGGCGTCACCTCGCCGGCCGTCGACTCGCTCGATTACCCACCCTCCTCGCCGAACCAGTTCTTCACGGTCAACCCGGTCGACGCCCCTTTCGCGGTCGGTCCGGCTTTCGGCCCCATCCGCACGCCGCAGCAGGTTCTCGGCATCGTCTACGGCGTTACCACGCCCAAGACCTCCCCAACCCCCGCGGCCGGCATCACCAAGGGCGGCTTCTTCCCGCAGGGCGTCAACGGCTCGATCCACTCGACCTAGGCCGCGGCCCAGCCCCTACACCGGCCCGACAAGCGCGAGCCATGAGCCAAACGGAACCCGAGCCACCACGGAGACACTTCCACCATGCTGACCCAGTCTGAAACCACGCAAACGCCCGGCATTCTCGCCGCCACCGCCACCCGCCGCAAGTTCCTCAAATCCACCGGCCTCGCCGCCGGCGTCGCGGGCCTCGCGGGCTGCGGCGGCATCATCGGCGTCGACCCCTCCACGGGACCCACGCCCTCGCCTATCGACGTCTTCCAGTTCGCCCTCAACCTCGAGTACTTCGAAGCATCCTTCTACTCCTACGTCGTGACCGGCCACGGCCTCGACGCGGCCGACCTCGGCTCCAATCCCGGCACCGTCTCCGGCGGCAAGAAGGTCACTTTTTCCGATCCGCTCGTGGCCGCCCTCGCCAACCAGCTCTACATGGACGAGCAGGCGCATGTCCGCTACATCCGTACCGCGCTCCAGAGCGTGAATGCGACGCCTGTTTCGATCCCCGACATCAATCTCGCCGCGATGGGGTTCCCAACCGACGACGCGACCTTCCTCGCCTCGGCCCGCCAGTTCGAGACGGTCGGCACAAGCGCGTACGAAGGCGGCGTCCCTCTGCTGGCCATCTCGGCCCAAGCCGTCACCTATGCGGCCCTGATCCACGTCGCGGAAGGCGAGCACGAGGCCTCCCTGCGGCAGTTCTGCATCCGCAAGGGCGTCAGCTCGCCCGCGGTGGATAAGTTCGACCGCGCGCCGGCTCTCGACGCGGCGTCGATCTTCAACACCAGCCCCATCACCGGCCTCAACACGGCGCGCAACGCGTCGGAGGTGCTGCAGGTTCTGTACAACGCACCAGGCAAGACCGGCGTTTCCTCCGGCGGCTTCTTCCCGAACGGGTTGACCGGAAACGTTCGGACTACCTAGTCAGGGGTTCGCAAGCGAAAGCCCGGCTATCGGCCGGGCTTTCCATTTTGCGATCTCAGATTTCGATCGTCAGTTCTTGACTCCCGCTTCGACGCAGAACTCGCTGAACGCCCGCTGCAGCTCGCCGCCGATGGCTTGTGCCGTGTTCGCCTCGATCGCGTAGCGCTGCATCAGGTACACCAGCTCGCCGTCGCGCAGGATCGCGATGGCCGGCGAGGTCGGCGGGTTCCCGCCGAAGTACGAGCGAGCCTTGTCCGTTGCCTCGCGGTCCTGCCCGGCGAACACGGTGATCATGTTGTCCGGCTTGGCCGTGCCCTGGAGGCTCAAGCGCACGCCGGGGCGCATCTTGCCCGCCGCGCAGCCGCAAATCGAGTTCACCACCACCATCGTGGTGCCCGGCTTCGCCAGCGCCTGCTCCACCTCGCCCGCGGTCCGCGCCTCTTCGATCCCGGCCCGCGTCAGCTCTTCCCGCATCGGGATTACCATAATCTCTGGATACATGCTCTCTACCCCTCCCAAACAAGCTTCCGCGCGCGCTCCGCGGGTACTTCCCATTCTACCCGCCGCGCTCATGCGGGAGCAGGTTCCGCTCGCGCCATACACCACTTTCGGCATCGGGGGCCCGGCCCGGTTCTTCGCCGAGGCCGCCACCGAAGAGGACCTGGTCCATGCCTCCGAATGGGCTCGCGAGCACGGGCTGCCGCTGTTCGTCCTGGGCGGGGGCAGCAACGTGCTGATCACGGACGCCGGCTTCCCCGGCCTGATGGTGCGCGTCGTCCTGCGCGGCATCCAGCGGCAAGGGGGCGTGTTCACCGCCGCCGCGGGCGAGGACTGGGATTCGTTGGTTACCCGCACCGTGGAGGCGGGCTGCGCCGGAATGGAGTGCCTGGCCGGCATCCCCGGATCCACCGGCGGCACTCCGGTCCAGAACGTCGGCGCATACGGGCAGGAGGTCGCGCAGACCATCGAGGAGGTACGCTGCTTCGACCGCGAGACTTCCCGTTTCGTGGTTTTCCGGAACGAGGACTGCCGATTCGCTTACCGTTCGAGCCGCTTCAATACCGGCCCCGACGCGGGCCGGTACATTGTCGCGGCTGTCACCTTTGCCCTCACGGAAGGCGGCAAACCGACCCTGGCCTACCCCGACCTCCAGCGCCGCTTCGCGGGTACCGCCCCGTCGCCGGCCGAGGTGGCCGAGGGTGTGCGGGCGATTCGCCGCGCCAAGGGCATGAGCATCAATCCCGCAGTTCCACTCGCGGACCGCGATCCGGACACGCGTTCCGCCGGGTCGTACTTCAAGAACCCCATTGTCCCCGACTCTGTTTACGAATACATCGCCCACACCCATCCGGGTGCGCCCAGCTATCCCGCCGGGCCGGGTCTGCGGAAGCTCCCCGCCGCCTGGCTCCTGGAGCAGGCCGGCTTTCCCAAGGGCTTTGCGCTGGGGGCCGCCGCGCTCTCCTCCAAACACACTCTGGCTCTGACCAACCATTCCGGCTGTGCGAAGGCGAAAGACATCCTAGCCCTCCAGAGAACCTTGCAGCAGGGCGTGCGCGACCGCTTCGGCATCGAGCTGCACCCCGAGCCGGTCCCGGTCGGCTGAGCTGCCATTCAGCCCCGCAGCATGCGCTCGAGCTCCAGCACCGTCTTCCAGTTCCGCACGGTCGCGCTGCCGGGCATGGCGGGGCCGGTGCAAGCCAAAGCCAGCCGCGAGCGGCCGAAGCCGTGGGGCAGGTACAGGAACAGTTCGCGGTCCACGGCGGCCAGCTGCTCCTGCCCGAGCCGCTTGGCTTCGAGCGCCTTGAGGGCCGCGGGCGCGAGCGGCGCTTCCAGAAAAACCACGTGAAGCGCATCGAGCGCGGCCTGCCGGAAAGGGTTGGCGGTGGTCGCCGCATCGAGCTCCTTGACCGTCCGCAGCACCACCGGCACCGGAAACCCGAACCGCCCCGCGAGCTCCGCGGCGATCGCGCCCGCGGCGAGCGAGGGGTGCGCGTCGCACACCACGTTGCCGCTCTGGAGGTAGGTGTCGACCCGGTCACAGCCCAGCTCCGTAAAGACGGCGCGCAGGGCGGGCATGGGGAGCGGGTGCCGCCCCCCGACGTTCACGCCGCGCAACAGCGCCAGCACTCGGTTTGCTCGCATCGGTCTCCCTGACTTTATTTTAGGCGGGTGCGTCGCGCAGCTCCGCCTGGAGTTCCTGGAGCAGTTGCAGGGCCTGCATGGGGCTGGTCCGGTCCAGGTCGGCGGCGTGCAGGCGGTCCACGATGCGCTGCGACAGGGGCGTGAACAGGGTGAGCTGGAGCGGGGCGTCTGTTTCGGCCGCCAGCTCCCGTTTTTCGGCGCGTTCGTGCGCGCGCAGCACTTCCCGGGCCCGCTTGAGCACGCGGCCGGGGACGCCGGCAAGACGGGCGACGTCGATACCGTAGCTCTTGCTGGCCGCACCGGGCTCGATGGTGTGGAGGAATACGATGCCCTGCGGCGCTTCCTGAACCGACGCGCGGGCGTTCGCCAAACGGGGCAGCTGCCCGGCCAGCAGGGTGAGCTCGTGGTAGTGCGTCGCGAACAGCGTCCGGGCGTTCACCGCGTTGTGCAGGTGCTCGAGCGCGGCCCAGGCCAGGGCCAAGCCGTCGAAGGTCGCGGTGCCGCGGCCCATCTCGTCCAGCAGCACCAGGGAGCGGGCAGTGGCGGTATTCAGGATCGCGGCGGTCTCGGTCATCTCGACCATGAAGGTGGACCGACCCTGGCCCAGGTTGTCGCTCGCGCCGATGCGGGTGTACACGCGGTCGGCGAGCGAGTAGCGCATTTGCCTTGCCGGAACGAAGGACCCCATCTGGGCCAGGATGACCAGCAGCGCCGCCTGGCGCAGGTAGGTGCTCTTGCCGCCCATATTGGGGCCGGTAATCAGAAGGATGCTCGTGCGCGCCGTGTCGAGATACAGGTCGTTCGGGATGAACCGGGTCTGCCCGGCCTTGCTGAGCAGCGCTTCGAGTACGGGGTGGCGCGCGGCCTTGGCCTCCAGCACGTAGCTTTCCCCTGAGTCAATCGCCGGCTCGCACCAGTCGCGCTCCGCAGCCAGGTGGGCAAAGTTCGCGAGCAGGTCGATCTCGGACAAGGTCGCGGAGGTGGCGCGGATGCGCGGCGCATGGGCCAGCACCGCTTGCCGCAGCTCCGCGAACAGCGCGCGTTCGATTTCGAGCGAGCGCTCCTCCGCGGTCAGGATGCGGTGCTCCAGGTCCTTCAGTTCCGGGGTGGTGTAGCGCTCGGCGTTGACGAGTGTCTGCTTGCGCTCGTAGTCGGCGGGTACGTGCTTCAGGTTCGCGCGGGTGATCTCGAGGTAGTAGCCGAAAACCGAATTGAAGCGGATCTTGAGCGAGCCGATGCCGGTGCGTTCGCGCTCGCGGTTCTCGATCGCGGCGATCGCAGTCTTCGCGTGGGAGCCGGTCGCGCGCAGTTCGTCGAGCTCGGGGTGCACGCCCGGCGCGATCGCGCCGCCCTCGGCCAGCGTCGCGGGAGGCTCGTGGACCAGCGTCGCCGCGATCCGGGCTTCCAGCGCGTCGAGTGTATCCATGGCCTTGCTGAGCGCGGCCCAGGCGGCGGAGTCGAGCCGGTCGAGCGCCCGGCAGACCGCCAGCAGCGCGCGCAGGGAGCAGGCCAGCGACTGCAGATCGCGCGGTCCGGCGTTTTCGAGCGCGACCCGAGACAGCAGCCGTTCCAGATCGAACACGCCGCCCAAAGCGCGCCGCAGCTCTTCGCGGTCGATCAGCCTGGTTTTCAACTCACGAACGGCTTCGTACCGGCTTTGGATCGCCGACGGATCGGCGAGCGGCCGCAGGATCCCCGCGCGCAGGTGGCGCTTGCCCATTGGGGTTTGGCAGCAGTCGAGCGTGTTGGCCAGGGTCGCCTCGGGGCCGGAGGAGCGGAACAGCGGGTCTAAGAGTTCCAAGTTTCTGACCGATACTTGGTCCAAGTGCAGGTGGGCGGCGCGCTCCTCGAACCGGAGGGTATCCACATGCGCGAGCGCGTTTTTTTGCGTGGTTTGCGCGTAGTGCAGCACCGCACCGGCCGCGATGGCGGCCGCCGTGTGCCCGGCGACGCCGAAGCCGTCGAGCGAGCTTGCTCCGAGCTGGCGGGCGAGCAGCGGCAGGGCGTAGCCTGCGGAGAAGACCCAGTTGTCGAGCGTGGTCTTGGTGCGGACCCCGTCGAGCGCGGCGGTGAACGGCTCGGACCGCGCCAGCAGGGGGTTTTCGGTGGGCAGCAGCAGCTCCGACGCGCCGGAGCTCGCGAGGGCATCGGCGCAGTGCGCGGGGCCGTCGAGGCCGGGCCACTCGCGGGCGCGGAACTCGCCGGTCGAAAGGTCCAGCAGCGCGAGCCCGGTGGCGGCCTCGGTGGAGTGCACGGCGGCCAGGTAGTTGTTTTCGCCGGAGCCGAGGTCGGCGGCGGCGACGGTGCCGGGGGTCAGGACGCGGGTGACCTCGCGGCGGACGATTTTCTTCGCCTTCGCCGGGTCCTCCATCTGCTCGCAGACCGCGATGCGATGCCCCGCGCGGAGCAGCTTCGCGATGTGCGCGTCGGCTGCGTGTGCCGGCACGCCGCACATGGGGATGTCCTTCTCCTTGCTCCTCGACGTCAAGGTGATGCCGAGCGCGCGGGCGGCGGTGCGGGCGTCCTCGAGGAAAAGCTCGTAGAAGTCGCCGAGGCGGAAGAACAAGAGCGCGTCCGGGTGCTCGGCCTTGGCGGCGGTGTACTGCCGCATGAGCGGGGTCAGGGTGTCGGTCTCGGTACGGGCAGGCGCGTCTGGCACGAGCTCTAGGGTACAGGGGCGAGGGTGGAGGGGAAAGGGTCAACAGCAGAAGGTGAAGGATCGTAGGCACAGGAGACGAGAGTTCGAGGGCTCAGATGGAAAGCCGCCGCAAGCCGAAGCAGAGCGCGGCTCAGTATCAGCCACGAGAAAGGCCGCCCCGTGGGCGGCCTTTCTGCGAAGCATGAAAGACACTTAGTCGCGGGTCATCGCGTCGGAGCCGTGCTGCTTCACCATCTTGTTGTAAATGCCCAGCAGCAGGAACGGCGCGGCCCACTGGCCGACGAACAGAGCGTTTTCGTCCTTGCCCTGGGTCTTGAGGATGAGCGAGCCGATGATGGAGGCGAACGAGGCACCCAAGAAGAACGAAGAGGGCAGCTTGGAGCTGTAGGACTCCATAAAGGATGTGATCTGGTCTTCCTGGCTGTCGCCGGCTTGGACGCGGTAGTCGGACATGGTGGTTCCTCCGTGGGGCTTTGTGGGTTGGGACGCGGTTGACCGGGGGTTGCCGGAGGGCCCGGCACACTCGATAGCTGACAGAGACAGGGATGAGGCGGCTCCGTGTATTCGTTGCCGGGCGGACGTATTTTCTTTTGGGCCGCCGCACGGCTCGTATACTGAGGAGGTTCGCGCGGGCACCCTCGCGCATCCATAACGACGGCATGGAACTGGCGGCGATCCGAGGCGCGGCGGCGATGTACGGGGTAGCGAGCATGTGCGCGCTGCCGGCCGTGCTGTGGGCGCGCGCGCGTTTTCGCACGGCGTGCATGGTGTTGGCGTTGGGCGGGGTCGCGCTCGAGCTGGTCTATGTACTGCCGGGTGGGCTGCTGCCGGGCGGGCTGCACGGCATGCAGGCCGGGCTCGGTCTGCTGGTGGCCGCCGCGTTCCTGTGGACCGCCTGGCGCTACCGCACCGCGTCCTTCGGGCTGTTCGCTCTGCCCATGGCGTTCCTGCTCACGCTTCCGTCCGCGCTCGGTCCTGACCCCTACGTCTTCTCCTCGCCGCTGGTCCGCGGCGGCTGGGTGGCCGTGCACGTGGCGGCGCTTCTGGTGGCCGACGTGGCCCTGGTCTTCTCGCTGCTCGCGTCGTTTCTCTACTTCGTGCAGGAGCGCCGGCTCAAGCAGAAGAACCAGCCCGGCTTCTTCGCGTGGCTGCCGCCGCTCGAGACCATGGACCGCATCGCCCAAACCAACCTGGTCCTGGGCTTCGCGTGCATGACGGTGGGGCTGTTCGCCGGCTCGCTCATCGCGCAGGCGGTGGTGGGCGCGACCTACTTCGAGGATCCAAAGGTCGTCCTCTCCTTCGCCATGTGGATGGTCTACGTACTTATCCTGTGGTTCCGGCAATCCAAGGGGCTGCGCGGCCGGCAGGCGGTGTACGTCTCCTCGCTCGCCTTCCTCGTGGTGCTGAGCGTTTGGGCGGCGAACCTGCTCAGCTCGGTCCACAGGTTCACCTCGCAATGAAGTACCTGCTGGCGGGGCTCAACCACCGCAGCGCTCCGGTGGAGCTGAGGGAGCGCGTGGCGATCCCCTCGGACGACGTGTCCGCGTCACTCGAGGCCCTGTGCGCGCTGCCCGGCGTGGGGGAGGCGGCGGTGATTTCGACCTGCAATCGGGTGGAGCTGCTGGTTTCCTACCGGGAGGCCGCGCCCGACCTGCGGGCTTTCCTGAGCGGGCGCTTCCGGGTCAGCGCGGCGGAGCTGGGCGAGCACCTGTACGTGTACCGCGACGCGGAAGCGGTGCGGCACCTGTTCCGCGTGGCCGCGAGCCTCGACTCGATGGTGGTCGGCGAGCCGCAGATCCTGGGCCAGGTCAAGGAGGCCTATGCCGCCGCGAGGGCCGCCGGGGCCATCGGAGGCGGGAGCCGGGAGCTGGACCGGCTGATGCAGGCGGCCTTCGCCGCGGCCAAGCGGGTGCGGTCGGAGACCGGCATCGCGAGCAGCTCGGTTTCGATCGCGAGCGTGGCGGTGGACCTGGCGCTCAAGATCTTCGGTTCGCTCGCGGGCAAGAAAGTTTTGCTGGTGGGCGCGGGCAAGATGGGCGAGCTCGCGGCGCGGCACCTTCTTGGCCGCGGCGCGGGATCCATCACGGTCGCGAACCGGACGCCGGCCCGTGCCGAGCGCCTGGCCCAGGGGTTCGGCGGGCGCGTGCTGCCGTTCGAGCGTCTGCGCGGCGAGGCGGACGCGGCCGATATCGTCATTACCTCGACCGGCTCGCACGAGTTCGTCTTTACGAAAGAAGACGGCCAGCGGTTTACCCAGCGCCGGCGCGGGCGGCCCATGTTCTTCATCGACATCGCCGTGCCGCGCGACGTGGACCCCGCCATGAACCGGGTCGACAACGTGTTCGTCTATGACATCGACGATCTGCAACGGGTGGCCGAGGCCAACATGGCCGACCGGGGGCGCGAGGCGGCCCGGGCCGAGCGCATCGTGGAGGCGGAGCTCGAGGAGTTCGCCCGGCGCGGGGCGCAGGTGGACGCGGTGCCTTCGCTGGTGGCCTTGCAGGGCAGCATGGAGGCGATGCGCCAGGCCGAGCTGCGACGTGCCCCGGGCCGCTTCGCCTCGTTTACCCCTGCCCAGATGGAAGTCGTGGAAGCCCTGACTCGGGGGCTGGCGAGCAAGTTCATGCACGCGCCGATGCGGGCCATGCGCGAGGCCGCGCGCGAGGGCGACGGGACGCGGCTCGACCTGCTGCGAGGCGCGTTCCAGCTGGAGCCCGCGCCGGTGCTCCCCGCGCCGGTGCTCGTGGAGAAAGCCGAGCCGGCTGAAGCAATGGAAGGATCGGCGGAAGCGCCGGTCGCCGCTGCGAAGCGAGCTTAGGTGAACCTGCGGATCGGGTCGAGGGGCTCGGAGCTGGCGCTGTGGCAGGCCCGGCATATCGCGGCGGAGCTCACCGCGAGGGGGCACGCGGTCGAGATCGAGGTGATCCGGACGACCGGCGACCGGATGCAGGGTGTCGCGTTCAACAAGATCGGAACCAAGGGCATGTTCACCAAGGAGATTGAGGAGGCGCTGCTCGCCGGGCGCGTGGACCTGGCCGTGCACTCGTTGAAGGACCTGCCGACCGAGCTGGACCCGGCGTTCGTGCTGGCCGCTCTGCCGCAACGGGCGGACCCTCGGGACGCGTTTTGCTCGGCCGGCTTCGCGAGCTTCGCCGCGCTGCCGCCGGGCGCGCGGGTGGGTACCAGCAGCCCTCGCCGGCAGGCGCAGCTGCGGGCCTTCCGCAAGGATTTGGAGTACACCGAGTTTCGCGGCAACGTGGACACGCGCCTGCGCAAGCTGGCCGCGGGCGAGGCGGAAGCGTGCGTGCTGGCCTGCGCCGGGCTCGACCGCTTGGGCCGGACGGAGATGCTTCGGGAGCGCCTGCCCGCGGAAATCGTGTGTCCGGCCCCGGGGCAGGGCTGTTTGGGGATCGAGGCGCGGGCGGCGGACGGGCCGGTGCTGGATGCCTTGGAGAAACTGGATCACGCGGAAACGCGTTTCGCGGTCACCGCCGAGCGGGCCGTACTCCATGCCCTCGGCGGCGGCTGCCAGGTACCCATCGGGGTGTACTGTGAGCGCCACACGGACCACTGGTCCATCACGGGCACCGTCTCGCTGCCCGGCGGGGCGGCCGGAGTGCGGGTGGGCCTGGAGCACCGGACCGACGAAGACCCCGGCTCGCTGGGCGCGCGGCTCGCGGAAGAGCTGCTGCGGCAGGGCGCGGGCGAGCTGCTGGCGGGGTGAGCGGCAAGGTGAGCGGCTCGGTGCGCGGCTCAGGGATCAGGGTCCAGGGCGACTTGCCCGCTGGGCAGCTGCTCTCAGGCAGGCGCATCGTGGTCACCCGCACGCGGGAGCAGGGCAGCAAGCTGGTCGAGGGATTGCGCGCGCTGGGGGCCGAGGTGGTGGAAGCGCCGCTGATCCGCATCGAGCCGCCCGCTTCCTACGCGGCGCTCGACGCGGCACTGGCGCGCATTGCCACGTACGACGCCCTGCTGGTCACCAGCGCCAATACCGCGCGTGTTCTTGCCGAGCGCATACTCCCGCCCTGGGCCGTGCAACCGTACACCGTCGCGGTGGGCCCGGCGACGGCCGCCGCCCTGCGCGCGTCCGGGTTGCGCGTCGATCTCCAGCCCGAGCCAGCGGTCGCCGAGTCCGTCCTGCGTGCGCTCGCGCCCGATGCGGCCGGCAAACGCATGCTGCTGCCGCAGGCGGCGGTGGCGCGCGACGTGCTGCCTGCGGGCCTGCGCGCGGCGGGAGCAGCTGTGGAGGTGGTCGAGGCGTACCGGACGGTGCCGGAGGAGAGCTCGCGCGCGTTGCTCACCGAGGTATTCGCCGGGGGAGCCGATGCCGTGACCTTCACCAGTTCCTCTACCGCGGAAAACTTTTTCGCCCTGCTTGGGGAGGCTGCCGCGCGCGCGGCGCTGGGGCGCGCGGCTGCCTGCTCCATCGGCCCGGTCACGAGTGCCACGCTGCGGGGCTACGGGATCGAACCGGCCGCCGAGGCCCGGAAGCATGATGTCCCGGGTCTCATCGCGGCCGTGCGAGCCCTCCTAACGAGGGAAAGCTAGGCAATCAGGAGCACGACCTTGCCGCCCAGCTTGCCTCGTTCCGCGACTCGTGTCGCTTCTTGAATCTCCGCGAGCGGGAAGGTTTTCGCGACCGGGATGTGCAGCGCCCCGCTCGCCACATCGAGCGCCAGCTCGGCCAGGCGCGAGGCGTCCGGGACGGCGGAGTAGAAGCTGGCCGTGATGCCGCGCTCGGGCGGGTGGCCCGGCAGGCCCGACACGGAGACGAACCGGCCATTGTCGCGCAGGGTTTTCATCGCGTGCTCGCCCACCGGCCCGGCAACGCAGTCCGCTACCGCGTCCAGCTCGTGGAGGTGGTCCATCTCTTCGGGCGCGTCGAGCGCGACGACCAGCTCGGCCCCGAGCGCCATCGCTTCCTCCTTTTGCGACGACCGGACGCCCGCGATCACCTTGGCTCCCCTGGTCTTCGCGACGTACACAGCCGTGCGCCCCACGGAACCGAGGGCGCCGGTGACCAGAACGGTTTCACCCGCTTCGATTTTGAGCCCCCGCTCGATGAGTTGCGCGCCGGTGCTCAGCACCAGCGGCAGTGCCGCAGCCTGCTCCCACGACATCGCGTCGGGTACCGGCGCGAGCACGTCGGCCTTGGCGGTGGTGTACTCGGCATAGGTTCCGTTGGCGACCGCCAGCACGCGCTGGCCCTTCGCCCACTCGGTTACGCCGGCACCCACCTCGTCAACGTTCCCGGCCAGGTCCCTGCCCAGGATCTCCGGCAGGTCGAGCGGGTACTGATCTCGCATCGCGCCGGAGCGCAGCTTCCAGTCGATCGGGTTGATGCTGGTTGCGCGGAGGCGCACCCGGACCTCGTTTTCGCCGACCTCGGGCAGGTCTTCGTCGTCCTCGTAGGACAGCTGGCTTGCATCGCCATAGTTGCGCAGGATCACGGCATTCATTCGTTTTTCGACTCCTTTCCGGGTTTGGATGCAGCGCCCGACCCTGCTATGCTCGATAGGGTCGGAGCGGTACGCGCACGGCCTACTCTCTTAAGGAGGCGGCGATGCAGGCGACGCTGGCGCTCGAGGACGGACGCATCTTTCACGGCGAGGGCTTCGGGTTCCCGGGTGAGTGCGCGGGCGAGGTGGTCTTCAACACATCGCTGACCGGCTACCAGGAGATCTTCACCGACCCCTCCTACGCCGGGCAGATCGTCGTCCTGACCAATCCTCAGATCGGCAACTACGGCACCAACGGCGCGGATGCAGAGGCCGCCCGGCCCTATATCGAAGGGCTGATCGTGCGTGAGTTTTCGCGGGTGAGCTCCAATTGGCGTTCCGAGCAGGTCGCCGACGAGTACCTGGAACGTTTCGGCGTTCCCGTGCTTTCCGAGATCGACACCCGGGCTCTTGTCCGCCACCTGCGCGCGAACGGCGTCATGCGCGGCGTCGTTTCCACCGTCGAGCACGACCCCGCCGTCCTGGTCGAGAAGGCCCGGGCCATCCGCAAGATGGACGGAACCGACCTGGCCGGCGTCGTGTCCACCCCGAAAAGCTATCAGTGGGTCCAGCGCGGCGATCCCCTCAAGCCCAGCGACTCAGCTCCCGAGTGCGACCTGCATGTGGTCGCCTACGACTACGGCATCAAGCAGAATATCCTGGAGTTGCTGGGCGGCGAGGGCTGCCGGATCACCGTGGTGCCGGCCCGGACCACCGCTGAGGATGTGCTCGCGCTGAAGCCGGACGGTGTGTTCCTGTCGAACGGCCCCGGCGACCCCGAGCCGCTCACCTACGCGGTCGATGCGATCCGGGGACTCATGGGCCGGACTCCGGTCTTCGGCATCTGCCTGGGCCACCAGCTCATCGGCGCGGCGCTCGGGGGCCGGACGTACAAGCTCAAGTTCGGCCACCACGGCGGCAACCACCCGGTCAAGCAGCTCGCGACCGGCCGCGTCGAGATCACGAGCCAGAACCACAACTACGCCGTCGACCCGGACTCGCTCGACGCGAACGGGGTGGACCTGACCCATATCAACCTGAACGATCAAACGCTCGAAGGCCTGCGCCACCGCACCATGCCGCTCGCGAGCGTGCAGTACCACCCGGAAGCGAGCCCCGGCCCGCACGACTCGCACTACCTGTTCGGGGAGTTCCGGCGGATGATGGACGAGTGGAAAGGGCGGTAGGGGAGCGCGCCATGCAGATTCAAATATCCGACAAGCTGGGTGAGTGGTTGCAAGAGACGGCGGCCCGCATGGGCAAGAGTCCGGACGAGTATGTCAGCGAAGCTCTGCTGCAATCTCTAGAGGACCAGGAAGACTACGAGGAGGCCGTCGAAGTTTCGCGCCGGATCGCGAGCGGCGAGGAGAAGACTTACTCGCTTGATGAAGTGGAGCGTCGGCTTGGCTTGGACGATTAGCTTGAGTGATCGAGCTGAACGGCAGCTCGGCAAGCTGGACAAGCCCGTGGCAAAGCGCATCACGCGCTTCCTGCGGGAACGGGTGGCTCCACTTGAAAACCCGAGGGATCTGGGCGAGTCGCTGACAGGCAGCCTCGATTCCTACTGGAAGTATCGGGTGGGCGCTTACCGCGTTATCTGTGAACTGCTGGACAGGCGACTCGTTGTCTCCGTCGTCAAGATCGGCCATCGCAAAGAGGTTTACCACTAGATGCCACGCAGGAACGACATCGCCAAGATTCTCGTGATCGGCTCCGGGCCGATCGTCATCGGGCAGTCCGCCGAGTTCGACTACTCCGGCACCCAGGCCTGCAAGGCGCTGCGCGCCGAAGGCTATGAGGTCGTGCTGGTCAACTCGAACCCGGCCACCATCATGACCGACCCCGAGCTCGCCGACCGGACTTACATCGAACCGCTGACCCTGGCCTATGTCGAGGAAATCCTCCGCATCGAGGCCGAGATGCTGCGCGGCAAACCGGGCATTTTCGCCGTGCTGCCGACCGTCGGCGGGCAGACCGCGCTCAATCTGGCGGTCGACCTGGCCGACGCGGGCATTCTGGACAGATACGGCATCGAGCTGATCGGCGCCAAGCTCGAAGCGATCAAGAAGGCCGAGGACCGTCTCCTGTTCAAGGATGCCATGGCCCGGATCGGGCTCGATGTGCCGAAGTCGGCGCTGGTCGACAACCTGCGCGACGGGCTCGAGTTCGCGGTCAAGCTGGGCTTCCCGGTCATCATTCGTCCGTCCTTCACGCTCGGCGGCTCCGGCGGCGGCATCGCCTACAACCGCGAGGAGCTGATGGAGATCCTCGCGCGCGGTCTCGACCTCTCGCCGGTCCATGAGTGCCTGCTGGAGGAATCGGTGCTCGGCTGGAAGGAGTACGAGCTCGAGGTGGTGCGCGACCTGGCCGACAACGTCATCATCATCTGCTCGATCGAGAATATGGACCCCATGGGCGTCCACACCGGCGACTCCATCACGGTCGCGCCCGCGCAGACCCTCACCGACCGCGAGTATCAGGCGATGCGCTCCGCCGCGATCGCCGTCATCCGGGAGATCGGCGTCGAGACCGGTGGGTCGAACGTGCAGTTCGCGGTCAACCCGGCGAACGGACGCATGACCGTGATCGAGATGAACCCGCGCGTGTCCCGATCCTCCGCGCTCGCCTCCAAGGCCACCGGCTTCCCCATCGCGAAGATCGCGGCCAAGCTCGCTGTCGGGTACACCCTCGACGAGATTCCGAATGACATCACCCGCATGACCCCGGCCTGCTTCGAGCCCTCGATCGACTACGTGGTCGTCAAGATCCCGAAGTGGCAGTTCGAGAAGTTTCCGGAGGCCGACCAGACCCTGAGCCCGCAGATGAAGTCGGTCGGCGAGGTGATGGCCATGGGCCGGACCTTCAAGGAAGCGCTGATGAAGGCCGTGCGGGCGCTCGAAACAGGCCGCCGCGTGGGTTCCGAGCAGCTGGACCCCAAGCAGCTGACCTATCGCCTCGTCACCCCGCAGCCGGAACGACTCGCCTACATCCGCTTCGCCTTCCGGCGCGGCATGAGCGTCCGCGAGGTCGCGCGACTGACGCAGATGGACCCCTGGTTTCTCTACCAGATCAAGGAAATCACCGACACGCTCGCGGCGGTGACCCCGGAAACGACGCGGAAAGCCAAGCGGATGGGCATCTCCGACGAGCGTCTGGCCGAGGCCTTCGGCGGCTCGGTCGATAAGGTCCGCACGGACCGGGAAGCGGCCGGAGTCCGGCCCGTGTTCAAGCTCGTCGATACCTGCGCGGCGGAGTTCGAGTCCTCCACGCCTTACATGTACTCGACCTACGACGAGGAGGATGAGGCTCCCGCGACGGCGAAGCGCAAAGTCATCATCCTCGGCTCCGGCCCCAACCGCATCGGGCAGGGCATCGAGTTCGACTACTGCTGCTGCCACGCGGCGTTCGCCCTGCGCGACGACGGCTGGGAGACCGTAATGGTCAACTGCAACCCGGAGACCGTCTCGACCGATTACGACACCAGCGACCGCCTGTATTTCGAGCCGTTGACGCTGGAAGACGTGCTGGCCGTGTACGCGCACGAGGCCGCCGCCGGGGCGGAGATCGGGATGATCGTCCAGTTCGGCGGACAAACGCCGCTCAACCTGGCCGCACGGCTCAAGGCTGCCGGCGTGCCGATCCTCGGAACGAGCCCGGAGTCGATCGACCTGGCCGAGGACAGAAAACGGTTCGGTCGTTTGCTTGTAGACCTCGACATCCCGCAGCCCGC
This sequence comes from uncultured Acidobacteriaceae bacterium, assembly GCA_964250195.1. Classification (GTDB taxonomy): domain Bacteria; phylum Acidobacteriota; class Terriglobia; order Terriglobales; family Acidobacteriaceae; genus EB88. The sequence continues at coordinate 19,860 of CAXUEU010000021.1, forward strand.
CGCCGCGACCGCGACGAGCGTGGACGAAGCGCTCGCCGGGGCCGACTCGATCGGCTACCCGGTTCTGGTTCGCCCCTCGTACGTCCTCGGCGGCCGCGCCATGGTCATCGCCTACGACCGCTCCGCCATCACGAAGTACATGGCAGAAGCGGTCGAGTACTCGCAGGACCGGCCCATCCTCATCGACCGCTTCCTGGAGGACGCGGTCGAGGTCGACGTGGACGCACTCTGCGACGGCAAGGACGTGGTCATCGCGGGCATCATGCAGCATATCGAGGAGGCCGGCATCCACTCCGGCGACTCTTCCTGCGTGCTGCCTTCGGTCGATCTCAGCCCCGCCGCCCTCGCGACAATCCGGGAGTACACCCGCAGGCTCGCGCTCGCGCTCGATGTCGTCGGGTTGGTCAACCTCCAGTTCGCGATTCAGCGGGAAAAGGTCTTCGTGATCGAGGTCAACCCGCGCGCCTCCCGCACCGTGCCTTACGTGTCGAAGGCCACCGGGGTACCGCTGGCGAAGCTGGCCTCGCGCCTGATGACCGGCCGCACGCTGCGCGAGCTGCTGCCGGAGGCGGTCGCGTCCGGGCCCAGTGGTTTGCAAGAGGACCTGTCGACCGGTAGCCGCTACTTCGTCAAGTCGCCCGTGTTTCCCTGGAACAAGTTCCCCGGGGTGGACGCGGTTCTCGGGCCGGAGATGCGCTCGACCGGCGAGGTCATGGGGGTTGCCGACACCTTCGGCGAGGCCTTCGCGAAGGCGCAGCTGGCCGCCGGTTTGCGCCTGCCGGTCAAGGGGACGGTATTTTTCAGCGTCAACGACCGCGACAAGCCGCAGCTCGAAGCGCTCGCCCGCCAGTATGTGCAGCTCGGCTTCGCGCTGGTCGCGACCGAGGGAACCGCGAACATTCTCGAGGACGCCGGTTTGACCGTCGAGCGGGTGTACAAGGTCAAGGAAGGCCGTCCCAACGTCGTCGATCTGATCAAGGGTGACCGCATCCAGCTCATCGTCAACACGCCCCACGGCGCGGACACCTTCTTCGACGAGAAAGCGATCCGCCGATCGGCCGTGCAGCAGCGGATTCCCATGATTACGACTGTCGCCGCGGCCCGCGCCGCGGCCGAGGGCATCGCGGCGATGCAGCGGGAGACGGTCAATGTGTTCGCGCTCCAGACGCTGCACCGAGAGTTGCATAAGCGGGAGCCGGCCCGTGTTTAGGGTCCTGCTTCTCGCGTTTATCCTTGCCGCCGGCGCGCAGGAACCGCCCGCCCCGCTCCAGCAAGGCGAGGACGCGCTCAGGGCGGCCCAACCCCAACAGGCGCTTGCTTACTTCAAGCAGGCCATCGCCGCCGAGCCCGGCAGCAGCACGGCCAACCTGCTCGCGGCTTCCTGCGAACTGGACCTGTACGACGGCCCCGGCGCGGTTCGCTATGCCGAGCGCGCCTTGACGCTTGCCCCTAACGACTGGCGCATCCACACCACCCTCGTGACCGCCTACAGCATGGCGGGCGACCGGCCGCGCCGGGACGCGGAGCGCGACTTCCTTCGCAAGGCCCACACCGACAACGCGCTGCCCGACGCGCGGGAGACCACCGGCTTCCTGCTGGACCGGTTCCGCGCCGGCCGCTACCGGGTCGACGCGGTCGAGTACTTCCATCCTCTAGGCAAATACAATACGTATTTTCGATTTCTGGTCCGCAACGAGGCGGGCGCGCGGGTCTGGGTCATCGAGGTCAATTCGGACTCGCTCAACCAGACCTCCTGGGCCGCCGCCTACCCGCGCCAGGCCAGGGACGGCCAGCGCCAGTTTCAGATCGAGAGCGCGCAGCAGCCCGAGCGGGTCGAGTACCGAACCTTCTCCGGCGCGCCCTCCTACGACTACATGAGGGGCGAGGTCGCGAAGATCGTCGCGGCGCAAGCCAAGCCCTGGCCGGGCGAGCCCGCGCAGTAAACTGACTCCATGTTGCTCGAAGGTATCTTTCCCGCCGTCACCACGCCCTTTTATCCCGACGGACGTATCTACGCGCGCAAGTTGGAGCACAACGTGGAGCGGTACGGGCGCGGGCAGTCGGCGGGGCTGGTGGTGCTGGGCTCGACCGGCGAAGCGCCGCTGCTGGACGACCACGAAACCCGCGAAGCCCTGCGCGTGGCCGCGGAGGCCGCCCCGCCCGAAAAAGTCTTGCTCGCCGGGGTAGGGCAGCCCAGCGCGCTCGCGACTCTGCGCATGGCCGAGTGGGCGGCCAGCGTGGGCTACGACGCGGCCCTGGTCCGCACGCCCCACTACTACGCGCCGCAGATGAGCCCGCTCGCGATGCTGACCTTTTACCGGACGGTCGCGGACCGCTCGCCCATTCCGGTCGTGCTGTACTCGATTCCGAAGTTTACCGGGTACGAACTGCCGGCCGAGGTGGTCGCGGAGCTCGCGCGGCACCCCAACATCGTCGGCCTGAAGGACTCCTCCGGCAGCGTGGAGCGAATCGCATCGGTGGCGTCGGCGGTGCGAGACGCGCCGAGGCGGACCGTGACGGTCACACCCGTGTTCGCGGCGGTGACCGGGCGCATGCTGGTCGCCCCTCCTGAGGGCGGTCTGGTCAAGATACAAGGCGCAATGCAAGGCGCAGCCGCTATCGGCGGCGTCGCCACGCTGCCCAAACCCGCGATCAAGACCCGCACCCGCGAAGTCGGGTTCCAAATCCTGTGCGGCTCGGCGGAGAAGCTGCTGCCGTCGCTCGAAGCCGGCGCGGTCGGCGGCGTGCTGGCCATGGCCGCGTGCGCGCCGCAGGCCTGCCACGAGGTGTACGTGGCCTGGAAGGAGGGCGACCGGCCGCTCGCGGAGGAAAAGCAGGCGCGCATCGTCGAGGCTTCGGCGTTGATCGCCGGACGGCTGGGCATCGCGGCGGTCAAGTACGCCTGCGACCTGAACGGCTTCTTCGGCGGGCGGCCCCGTTTGCCGCTGCTGCCGCTGACCGGCGAGCAGGAGCGGGAGGTGGCGGCGGCGTTGCGAGAGTTGCGCAACTAAGTCCCCCGCTTCGTAAGAAAGCACAACTTCCCGGCTCCTTCGCGCGTCTCTCCAAGCGGATTCCACGAGAAAAGGAGTGTCTATGCGTTACAAAGTGTTTTCGGTGTTGGTTTTGGCTGGGCTGGGTGCGGCGCTGCCTGCGGGGGCGCAGATCGGGATCTACGGGGAGTTCTCCGCGGCGAACTTCAACGTGCCCAACGTGGGCTGGCAGTACGGCTCGACCTTCGGGCTGTACTGGGACAAGTTTCACGTGCCGTTCTTCGCGCTCGGGCTCGATGGGCGCGGCAGCGGGTCCGGCGCGAACATCCGGAGCGGGTTGGCGGGGCCGCGTCTGAGCTTCAAGCCGCACGTGCTGCCCTTTATGCCGTATGTGGAGGGGCTGGTCGGCGCGGCTTCGGCCCAGGCGGGCCAGCCGGGCAGCGCCGCCTACTACTCGGCGACCAAGTTCGAGTACAACGCGCTTGCCGGGCTTGACTACACGATCCTGCCGCGGATCGACTGGCGCGTGGTGGAGTTCTCCTACGGCGGGTTGTCGAGTTTTCCGGGCAGTTTCAACCCGCGCGTGCTCTCGACGGGGATCGTGTTCCGTCTGCCCTGAAACAATTTCCCTGACGACGTGAAGCGCGTAAAACAGTCTATGCGGCTCTTTCGCCGCGAAAGCCACGTTCGCGTCAGCTAAGCCCTCTACCCCTTCAGAAACTGCCCTGAAGGCGGTCTGCTACGATGCGGCATGATCGTTGCCCGCGCCTCGTGTTGCCTCGTGTTGGCGGCCTCCGCCGCGTTTGCCCAGAAGCCTTCAAAGACCACGCAGGCGCGGATTGACCGCTTTCTCAACGATGGAACCGGTGCGTGGACGCCCGCGCAGGTGGGGACGATGGGCAAGCTGCGGGATGCGGCCCTGGCCGATCCATATGCCTACGAGGAGCTGCGGCACTTGACGGCGAACATCGGCCCCCGGCTGAGCGGCAGCCCGCAGGCGCAGGCGGCGGTGGAATATGTCGCGGCGGAGATGCGCGCTCTGGGGGCCACGGTTTCGCTCGAAAAGACATTAGTCCCGCACTGGGTACGCGGCGAGGAGACGGCGGCGCTGACCGCCTGGACGGGCGGCACCCCGGGGACCGAGCAGAAGATTGTGGTCACCGCGCTGTACCCGACCGGGGCCACGCCGAAAGCCGGCTTGACCGCACCGGTGCTCGTGGTTGGCAGCTTCGCGGAGCTGAAGGCGCTGCCGCCGGACGCGGTGCGGGGTAAAATCCTGGTCTTCAATCACGCATTTGATAAGCAGCTGGCGGCGGTGGGCGAGGGCGGCCAGGCCTACGAACAGACGGTGGCATACCGGGCGCTCGCGCCGGTGCTGGGCGAAGCCGCAGGGGCCGCGGCAGTGCTCGTGCGCTCGGTGGGCGGTGCGGACTACCGCCTGCCGCACACCGGGGCTGCCTTGCAAGGGGAGCACCTGCTTCCGGCCGGGGCGGTCACGGCGGAGGACGCCGATCTGCTCGCGACCCTGGCCAAGCAAGGCCCGGTGACGATGCGGCTGACGCTGACCTCGCAAACGCTGCCCAAGGCCGAAAGCTACAACGTGCTGGCGGACTGGAAGGGTTCGGAGCACCCGGAGCAGGTGGTGATCGTGTCGGGCCATCTCGACTCGTGGGATCTGGGCACGGGCGCGATCGACGACGGGGCGGGCGTGGTAACGGCTATGCAGACGGTGCACATGATGCGGGAGCTGAACATTCACCCGAAGCGGACGATCCGGTTCGTGGCGTGGATGGACGAGGAATTGAACTCCTCCGGCGCGGCGACGTACGCGAAGGAACACGCGGGCGAGGTGGCGAACCATATCGCGGCGCTCGAAAGCGACCTCGGGTGCGACCACCCCTTCGGCATCGCGTATACGGGCGCGCCCGCCCTGGCCGAGTACGTGAAGCCGGTGGCGGACGCGCTGAGGCCGATCGGGGCCTCGCTGGTGTCGAAGGTCGAGGAGGTCGGCCCGGACGTTGACCCGCTGGTGGTGCAGGGTGTACCGGGGTTCGCGCCGAACCAGGATTCGCGCACGTACTTCAACTACCATCACACGTCGGCGGATACCTTCGACAAGGTGGACCCGCGCCGTCTGGCGGAGAACGCGGCGGTCATGGCGGTGGTGGCCTACGCGATGGCCGACGCGGAGCAGCCTGCCCCGCGCGGGCCTGCTAAGTAGAGCAAAACGCCGTAATCCTCAGCGCGAGATCGAACGTTTAGACTGGCACTGCGATGCCCGCCAAAGCGCACCTGACCAAACTGCTCCGCTCCGTGCACCTGTACGTCGGCGCGTTTACCACGCCGGCGATCCTGTTTTTCGCGTTTACCGGGGCGATCCAGACCTTCGGCCTGCACGAGACCAACCGCGATCACCCGGACTACAAGCCGGCGCGCTGGGTGGCGGTGCTGGGGCAGCTGCACAAGAAGCAGACCGCGGTTCTGCCGGTCCGGCGCGGCGGCCCACCCGCGCAAGGCAGGCCGCCTGCTGCCGCTGCTCCGGCTTCGGCAAGGCACCCTCTGCCGCTGCGGGTGTTCTTCGCCCTGGTTTGCACGGGGCTGTTCGCTTCCACGCTCACCGGGCTGGCCCTGACATACCGCTACGTGCGCAACAACGCACTGGTTACGGGTCTGATCGTCGCGGGGGTGGTCGTCCCGGTGGTTTTGATCTTCGTTTGAGGGCTGACTCGAAAGTGGTAGGCGGGCTGCATACAGTTCGGTATATTGCTCGGTATGCGTTGGCTCCCTTTCTTGCTGTTGGCCGTGCCTGCCCATGGGCAGCAGGTGCTCGATGCGACCCCGAAGACCGTGGCATGGGGCTACTACTCCGCGCATGCCAAGCCGGTACTGACCGTGAAGAGCGGCGACGCGGTGACGATCCACACGCTTTCGACCTGCGGGCCGCCGGACCGGCTGGAGGCGATGGGGATCGCGGCCGGTGCGATACCGCCGTCCGTGGCGGCGATCTACGGCGCGAAGGATATCGAGAAAGGACCCGGCGGCCACATCCTGACCGGGCCGGTCGCGGTGGACGGGGCGGAGGAGGGCGACGTGCTCGAGGTGGATATCGAGAAAGTCGCGATCGACGTGCCCTGGGCTTGTAACGGCTTCGGCGCGGGCCGTGGCTTTTTGCCGGATGAGTACCCGTACGGGCTGATGAAGAAGATCGCGCTCGACCGGGAGCGGATGGTGGCGGAGTTCGCGCCTGGGGTTGAAGTCCCTTTGCATCCGTTCTTCGGGTCGATGGGCGTGGCTCCGCCGGAGTCGGCCGGCAAGTACAACTCCGCCCCGCCCTGGATGCACGGGGGCAACATGGACAACAAGGAGCTGGTGGCGGGGACGAAGCTGTTTTTGCCCGTGCACGCGAAAGGGGCGCTGTTCGAGGTAGGCGACGGCCACGCCGGGCAGGGCAACGGCGAGGTGGACATCACGGCGCTCGAAACGATGCTGACCGGGACGTTCCGATTCGTCGTTCATAAGGACCAGCACTTGCTGTGGCCGCGGGCAGAGACGCCGACGGCGTATATCGCGATGGGCTTCAGCCCGGACCTCCAAAAGGCGACGGAGATGGCGCTCAAGAACATGCTTGGATTCCTCGAAACGGAGAAGGGATTGACGCGGGACCAGGCCTACCAGCTCGCGAGCGTGGCGGTGGACCTGGACATCACGCAGCTGGTGGACACCAACGTGGGCGTACACGCGATGCTGCCCAAGGCTGTGTTTACCGGGAAGGAAACGCGATGAAGAAGCTGCTGCTGATGGCGTGTCTGCTGCCGTTTGCCGCGCGGGCGCAGGACCCGACCCTGTCGCTGCTCGAGAAGTTAGCCAACGCGCCGGGGCCGCCGGGGGCGGAGGAGCCGGTGCGGGCGCTGATGGTGCCCATCATGCAGCCGCTCGCGACCAGGCTGAGCTACGACGGGATGGGCTCGGTGATCGCGCAGGTGGGCACGAGCGGGCCCAGGATCATGGTCGACGCGCACATGGACGAGCTGGGCGGGATGGTGCGGAGGATTGCGCCGAACGGGACGCTGACCATGCAGATGCTGGGCGGCTGGCTGGACCAGGCTTTGGTGGACCAGCGCTGGGTGATCCTGGGCTCGAAGGGGCCGGTGCGGGCGGTCACGGGCATCCGCGACATCCACGTGCTGCCGGCGGAGGACCGGACCAAGATTTTTCCGCGCGACGGACTGTACCTGGACGTGGGCGCGAAGGACGAGGCCGAAGCCGCCGCGATGGGCCTGGAGCCGGGCGACCCGGTGGTGCCGGACTCGCCATTCACGGTGCTGAACGGGACGGAGAACTACCTGGGCAAAGCCTGGGACGACCGGATCGGCTGCGGGGTGCTGCTGGTGGCCATGCAGCGGCTGGCGAAGCTGCCCCACGCGAACCAGGTTTTCTTCGTGGCAACCACGCAGGAGGAGATCGGGCTGCGCGGGGCCAAGACGGCGGCGGATACGGTCAAGCCGGATATCGGGCTGGCCATCGAGGGCGGAATCGCGGGCGACACGTTCCCGGGCCACCCGGAGGAGACGCAAGCGAAGCTCGGGGCGGGGCCGGGGATTTTCCTCTACGACACCTCCGCCCTGCCCAACCGGAAGCTCGTTGCGCTGGTCCGCAAGACCGCCTCGTCCTTGAAGATTCCTCTGCAATTGGACTTGGTGCAGGGCTATGGGGACGACTCGTCCATGATCCAGGAAAGCTCGGGCGGGGTGCCGACGCTGAACTTCGTGGTGCCCGTGCGCTACACCCATGCGCACAATGGGATCGTGAACCGCGGGGATTTCGACAGGATGGTGGATCTGATGGTGGCCCTGCTGCAGGGGCTAGATGCGAAGGCGGTGTCGGGGGTAAAGGATTTCGCGCCGTAACGCGGCATTTTCAAAGGTTGCAGCTACGGATTTGTAAAGGAGACGCTTTCAAGCATTTCATTGAGCAGCGCGTCCAGCTTTTCCGGCCGGAACGTGCAGGGATGCTCCGGGAAGTCGGGATCGCAGTAATCGCTGAAGTTGACCTGGAGGGTGATACCGAAGCAGGTGCCGTCGTGGAGCACGCGGTAGTCGGCGACAGCTTGCAAATGGCTCATGGCCGCGTACGTGTCATTGAAGAAGTGATAGGTCGTCCCGTGGATTGTTTTTACTTCATTCGCCTGGTGGTAGGACGAGATATGAAAGTACGCATCTTCAGTGTTCGCATTCGTCATCGCGGTTACCGTGAATCCGGCGGCTTCAAAATTACTCCTCTCGTACTCTCGGCCGTTGAACAGGAGGCAGACAGACGCGGTGTCGTAGCAGATGGGAGCATACATCCGCTGCGTTTCCGGTCCGTAAGGTGGTCCGGCATAGAGGGTCATCGAGGGTGGGTAAGCAAGGGTGAAACGGTGCGCGGGATCGTGAAAAGTCTGCCAGCCTGCCGGGACCTGCTGCGCCGAAGCAGCGGCAGAAACCATGAGTGTGACAGCCAGCCTCCTACTTGTGCGCGTCATTTTCATTGTCTGTGCGGAGCCTGAGAGAGCGTACAGCTCAGTCCAGCTCGGCCAGGATGTCCGCGAAGGGAATCGCAGTGTCGCGCAGCATGACTGTGTCGGCGTTGGTGAATTTCCCGTCCTGGAAGCGGAGCAGGCTGTTGTCGGCAGGGTCGATGACGTAGATCGCCGGCACACCCATCAACTCAAAATCGGCGAAGCGGACGACAAGCCGGGACAGACGGTCCTCCGGGCTGAGAATCTCGAAGGCGATCAAGGGCGGCGCAATCGCGATGCGATGGTCAGGCAGCGCTGTATCGAGAATAGCTACATCGGGTATGCGATAGCGGCGTTCCCCGGTTTTGGTTCGCATTTCCGGTCGAACCCGAATCTTCAGCTCCCGTCGTCGGATACGCAGATACATAACAAGCGTGGCTTGCCATTCAGAATGCGGACCTTCTCCCGTGGAACGCTCCTCAACCATCCCGTCCACGTATTCGGCGTCCGGCTCATACGCCGTATGCAGGTACTCCTCGACTGAAATCAGCGCTGTCGCCATGGCAAACTCCTCCGGCAATCTTACGGCAGGCGCCCCGGGCTGGGCTTGCTCGCGGTGAGGCGCACGCCCATGCCGTTGAGCAGGCTGCGGGCCTGGGTGCTTTCGGGCGAGGCGGGGTAGCGCTGGACCAGCGCGCGGAGGTCGCGGATGCCCGCATCGCGCTGCGAGCTCGCCAGCTCGGCCTCGCCCTTGCGCAGCTGGGCGGGGGGGGCTTTGGGGCTGCCCGCGTATTGCTCCAGCACGATGTCGTAGTTGCGGATGGCCGCGGGGTAAAGCTGCTGGCGGTAGGCGACCTCGCCCAGGTAGAAGCTGGCGTTGCCCGCCTCGGGCGACTGCGGGTAAAACTTGACTACGTCGGCGAATTCGCTGGTGGCCAAGTCGTACTTGGCGCCGTTGTAGTCGCGCACGGCGCTCTGGAAAAGCTGGTCGGCGGGCGGGGCCTGCGGGTTGGTGGAAGAGGCGGACGGGCCCGGTCCGGCGGAGCTTGCAGGCGGCGGGGAGAGAGGGACGCTCGTGCCGCCGCCGCCGGCCGGCGCGGGAGTCGGCGCGGTTCCGACCGAACCGGCCGCCGGCGCGTTCACGTTGCCGAGTTGGCCCTGGAGGCCGTTCAGCGTGGTATCGATGCGGCTCAGGCGCGTCTTCAGCTCGTCCACTGAATCGTTCAGGCTCTGGATCTGTCCGGAGAGCGGGTTGTTTTGCCCCTCCGCATCGACCTTGGCCTGAAGCGCGGTCATCTGTTGGCTCATCCTACCCACGTTGTCGTTTGACTGCTCGACCAGGTGCTGGAGGACGCCGAGCTGCTCGGAGTTGGACCGCTGCAGCGCCTGGAGCATGTCGGAGAGCGCCTGCACCTGCGTCTGGAGCTGGATGATCTCCCGCGAGGCGGCATGGGCGCGCGGCGCGGGGAGGAGCAGGGCAAAGCCGAGAAGAACCGAAAGGGAAGCGGGTCGCATTGAGGCACTCTCCTTAGAGTGGGGATCCTGGGGGGAGACAGCTCGACGGGATCGCGCCCGGCTCCATCTTGGATCGAACAAGCGCATCTAATTTTACGAAATGGTACGTGAATCCCGGCCAGGGGTGAACGCCTATCCCCATCGCGCATCCCAGCAGAGGAAACCACACATGACACCGGAGGAACACTACTATGTCGAAGGAACTTTACGATCAGGAACCGACCCTCGGAATCCCTAAGCCAGTCGCGGTACCGTTGATCGTTTTGACGAGCGTAAGCATCGCGGCGCTGGTTGCGGTGCTGGTGATCCTGCGCCGCCAGGAGTAACGTGACACCAGCTTGAAAAGACCCGGCTTTCGCGAGAGAGCCGGGCCTTTTCGTCTAGCGGTCGACCGAGAATTGCGCGCGGCGGTTTTGCTGAAAGCAGCTCTCGTCGTGCTCGGCGCAGAACTGCTTCTCCTTGCCGTAGGAGACGGTGCGGATGCGGTCGGCGGTGACACCGGCGGCGACCAGGGCCTGCTTGGCGGCGTTGGACCGGTTTTCACCGAGCGCCAGGTTGTACTCGGTCGAGCCGCGCTCGTCGCAGTAGCCGCCCAGAACGATCTTGATGCCCGGGTGCTGATTGAGCCAGTTGGCATCGGCGGAAACCACGGCCTCGGACGGCGAGTTGACCTCGTAGGAGTCGTAGTCGAAAAAGACATCCTTTACATTTTGATGGAAGGCGGCGTCGTCGATGTCGTTCTCGTTCAGGTTGGTCGCGGCGGCAGGCGGGGCGGGCGCGCCGACCGTGACCCGGGCTGTCGCGTCCGCGGTACCGCCGTCCCCGCGGGCGACGAGGTGGTAGTTCGTCGAGGCGGCGGGCTTCACGGTCTGGGTGCCGGAGGTCGCGACCGCGCCCAGGCCTTCGATCGAGACATCGGTCGCTCCCGAGGTGTGCCAGGTCAGGATCGTGCTGTCGCCCGGGTTGACCGTGGTCGGCGCGGCCTGGATGTCGGCCGTGGGCGAGGGCGCGGACTGGGTAGGCGGCGGAGGCGGCGGAGGCGCGGGCTTTTTGTGGCAGCCGGCACCGGCGAGCAGCGCGGCGAGGCCGAGAAGAGGCAGTCGTGCGGAGGTCGTGCGGATCATGCGGGTGGTTTTTGACAAAGGGTGCTCCTTGCAAGTATCTCAGTGATGGTAACGCGGGCTGCGGTTACTTGGGGCTATTTCAGGCTCCAGTTCGGCTGGGAAAAGCTGCCGCCGTGCGTAAGCGGCTGCTGCTCGGTGCCATCGGCGAGCATGGTCCAGATCTGTGACCCGCCCTGGCCTTCGCGTTGGAAGGCGATGTGCCGCCCGTCAGGCGACCAGGTAGGGAAGTCGTTGCGGCCCGCCTCATGGGTGAGCTGGATCCAGCGCTTGGACGCGACATCCATGATGTAGATATCCTGCCCGCCGGGCGCGCCGGGGCCGTACTTGCGGTTCCAGGCAAAAGCGAGAAACTGGCCGTTCGGCGACCAGGATGGGGAGGTCGCGTAGCCGCCGTCGGTCATGCGCTGCACATTCGCGCCGTCGGAGTCCATGATGTAGATCTGCGGGAGACCGGACCGTCCGCTGACCCAGGCGATCTGGGCGTTGGTCTTGGGGTTCCAGCAGGGAGAAACATCGGGGCCGCGGAAGCTGGTGAGCCTTTGCGCGCCATTGCCCGAGGCATCGGCGACGTAGATCTCGGAGTCGCCGGCCGGGCGGTCCGAGGAGAAAGCCACACGCGCGCCGTTCGAGGACCAGGCGGGCGACAGCGTGGTGCCCGCGGGCGAGTTGAAGGCGACCGGACGGTTGAGCTCGACCGAGAAGGCCTTGATGGACCAGCCCTGCTTGCCGAGCGAGGAGAACAGGACGCGGGTATTGTCGGGCGAGGGGTGCGGGGAAAGCGAGATGGTGCCGAGGTGGGTGACGGCGCGCGGGTTCTCGCCGTCGTAGTCCATGGCTTGGATTTCCTTGGTTCCGCCGTTGACGCCGCCGGTCCGTCCGGCGACATAGTAGACCGTGGTTTCGGCGATGCCGGGGATGCCCCCCAGCCGCTCGATGATCTCGTCGGCGAAGCGGTGCGCGATACGGCGGGCCGCGGCTTCCGAGGCGGCATCGGAGTACTGCTTGCCGAGCACCTGCGGGGACTGGGTGTTCTTGGTGTCGTCGAGAAAGCCGGTGACGGCGATTTGGCCCGCGTTGACGGCGAAGGAGCCGAAGGCGAGCATCTCCGCGTTGGAGGGCGCGGCGGAGAAGGCGGCGAGCTGCACTTCCCCCTGAGAGCCGGGGGTGGCCGGCGGCGCGAGCGACTTGGAAACGACGTCGAAGATGCCGGCGTTTTGGAGGTCTTTGTATAGGGTCCGGTCGAAGACTTGCTTCAGGCTCGCGGAGTCGGCCCCGCCGGGCTTGAAGTCCGCGGCGGCGATGCGGATGCGGGCCGCGCCCAGGTTGGTGCCGGTTTTCACCCAGTCCTGCGCGTGGGCGGCGGAGGCAGCGAGCAGGAGAGTGCAGGGGAGCAGGGTTGTTTTCATCGTGTCGGACTCAGTTTACCGCCCGGACTGTTCGCAGTAGTACTGCACCAGCAGGGTGGAACCGGTATAGCCACTGGGAAGGGGGCCGTAGGTGTCGGTGCGCTGTACGGCTCGGGTGCAGGAGGAGTCGAGGGTAGCCGAGCCGCTGGACTGCTGGACGCGGACGTCGGATGGCGCGCCGCCGCGATTGACCACGAAGGTGAGGTAGACGCGCGCGCCCTCGCGGGTGCCGGGGTCGACCTCCTGCTTGTACCAGTTGCCGGCGGTCTTGCGCTTGATGAGGTCGACGTACCAGGGAAACATGGCACCGAAGTTGCCGCCCTGCACGTTGACCTGCGCGGACGGGGCGGCTTGGGTAGTAGCGCGCGGGATCGCCGCCGGAGCGGCCTCGCCGAAGGTGGACTTCTTTTGTAATTGAACGTGAGCCTGCGAGGGCGGGACGAGCGGGACATGTTGAACCGGCTGCGGCTTGGGCTGCTCGACCTGTTTCTTCGGCTGCGTTTTCGCGACCTGCTTGTCGGGGATTGGGATGGCGTCCTC
>CAXUEU010000022.1:0-31279 GCA_964250195.1 uncultured Acidobacteriaceae bacterium
CACCGAGGACACGCAAAAGCTGCTCGCGGCCGAGGAAGCCTACTTCGCCCAGCATAAGGACGAGGTGGGCGGCAACGGCCGGGCGCCGACTCCTGAGTAAAGCGGCCGCGCCCGGATTAAAATAGTCTGTATGCCCGACATCCATCGCCGCCAGACCGTTACCACCCGCATCGGCAACGTTCGCGTAGGCTCCTCCGCCCCGGTCGTGGTGCAGTCGATGACCAACACCGACACCGCCGACATCGCCGGCAGCGTGGAGCAGATCGCCGCGCTCGCCGCCGCCGGGTCTGAGCTGGTGCGCGTGACGGTGAACAACGAGGAAGCCGCGCAGGCCGTTCCATACATCGTCGAGCAGCTCGGCAGGCGGGGCCTGCAAACCCCCATTGTCGGAGACTTCCATTACAACGGCCACCTGCTGCTGACCAAGTACCCGGCCTGCGCGCGGGCCCTGGCCAAGTACCGCATCAACCCAGGCAACGTCTCGATCGGGCGCAAGAACGACGACAACTTCCGCGCCATGATCGACGTCGCGGTCCAGAACCAGAAACCGGTGCGCATCGGCGTCAACTGGGGCTCGCTCGACCAGGCCCTGCTGACCAGGATGATGGACGAAAACTCGCGGCTTGCCGAGCCGCTGCCCGCGCGCGACGTCATGATCGAGGCAATGCTGGTTTCGGCGCTGTCCTCGGCCGAGGCAGCCGAAAAGTACGGGCTGCGGCACGATCAGATCGTCCTCAGCGCCAAGGTCTCCGGCGTGCGCGACCTCATCGACGTGTACACGCTGCTCGCCGCGCGCTGCGACTACCCCCTTCACCTGGGCCTCACCGAGGCGGGCATGGGTGTCAAGGGCATCGTGGCCTCTGCCGCGGGGCTCGCGCCACTTTTGCTCGCGGGCATCGGCGACACCATCCGGGTTTCGCTCACGCCCAAGCCGGGCGGCGACCGCACCGAGGAGGTGCTGTGCGCGCAGCAGATCCTGCAGTCGCTCTCGATCCGCTCGTTCACTCCGCAGGTCACCGCCTGCCCCGGCTGCGGCCGCACCACCAGCACCTTTTTCCAGACGCTTGCCGAGCAGATCCAGGACTATCTGCGCGCCTCCATGCCGGCCTGGCGCGCGGAGTACCCCGGCGTCGAGGAGATGAAGCTGGCCGTGATGGGCTGCATCGTCAACGGGCCCGGCGAGTCGAAGCACGCCAATATCGGCATCTCGCTGCCCGGCACGTTCGAGGAGCCCAAGGCCCCCGTGTACGTGGACGGCAAGCTCGTCACCACCCTGCGCGGCGATACCATCGTCCCCGACTTCCAGCGCATCCTCGACGAGTACGTGCGTTCGCATTATGGGGCGTCTCGGGCATCTGTCTCGGCAAAAGAAGAGCTGGTCGAGATTTCGTGACCTTCGTACTCTAGCGCACCTGGAAAAGAGCGGCTACGCTGGCAGCACTTCTCCCTCTCGGGTGCTCGTTATGTGGTCGCTTCCGCTCTGGCTTCTCTTTTCTCTCGGCCCCCTGCTCGTCATCACGGCCTGCTTCGCGTCTGAAACCGGCCGCCCCTGCTACTCGGCCGAAGAAGCCTCCGCGCACGCGGGCAAGGAGATCTGCCTGTCTGCCCACGTCTACGACATCAAGGAAAGCGAGGACGGCACGCGCTTCCTGGATGTGTGCGCGCCGGGCCAGTCCGAGGAAAGCTGCCGGTTTACCGTCATGAGCCTTGGCGCGGACCGCAAGGAAGTGGGCCAGCTGGAAAGCCTGCGCGAGCAGGATATTCACCTGCGCGGGACCGTGCACTCAGTGCATGGCCAGTCCGTGATGCTCCTGAGCCACGCCCGGCAGTTCCGCGACGGCGCGGAAAAGTTCCGGCCTAACCCGGAGCTGCTCGGCGGCTTCAATGCGGGCGAGAGCAAGACCGCGTTTCGCGATCCGAACATGAGCTCGCGCAAACAACACAGCATGAGCGTCTTCAAGGGGCCGAAGCGCTGAGCTCTCAGACCATGGGCCCGGCGTTGGCGCGCAACTCCTTCAGTGGGTAAGCCGTCCCGCGCCAAACCACGGCTCCCCGGTACAGCGTCACCGCTACCGAGCGCAGCATGGCGTACGCCAGGCACACCGTCGCGGCCGGCAGCAGCAAGGCATAAGCGGGGGACGAGCCGCCCTCGCGCCGAAACGCCCGGTACAGCAGGACCTGGAACATGAGCGTGACCAGACCGGCCAGCCGCGTCGCGGGCGGCCCCAGCAGGCTCAGCGCGGGACAGATCCCCAGACCGGCGATCGAAACCGCGCCCCCCAGCACCAGAAACGTATTGAAGCGGAATGCCGCGAAGAGGTTTTTGGTCACGTTGCGGATGATGCCTCCCATCCCGCTGGCCCAGTGAAGGGTTATCAGGCCCGCGCCGAAAGCGACCCGCTGCCGCAGGCCCCGGCGCTTGATCTCGACCCCGAGCCGGACATCCTCCAGCACCTCCATCCGGAGCGCGGCAAACCCGCCGATCGCCTCGTAGGCCTCGCGCCGCACCAGATTGAACGCGCCCACGCCAATACGGTCCCGCCGACTGCGCGGGTCCGCGACCTTCCACAAGCGCACCACGAGTGCCGAGTACACCTGTATCGCCGAGAGCATCATGTGCTCGCCGAAGCCGCGGATGATCGGGGTCGGCAGCAGGACCAGGTGGTCGGCCCGCTCCTCGACCATGTAGCGCATGGCTCGCCGCAGCGCGTCGGGGCGGAAGAAGATGTCTCCGTCGGTGAAAAGCAGGTAGGGCGCATCGGTTTCGGCGACGCCCCGAGCCAGAGCGTTCTGCTTGCCCATCCACCCGGCGGGGCGCTCGCGCACGTGCAGGACTTTGAGCCGAGCGAGCGGAACCGCCCCCGGCTCGGACGCCAGCCGGTCCAGAACGATGCCGGTCGTGTCTGTCGAGCGGTCGTCCACGGCCACGACCTCGAGCTCAACCCCCTGCTGCGCGCGGAGCGAGCGTACCGTCGCTTCGATCGCCGCTTCCTCGTTACAAGCCGGCACGATTACGGCCAGGCGCGGGCTTCCCTCCGGCAGCGGTTCGTCATAACGCCTGTCGAGCAGGTTCGGAACGTGCTTGCGATTGCGGACGAACTCCACCGTCTTGAACGCCCAGGCCGCCGCCACGAGCCAGGTCAAAGCAACCGCCGCCGGGCGGGCCCAGCGCACTACTTCACTTCCGGGCGAGTTTCAGGTCTGGTTTCAGGTCTGGTTTCAGGTCTGGGCCAGCGCGCGTCCACCACCGTCGAAATACCCCCGCGCGGGCGAAAATCACCATGCACGTGCGCCCAAACCGGGTCGCAGGACTTCACCACGTCTTCGAGCACCTGATTGACGATGTTCTCCTGAAAAATGCCCAGATTGCGGTAGCAGAACAGGTATTCCTTGTAGCTCTTGAGCTCCAGGCAGCGCGCGCGAGGCATGTAGCGCAACTGAATCACGCCGAAATCCGGCAGGCCCGTCTTGGGGCACACGGAGGTGAACTCCGGGTCGTCGATCAGAATCTCGTAGCCGGCGAACTGGTTTTCCCAGGTCTCGATCGCCGGGAACTGCGTGTCGAGCCCGGCCTTCGCGTGCTCGTCGGTGTAGCGGGCGGTCACTGTTGCCATGCTTCGAGTCTAGCCGACCGGACCCCGTCCGCCGCGCCTACGATCCGAGCGTCGTTCCCAAAGCAGAACCGCGCCGTGACCGGTTCCGTTTTGGAACTCCGCGCGCGTCGCCATGCGGCAACGGCAGCGTCTTAACCCAATGCTCCGGTTATACTCAGGCTTCCGAGACCCCTTCTGCATGGCAAATGGACGCCCGAGCGGCACATCACGAATCTGGATCTGGACCGCGGCGGTGCTCCTGGTGATCGCGATAGGGTATGTGGCGCACTTCGCCACGCGCACCGTGCTCCAGGTGCGCTCGTTCACCATCGCGCGCGGGCCCATCCGCACCACGGTCTCGACCAACGGTAAAGTCCAGCCGATCGCGAACTGGGAGGCGCACGCGCCCTTCCCCGGCTTGGTGCGGACGGTCGCGGTGCACGAGGGCGAGCAGGTCGCCGCGGGCAAGCTCCTGCTCTCCATGGACAACGGCGATGCCCAAACGCGGCTCGCGCAGGCCCGCCTAGCCCTGGCGAGCGCCGAAACCAACCGCAAGGCCCTGCTGGCCGGCGGCCTCCCGGAGGAGCGCGTGACCTTCTCCGGGCAGCTCGACCAGGCCCGGGCGGAAGCCGCTTCCGCCTCCGCCGCGCTCGCGACCCTCGAAAAACTCGCCGCGGAAGGCGCGGCCTCCCCCAGCGAGGTGTCCCAGGCGCGGCACCGGGTCGACAGCGACCAGGCCAGCCTACAGGTTCTGGAGCAGCGCCAAGGGGCGCGGCAGTCCCCGAGCAAGGACCAGGCCGAGGCCGATGTCGCGCAGGCGCGGGCCGCCGTCGCCGCCGCCGAGGACGCCGTGGACCGCTCCAGCGTCCGCGCCCCGTTCGCGGGCACCGTCTACTCCGTCTCCGTGATGCCGACCCAGTACGTGCAGGGCGGCGACCGGCTGCTCCAGATGGCCGACCTGAACCGCATGCAGGTGCTGGCGTACTTCGACGAGCCGGATATCGGCAAGGTCTCCGTCGGCCAGCCGGTGCAGATCACCTGGACCGCCAAGCCGAACTTCGTATGGCACGGCCGCATCACCCGCCTCCCGGCGACCGTGGTCGCCTACACTACCCGCAACGTGGGCGAGCTTCTCTGCTCGATCGACGACATGCACGACGGCTTGCTGCCGGACACCAACGTCGTCGTCACGGTAACGACGGACAACGTCGCCAACGCACTCTTCATGCCGCGCGAGGCGCTCCATGCGGAGCAGGGGCTCAGCTACGTTTACAAGGTGGCCGGGGGCAAGCTCAAGCGGGTGGCGGTCACGGTGGGTAACCGCAATCTGACCCGGGTGCAGGTGCTGACCGGGGTCAGGGAGGGCGACGTAGTGGCGCTGGGCGCGGTCGGCGGCCAGCCATTGACGAACGGTGCCGCCGTGAAGCTGCGTTGAGCGGCGCGCGGACATCGAGCGCGGCGATTCACTCATCTCCTCGGTATGCGAATCGGTAGATCGATCGGCGCTGCGGCGGGGCTCGCCTGGCCGCTCTTCGTCGGAGCCGCCCAGTCCGCTGAGCGCTTGCTGGCAACAGGCCATGCCGACCAGGCACTTGCCGCCCTCACCCGCCAACTCGCGGTGAACCCCAATGACGCCGCCGCGCTCAACCTTCAGTGCCGCGTGTATTTCGCGGAAGGGCAGATGGAACAGGCTCAGCCCCCCTGCGAACGCGCCGTGGCCGCCGCGCCGGACGAAGCGCTCTACCACCTGTGGCTGGGCCGAGTGCTGGGCCGCAAGGCTGAGCACGCTCCCGCGCTCCAGGCCTACGGGCTGGCCAAGAAGGTCCACGCCGAGTTCGAGCAGGCGCACAAATTCGCCCCGCGCGACCGCGAAGCCGCCGAGGACCTGGCCGAGTACTACGTGGAAGCTCCTCGCATCCTCGGCGGCGGCCACGCGAAGGCCGCCGCCCTGGCCGGCGAGGTCGAGCCCTGGGCACCTGGGCTTGCGCACGGCATCCGCGCGCGCATCGCGGAAGCGGAAAAGAAGCCCGCCGACGCGGAACGGGAGTTCACCCTGGCGGCGGCCGCCCCGGACGGGGGCCCGGCCGCGCTGGTCGCGCTCGCGTCCTTCCAGCAAAACCAGGGCCGCGTCCCGGAGATGCTGCGCACCCTGGATGCGGTGATCGCGAAGGACACCGCGCAGGACGACGCCCTGGTCTCCGCTTCCGAGCTCCTGACACGCGCAAGCCGGCGCCCCGAGCAGGCTATCGCCCTGCTGCGCGGTTACCTGGCCTCCGCCAGGCAGTCTGAAAATGCCCCCGCGTTCCGGGTTCACGCGCAGCTGGCCAAGCTCCTGGCCGCGGCGGGCGACGAAGCCGGGGCTCACGCCGAGTTGGCCGCCGCCCACGTGCTGGCCTCCGGCTACACGCCGGAGAGCGGCAGACCCGGCAAATAGCCTTTCGCGCTCAGGGTAGAATTGGCGGGAGACGCCGGGGTCAGCCCCATCTCTGTAAGCCATAAGAGCGCCGAAAAGGACCGCCCCGATCTTGACTTCGAACCTCGCTCCGCGCCGATGGCTGCCGGCCCTGCTCGTGTCCCTGCTCCCGAGCTCATTCCCGGCGGCCCACGCGCAAATCTCGCTCTTCACCGCGGTCGACCTCGCCAAGCGCAACAGCGCGCCGGTCAAGATCGCGCAGGCCGACGTGGACAAGGCCGCCGCCGCCGTGGGCGAGGCCCGCGCGGCCTACCTTCCCGCGCTCCAGGCAGGCTCCAACGTCGGCTACTCTTACGGCTTTCCTGTCGGCCAGCCCACCCTTTACAGTGCCAGCGGCCAATCCCTCGCTCTGTCGTTTTCGCAGCCGGACTACATCCGGGCCACGCGCGCGGCTCTCGACGCGGCCGCCCTGAGCCTTAAGGACGCCGTCGACCAGGTGGAGCTGGACACGGCGCTCGACTACCTCCAGCTGAACACCATCACCCAGCAAATCGCCGCGCTCGACGAGAGCAAGAGCTACGCGGAGCGGCTGGAGCAGGTGGAGCAGGACCGCCTGCAGGCCGGCGTCGAGTCGGAGATCGCGGCGACGCGCGCCCAGCTGACGGCCGCGCAGTCGGACCTGAAGCGGCTCGACCTGCTGGCCCAGGCGGCCGTGCTGCGCACGCGTCTCGGCAACCTGACCGGCATGCCCGAGGACGCGATCCGGCCCGAGCCCGAGACCGTTCCCGGGCCGCCGGCGAGCGTCACCGCCGCCAAGCCGCGCCGGCCGGCCGGCGTGGACGCGGCGTTCTCCAACGCGCTCAGCAAGCACTACATCGCGCACGGCGACGACCGGGTCGTGCTCCGTCCGCAGGTCGGCTTCGGCATCCAGTACTCGCGCTACGCCAAGTTCAACAACTACCAGCTCTACTACCTGCGCTTCCAGCAGAACAACTTCGACGTCGGCCTCGAGCTGACGCTGCCGCTGTTAGACGCAAACAAGTCGGCCAAGGCGCGGGAGTCGGCCGCCGACGCGCTCCACGCCGACCGGCAAGCCGAGCAGGCCCGGCAGCAGTCCGACGAAGCCGCCGTGCAGATCGACAAATCGCTCGCGACGCTGCGCGCGCAGGCCCGCATCGCGGACCTCCAGGCCAAGCTGGCTGCCCAGCAGCTGCGGGCGGTGCTGCTCCAGATCCAGAACCCGCCGGCCACGCGCGGCGTGCTTCCGCTCACGCCGGTCGACGAGATGGAAGCGCGCATCAACGAGCGGGCGCGCTTCACCGAGGCGCTCGACGCGCGCTTCCAGCTGCTCAAAGCCGAGCTTTCGCTCCTGCGCACCAACGGCGGGCTCGGCGACTGGGTCAACCAGAGCGTGCGCTGACGGAGGCTCGGGGCAGGCGGAATGGTAAACTCGGGGTTACAAACATGCCACTCAAAACCCTGTTCCTGAACCCGCCCTCCTTTGAAAACTTCGACGGCGGCGCCAGCTCCCGTTGGCCCGCGACCCGCGAAATCGAGAGCTACTGGTACCCGGTGTGGCTGGCATATCCGGCCGGGCTGCTGGAGGGCTCGCGCCTGCTCGACGCGAACCCGCACCACGTCTCCTGGGACGGCGTCATTGAAATCCTCAAGGACTACGAGTTCCTGGTGCTGTTCACCAGTACCATCGGTTGGACCGGCGACCAGCGCGCCGCGGAAAAGGTCAAGGCGGCGCACCCGCACATCAAGATCGCCTTCGTGGGCCCGCCAGTAACCACCGACACTGAAAAAGCATTCAAAGAGTGCGCGGCGATCGACTTCATCTGCCGCCGCGAGTTCGACTTCGCCGTCGTCGAGTTCGCCCAAGGCAAGCCGCTGAACGAGATCATGGGCGTCTCCTACCGCGACGAGGCCGGCAAGATCGTCCACAATCCGGACCGTCCGCAGGTCGAAAAGCTCGACAAGCCGGACATGCCCTGGGTCACCGACATCTACAAGCGCGACCTGGACGTGACCAAGTACAACGTCCCCTTCCTGCTGCACCCGTATGTGGCGCTTTACTCGACCCGCGGCTGCCCGGCGCAGTGCACCTTCTGCCTGTGGCCGCAGACGCTCTCCGGCCACGCCTGGCGTAAGCGCTCCACCGACGACGTGGCCGCCGAGATGGCGCACGCCAAGCAACTCTTCCCGGAAGTGAAGGAGTTTTTCTTCGACGACGACACCTTCAATATCCAGAAGGCGCGCACGATCGAGCTCTGCGAGAAGCTCAAGCCGCTCGGGCTCACCTGGTCCTGCACTTCGCGCGTCACCACGGACCGCGACACGCTCAAGGCCATGAAGGAGGCCGGCTGCCGGCTCCTGATCGTCGGCTTCGAGTCGGGCGATCCGCAGATCCTCAAGAACATCAAGAAGGGCGCGACCGTGCAGCGCGCGCGCGACTTCGTGAAGGACTGCCACGATCTCGGCCTCAGCATCCACGCCGACTTCATCCTCGGCCTGCCCGGTGAAACGAAGGAGTCGATCCGCAACACTATCAACTTCGCCAAGCAGATCGACGTCGAAACCATCCAGGTCTCGATCGCGCACGCCTTCCCGGGCACCGAGTTCTACGACTACGCCAAGCAGCACGGCTTCATCACCAACGAGGACAAGATGGTCGACGCCGGCGGCCATCAGCTCGCGCACATCGAATACCCGGGGCTGCCGACCGAGTACGTGCTCGAGATGGTGCACCGCTTCTACGACGAGTACTACTTCCGCCCCAAGGCGGCCTGGCGCGTCGTATCCAAGGCGATCGTGAACCGCGACCTGCCCCGTCTCTATGTCGAGGCGAAGTCCTTCCTCAAGCTCCGTGCCGAGCGCAACAAAATCGTCAAGGACAGCAAGAGCAGGAAAGAGCGCGAAACACGCGAAGCGGTCAGCGCCGGCGCGTAATGCCCGCGATGGACCCGGGGGCGGATCCGGGCGCGGCCCCGGTCCGCCTACTCTTATGAGACCTGCTTCCCTTACCCCGGCGCGCGGGCTTCTTCTGCTCACGGTCGCGCTCACGGCTCCGCTTGCAGACACACTGCTCGCGGTCGGCATGCGGCACCTGCCGCAGGTGTCGCTCGCGCACCCCTTGGGGATCGTAGGCGCGGTGCTCAACCCGTGGGTGGCCTGCGGCATCGCCCTGCTTATCGGCTTTTTCGCGTCCTACACGGCCGCCCTGTCCTGGGCGGACCTTACGTATGTCCTTCCCGTCACCTCCATCGGCAACGTCCTCGTGGCCCTGCTGTCCCGCTTCGCGTTGCACGAGCAGATCACTCTCGGGCGCTGGGTCGGCATCTTTCTGATCACGGCGGGTGTGGGGTTTGTCGCGGGCGGCGAACCGGCGACGGAACAGCCTGCCCCGACCCAGCCGAGCAGGGCATCGTGACACCCGTGCCTCATGCGACAGGCTGGGCAGCCGCCGGGATGATCGCGGCCATCGTGCTGTTCGCCACCGTGGGGGATTTACTTATCGCCTCCGCGATGCGCAGGCTCGACCTCGATGCGATCCGGGCCGAACGCGGGCTGCCCGGCGCGATCCGGGCCGTGCTTGGGTCTTCGCGTTTCGTGGGCGGTGTCGCAGGCATGACCTGCGCGTTTTTCGCGCTGCTCTACGCTCTCTCGCACGCCGATGTGAGCTTGGTTGCGCCGGCTTCCGCTTCGCTGACCTTTGTCACCAACGCGGTCGCCGCCAAGTTCCTCCTGCACGAGGATGTAGATCGGCGGCGGTGGGCAGCGGCGGTATTCGTGTGCCTGGGGGTGGCGTTGCTTACGCGCTAAAGCAGGAGCGAGCCTTCCATCACGGCGATGCAGTGGCCGCCAATGTAAGCAGCCTCAGGCTCTATACGAGCCAGCAGCAGGCTCGGCCGGCCCATGTCCACGCCCTGCCGGACGCGCAGGTGCATTGTCTTGTGACCTTCGATTTCAGCCAAAAGCGCAACCAAGGCCGTTGTCGCGCTGCCTGTGGCTGGATCCTCGACCATGCGCGGCGTGAACATGCGGGAAAGCAGGTCGCAGCCCGTTTCCGTCCCTAAATCGCGAGTGTAGGCGTACACCGAGGTCGCGCCGTCGAGGGGCAGAAGGCTGTCATAGGCCGTGCGGTCCGGCCTGGCCTGGCGCAGGGCCTCTCGCGAGGCGAGCTCGACCAGGAGAAACGGCAAGCCGACGGAGGCGACGAGCGGCAAATGCGTCGTTGTCCGCACGTCCTCGGCCGGAAGGGACAAGCAAGCTGCGGCGCGTTCGGGGGCGACCCGCGCATGGCGAGACAAGGCTTGCGGCGTGCGCAGCTCCGCGCCGACTACCGCGCCTTCCTCGCGCAGCAGGTGGACCTGCACCAAACCGGCTCGCTCCTCGAAGATAAAGCACTCGGGCGGGGCTGCGGCGGTTAGAGCGAGCAGAAAAGCCGTCCCGAGATTGGGGTGGCCCGCGAACGGCACCTCGCGGCTGGGCGTGAAGATGCGTACATGAGCAGTGTGGGCCGGGTCGCGCGGCGGCAGGACGAAGGCGGTTTCCATGTAGTTGAACTCGAGCGCGACCGCCTGCATCCGCTCCGTCGAAAACCCCTTCGCATCGAACACTACCGCGACCGGGTTGCCCTGAAATTGCTCGTCGGTAAACACATCGGCCGTTGCGAAGCGAGAACGCATCCAGTCTTCCTTTTTTTCTCGCGCTAGGCCCAGACTTCCTTTTTCCCGTCCAGCGCCCGATCGAGATAGGTTGCGGCGGAGATCAGCGCCATGTGCGTCAACGCCTGCGGGAAGTTGCCCAGGTGCTCGCCGCTCGAGCCCAGCTGCTCGGAGTAGAGGCCCAGGTGGTTGGCGTAGCCGAGCATCTTATCGAAGCGCAGGCGGGCCTTGTCGACCTGACCGGCGCGGGCCAGGCACTCGATCAGCCAGAAGGAGCACGCGGTGAAGCTGCCCTCGTTCCCATCAAGCCCGTCCCGGCCCGGCGGGTAGCGGAAGACCAGGCTGTCCTCGCCTAACTCCTCCTCGATGCGCCGCATCGTCGAAAGCCAGCGCGGGTCGGTCGGGCTGATGTAGCGCAGCATCGGCATCAGCAGCAGCGCGCCGTCCACGTCTTTTTCGCCACGGGCCATGACGAACGAATCGAGCTCCGCGTCCCAGAAATTATCCACGATGTCGTTGTCGATCTCCCGCCGGATGTCACGCCATTCCGCGATCGGTGCGTCCAGCGAGCGCTTGTCGGCCAAGCGGATTACCCGGTCGAACGCCACCCAGCACATCAGCCGCGAATGCAGCAGGTGCTTGGCTTCACCGCGAATCTCCCAGATGCCCTGATCGGGCCGCTTCCAGTTCGTGCCGAGCCACTCCATGATGCGGATGGCCCGGCGCCATCCATCTTTCGACACGCTGTCCCCGTATTTGTTCGAGAGATAGAGCGCGTCCATGATCTCGCCGTAAATGTCGAGCTGGAGCTGCTCGTTGGCCCCGTTCCCGACCCGCACCGGTTTTGACTCCTTGTAGCCGCTCAGGTGGTCGAGCTCGCCTTCGTCCAGGTCGCTGGAACCATCGGCGCGGTACATGATGCGCAAGGGGCCGTTCTCCTGGAAATCGCCGTTGAGCCCGTCGACCAGCCGCGCGCGCATCCAGCTGGTGTAGGCCTTCACCTCGCTCGACAGGCCGAGGCGGATGAGCGCGTAGAGCGAAAAGGAGGAGTCGCGCAGCCAGGCATAACGGTAGTCCCAGTTGCGGGTGCCGCCGGCCTCCTCCGGCAGACCGAAGGTCGCCGCGGCAATATTTGACCCGTGCTCGCTCGACGTGAGCGCCTTGAGCACGAAGGCCGAGCGGTTCACGATCTCGCGCCAGCGGCCCTTGTAGGTAGACTGGCCGATCCATTTGCGCCAGTATGCGACCGAGACGTCGAAGCAGCTGTTCACCCTGTCTTCCTTCAGCGCATCCGTCCCGCCGATCTGCTCGCGGGCGATCGCGCCGAAGGCGAACGAAGCATTCTGCCCCTGCTCCAAGGTGAACTCGGCTCGGGCGTCTTGCCCGTCGATCCGCAGCGGCACCGTGGCGTATAGGGCCATGGCCTCGCGGACGCCATCCCGCGGACGGAAGCAGACTGCGTCGGCCTCCATGCAGGCCTGGTGTTGGGCTCGGGCGTAGTCGAACCGCGGCGCGCATAGCACCTTGAAGCGGAACGAGCCCTTGATGACCCGGATCGACCGAACGATCTGATGCGCGTACGCCGGCTCGCCTTCCTCGTCGGCGGAAACAGGCATGAAGTCGGTGATCTCGGCAACCCCGTCATCGGACAGGAGCCGGGTGAGCAGGATGTTGGTGTCCGGTAGATAGAGCTGCTTGTACCGGACTTCCTGCTGCGGCTCGATGCGGAACGAGCCGCCCCGCTCCGAGTCGAGCAGCGCGGCGAACACGGTGGGCGAATCGAAATGCGGAAAGCAGAAGAAGTCGATCGTGGCGTCGAGCGAGATGATGGCCGCCGAGCGCATGTTGCCGATAATGCCGTGGTTCTCGATAAGCTGGTTGGCGCTGGGCGGCACGGGGTGTCCTTGGGTTTGCATCGGTTAAGGCGTCAGCTGAACAAGCGCATCAGCCCGCGTGGGGGCAGGTCCGGCACCAGGAAGCGCTCGCGCCCGCCGGTCACGGCTTCGGCCGCGAGAAAACCCGACCGCGCCGCGCCTTCCATGGTCGCGGGCCAGCCGGTATCGGTCCAGTCCCCCGCGAGGAACAGGCCGGGCCAAGCGGTGCGCTGCGCGGGCCGGTGCGCGTCGAGGCCGGGCGGCACGGCGAAGGTCGCGCGGACCTCCTTGGTCACGACGGACTTGACCAACTTGGCTTCCCGCACGACCGGGAAGAACAGCGCCAGCTCCCGCACGGCCAGCTCGACAATCTCCCGCTGGCTCATCCCGACCAGGTCGCGAGCCACGCTGATGACCAGCTCCAGCCGGCTTCCCTTCGTCTCTCGCTTGCCGCCGAGCTTGTCGCGCTGATACATCCACTGGATCGTCGTGTCGAGCAGCACGGCATGGGGCAGCTCGGTGATCTCGCGGTCGAACCACAAGTGCACGCCGGCCAGCGGCACGTGCTCGAACCGCTGCATCGAGGTCGCGAGCGCGTCCCGCGCCGCCCCCTCCGGCAGCTGCGGGACGAACTTCGCGGTCGCCTCGAACGGCAGCGCGAGGACGACGTTGTCGAACCGCTCCCCATCGACTCGCCACCCGCGCTCCGCCTGCTCCAGCGCGTCCACGGACGTCCGCAGCCGTATCACGCCTCCACGCGCCTGGATGTACGCCGCCGCCCCGGCATACATTTCGGAGAGCGGCAGCAGCGGCACCCCGATCCGCCCCGCTTCGGCCGAGTTCAGGAACGACTCCCGCAGCACCTTGCCCGCGTAGTGGACCGAGACGCGATCCAGGGAGTCGTTGAGCGCGGACTGGAGGATCGGCTCCCAGAACCGCTTGAGCGCGCCGGGGGTTTGCCCGTGGCGCAGAGCCCAGGCCAGAAAGCTTTCGCCGCCGGGCAAGTCTTCCGAGTAGCCCCCGAAAAACTGCCGCAGGCCCCGGGCGATGGCGAGCTTGTCCTCCCGCGAGAAGCAGGCGGCCGTGAGGAATGACGGCGCGGACTGCGCGGGTGCGGGCAAAGCCGTGGGCCGCACCACGCTGCGTCGGCCGCCCGGCTCGATATAGGTGATCGCGCTGGTCCAGCCGACCTGCGTGCCCCGGCCCACGCGGCCCAACAGCGAGCGCAGGTTGGTGCAGCAGCCCAGAAGGATATGCTGGCAGTTGTCGATCACCTCGCCGGAGCCGGGGTGCGGGTAGGACGATGCGCGCCCCCCGACATAGGGCCGGCGCTCGAAGACGGTTACGCGATACCCGGCTTCGGTAAGCGCGCACGCCGCGGCCAGCCCGGCGACCCCAGCCCCGACCACAGCCACGCTCGTCGCGCGCGCCTCGGGCGTCGGCAGCACCAGCCTGGGCTGCCGCTTCCGGGACCCGCGCGCCCGCGCGGCGAAGGTCCGGGCCAACCCGCGCAGCAGCAGCAGCAGCTTTTCCCGCGCGGGCACGCCGGCCCGCCTCGTAAACACGTCGCACCCCGCCCGCCGGATGCGCCCGAGCAAACGATGGTAGATCGTCATCAGCACCCGCAGCGCGGGTCGGCTGTCCTCGGCCACCAGCGGCAGCAGCGCCGCCCCCGACCGGTAGAACGACTCGGCGCGCGCGGTTTGCGCGGTGAGCAGGGCGCGGGTATTCGCGCTTGGAGCGCGCCCGGCCAGGGCTTCGGCGGTCAGGGTTGCCGGAGTCAGATCGAAAGCCGTCAGCTCATCCTCAGGCAGGTACACGCGGCCCCGCGCGGCGTCCTCGCGCACGTCGCGCAGGATGTTGGTCAGCTGGAAGGCCAGCCCCAGCTCCTCGGCCAGCCCCTCGGCTTCGGGCGAGCTGTACTCGAAAATCCGGATGCAGACCAGACCGACCACCGAGGCGACCAGATAGCAGTAGCGGCGCAGTGCCGGAAAATCCGGAAAGGTCGCGTGGGCATCCGGGTCGAGGTCCATCGCGGTACCCTCGACCAGCTGGTCGAGCAGCGCGAGCGGGATGCGGAATCGCAGGCGGGCGTCGTTGAGCGCGAGGAAAACCGGATCGGTGTCTGAACCGTACTCGGCGGCTTCATGCCAAGAGCGCAGCCACGCCGCCATGCGCGCTTTTCGCTCGAAGATGGGCAGCGCGTCGTCATCGGCCAGGTCGTCGGCCTGCCGCATGAAGGCGTACACGGCGCAGATGGCGTCGCGCTTGCGCGCGGGCAGCGCCAGGAAGGCGTAGTAGAAGTTCTTCGCCTCGCGCCGCGCGATTCCCCGGCAGGCGCGGTAGGCTTCGGCGACGGTCATGAGCGGCACCCGCCTTTTGTCAAAGATAGATACTTGCCGGCGAGCGCCCGCAGGAGCAGCGCGGCCTTGCGCGGCTTCGACAGCGAAGGCCGCGCGCGGAGCACGTCATAGCCCTGCCGCTCGATCGCCCCCAGGATCGCCAGCCCGCCGCGCGAGAACAGATCGAGGTCCACGGCCAGCTCGCGGTCTACCATCCGGATCAGCGGCAGGCCGGCTTTGAACAGCACGCGGGTGTAGCCGACCTCGTATCGCAAGAGCTCGCGGACAGCTTCGTTGGCCCGCGGCTCGGCAAGCATCGCATCGGTCGCCTTGAAGCGGGCCATGTCGGCCTGCGGCAGGTACACGCGGCCTTTCGCGAGATCGACTCGCACGTCCTGCCAGAAATTCGCGAGCTGCAGCGCCGTGCAGGTCTGATCCGACAACCGGAACCGCTCCTCGTCGGAATATCCCGCGAGCAGCAGCACGATCCGCCCGACAGGGTTGGCCGAGAAGCGGCAGTAACCCAGCAGGTCCTCGATGGTGGCGAAGCGATTCTGCGTTTGGTCCTGCCGAAAGGCGGCCAGCAGGTCCGCGAACGGTTCGATGGGTAAGCGGCAGGCCTCCACGGTCTCGCGCAGCGCGACAAAGACAGGGTGGGTTGCCTCGCCTTGCCAGCAGAGCCGCAGCTGCCCACCCCACCAGTCCAGAAGCGCGAGTGCCTGCGCCGGGTCCGGGACCTCGTCGCCCAGGTCGTCGGAGACCCGGCAATAGGCGTACACGGCATGGAAGTGCGGGCGCAAGCGGGCGGGCAGAAAAACACTGGCGACCTGGAAGTTTTCGTAGTGCGACTCCGTCAGGCGGCGGCACCAGGCGCGCGCCTCCGCCAAGGTCGGCGCTGTCGCCGGCGGTCGATACTCCTGCGGCAGCGCGGCCCAGCCGTTCTCGGCGATCTGTGCTGAAACTGTCTCCATGTCTTTAAGGAAGGATAACCGTCTTGATGGGCCGGGGCGCGCCGGTGCCGGATTCCATGTGCGTGCCATCGGCAAGAGCGCGGTAAAGTGCGGGGACCTGCGCGAGCGAGGCGCGCCCAGTGAGGAAACGCCCAGCCTTGAAACGTCCCCGGGCGAGCAGCGCGAACGCCCGCCGCACTGTGCGCGGGGTGTGGTGGAACGACGCCCGCAGCGTCAGGCCGCTGTAGTGGAGCCGGTTTGTATCCAGTGCCACGGACGTCCCCGCGGGCGGCCCGCCGAAGAAGTTCACCACGCCGCCCTTGCGCGCCATCTCCACCGCCCAAAGCCAGGTTTGCGGGGTGGCGACCGCTTCAATCGCGATATCCACGCCCCGCGCCCGGTCCGTCAAGGCTTTCACGGCGTCCACCGGGCTCCCCTCGCCGAGCAGCACCGTCTCCGCCGCGCCCAGCGCTCGCGCGGTCTCCTCCTGATCCCGATGCTTCACCACGGCAATCACCCGGCAGCCGGCGAGCGCCGCGGCATGGACGAACAAGAGCCCGATGGGCCCCGCGCCGATCACCGCGACCGTGTCCCCCAGCTTTGCCCCCGTCTCCTCGAGACCGAGCAGTACGCACGCCAGCGGCTCGGTCAAAGCCGCGTATTCGGGCGGCATCCCGTCGGGCACGCGCAGGGTGTTCTTCGCGGCGATCCGCGCCGGAACGAGCAGGTACTCAGAATACGCGCCGTTGTTGAAGAGCAGGTCGCCGCATAGATTTTCCTGCGCCGCACGGCAGAAGAAACACTGCCCGCACGGGGCGGAGTTGAGCGCCACCACCCGCTCGCCGGCCCTGTAGCCCGCGGCATCGTTGACGACCACCCCCGCGACTTCATGCCCGAACGGCGCGGGCAGCTGGAGCATGCGCGCATGGTACCCGCGCCGGTACACCTTCAGGTCCGTCCCGCAGGTCAAGGCCGCTCCGACGCGCAGCAGCAGCTCGCCCGGGCCGGGTTCGGGGGCCGGCAGCTCCTCGAGCCGCAGATCCTCCTTGCCGTACAGCACCGCCGCCCGCATCCGGCTCAAAGCCGCTCCGGCGTAAACATGATCTTCATGGAGCCGGCCGACGGGTGCGAGGCCAGCTCGATCGCTTCCCCAGCCTCCGCCAACCCGAACCGGTGCGATACCAGCCCCGTCAAGTCGAAGCCGTTCCGGTAGCCCTCGAATACAAGCCGCGCCCCCTCGTCCTGAATGTCCACCGACGCCGAGTACGACCCCAGCAGCGCCTTCTCGTCCATGCACACGGCAGCCGGGTCGATCGGCGCTTCTCCATGCTGGGTCTGGGCGAACAGCATCACGCGGCCGCCCGGGCGCGCCGCGTCCATGGCCGTCCGAATCAACGGATCGCCCGCCACCGCCAGCAGCACCGCATCGGCGCCCCGTCCCTCGCTTGCTTCCCGCACCCGTGCGACCACGTCTTCCCTGCCCCCGTCGATGGGGAACCGCAGCCCATACCGCGCGGCCACGGCGTGGCGCTCCGGATGGAGATCCGAGGTGAGCACGTTCGCCCCCGTCCGGGCTGCCAGTACGGCCAAAATGATCCCGATCGGCCCCTGTCCGATCACCAGGACCGTTTCGTCCGGCTCCAGGGCAAGACTTTGAACCGCCTTCAAACACGTGTTTACCGGCTCGATGAACGCCGCCTGCTCGAATGGGATGCCGTCCGGAATGCGCACCAGCCCGCGCGCGACGATCCAATCCATCACCCGCACGTACTCCGCGAAGCCGCCGCCCGCCGGCTCGAACCCCGCCGTAACTCCCACCCGCTTGTACACCGGGCATTGCGCGAAAGTCTTCTTGCGGCAGTAGTAGCACCGGCCGCAAGGGATGTGGTGGAACACCATCGCACGGTCACCGGGCCGCCAGCTCTCGACGCCTTCGCCGACCGCGACGACCGTCCCGGCTGTCTCGTGCCCGAAAACGCGCGGGGCGGCATGCGAGCCGGTATGGATTTTCTTCAGGTCCGTCCCACAAATACCGCAGGCGGCCACGCGGAGCAGCACCTCGCCCGGGCCGATCGCGGGCACCGGCAGCTCCTCGACCCGCACGTCGTCGACTCCGCGGTACACCGCGGCCTGCATCGTTTCGGGAATGGAAACCGCCTGTTTCGGCGCG
Source organism: uncultured Acidobacteriaceae bacterium (assembly GCA_964250195.1). Taxonomy (GTDB): domain Bacteria; phylum Acidobacteriota; class Terriglobia; order Terriglobales; family Acidobacteriaceae; genus EB88. The sequence continues at coordinate 18,013 of CAXUEU010000022.1, forward strand.
TTTTGTACCGCTGTCGCCATGCGCTTAGAGTACCAAGCGCGCTCGCCGGAGCTCGCCCGGCAGCGCCCGCGCCAGCGCCTCGGCCGCGGCTCGGCTGTTGCGCCCCAGCTCCATCAGGGGCCCCCACGAACCCGGCCTTCCCAGCGCGCTCGCGATGAACGGCAGCATGCGCAGCTGCCCGTTCGGGCCCAGGAAGCGGTTGAAGTCCGGCAGGTCGGTTTCGAGCCCGTCCGACACGCCCCGCAGGCACACGAAGCCGAGCCCGTGCGCCCGCGCCAGACGCCCCACCGTCGCCGCTTCCATGTCCACCAGCGCCGCCCCGTACCGCTCCGCGAGCGCCGGCTTCTCCGCCCGGCGCGCCACGTGGTCGACCGTCACCAGCCTCGGCCCCTCGCCATGCGCGGCGGTGGCGAACCGCTCACCCGTCCGCGCGTCCACCACCTCGCCCACCGCGTACACGCCCGCCGCCTCGGCGTCCTCGCGCAAGGCCCCCGCCCACCCGTAGGAGACCAGCACGCGCAAGTCCTCCGCCGCCGCCCGGATCGCCGCAAAGGCCCGCGCCGCCGCGAACGCGCCCATTCCCTCCGCCGCCGCCAGGCAGCGCACCCCGTTGATAAAACCGATGTGGACCTGGTCCGTACGCGGCCACGCGCGCACCAGCGGCTTCAGCTCGCCGGGCAGCGCGGCGATGATCCCCAGATCGCTCACAGGGGCGGCGCGTACCCGTTCGCGCGGAACCACTCGATCGCCGCCCTCAACGCGCCGTAGACCGGCAGCAGCCGGAAGCCCAGCTCTCGCTCCGCCTTGGCGGACGACGCGAACATGACCTTCTTGCTGAGCCGCACTGCCTCGACCGTCGCGCGCGGCTCCCGGCTCCGGATGCGCCCGGTGACCAGCTCGTCGAAGAATGCGAACGCCATCGCAACCGCGCGCGGAACCTTGTGCTTCGGCGAAGGCAGGCCGGTGATCGCCGACATCTTGTCGAGGATCTGCTTGAGCGTCAGATTTTCACCGCCCAGGATGTAGCGCTCGCCGGGCCGGCCTTTTTCGAGCGCGAGCACATGCGCCCGCGCCACCTCGCCCACGTCCACCAGGTTCAGCCCCGTGTCCAGGTACGCCGGAAAATTGCGGTTCAGGAAGTCCACCACGATCCGCCCCGTCGGCGTGGGCTTAACGTCATGGGAGCCGATGGGGGTCGTCGGATTCAGCACGATAACCTGCTGCCCGGCCCGCCCGGCCGCCAGCGCGACCTCCTCGGCCATCCACTTGGACCGCTTGTAGTGCCCCACCATGTCGGCGAGCGACACCGGCGTGGTTTCGTCCACGATCGTCCCGTCCTCGCGAAAGCCCATCGTCGCCACGCTCGAGGTGTATACCACGCGGCGGACTCGCTCCTCGCGCGCGATCGTGAGCAGCCCGCGCGTACCCTCGACATTGCTCCGGTACATGGCGGCGGGGTCGCGCACCCACAACCGGTAGTCCGCGGCCACGTGGGCCACTGCGTCGCAGCCGCGCAGGCCGGCGCGCAGCGACTCCGGCTCGCGCAGGTCGCCGCGCACCTGCTCCGCATCGAGCCCCTGGAGGTTGCGCAAGTCGCTCGTGGGCCGGGTCAGCACCCGCAGCGTCGCGCCTTCCGCCGCGAGCGCGCGCGCCACGTGCGCCCCCACGAACCCCGTTGCCCCCGTGACGAAAACTTTCATCGGTCTCGTCCCCATTCTACGTAGCCGGGCGGCATCTGACCGCAAGGAGATGCACACACATGGACAAGCTGGCGCTGTTGGCCCGGATGGAAGTCAAACCGGGCAAGGAACAGGAATTGGAGGCCTTTTTGAAGTCCGCCCTGCCGCTCGCGCAGGCCGAAGCGGAGACCACCACCTGGTACGCCCTCAAGCTGGGACCCGCGACCTTCGGCATCTTCGACACGTTCGCCGCCGAATCGGGCCGGCAGGCTCACCTGGACGGGCCTATCGCCGAAGCCTTGATGAGCAAGGCCGAGGAGTTGCTGTCCGAGCCGCCGCGGATCGAGAAAGTCGAGCTTCTGGCCGTCAAGGCATGATTGAGTAGGGTCCGCTTCGGCGGGTCTTCCCTCGTCAGTCCAGCTTTTCCGGCTCGATCGCGATGCCGGTCTCTCCGGCCGCTTTCTTCTCGTTGTACTTCTTCACCCAAGCCTCGAAGCTCTTGCCCGCCGCGGTGTCGCGGCCCGAGAACCGCAGCGCCGCGATGTCGCTGTACGGGATCGAAATCTTGCCTCGCTCTTTGGCCGGAAGCACGCGCACGACCGACTTTTCGAGCGAAGCCCCGGCCCGCCGGTCGAAGACGTATCCTTCGACCACGCGCCCGTCGTTGAGCGTCAGCGTCACGTCCCCCCGGTAGTCGAAGGCTTTCTCGAACGCCGCCCGGCGCTCCTCATCGGTGGCGAGCGCGGGAATCCAACCCTGCAGCTCTTCGCGCTCGCGGCCCGCGGCGAGTCCTTGATCCTCAGCCTCGGCGGTTTTCTCGTAAGCAGGCATCAGACCGTGGTCTCCTCGCGGTCGCGGAGCTGAATCGGCGTGCTGAGCTGGACCAAAGGTCCGTGCGCGGGCTTTCTCGGCTCGTTCAACAAATCGAGCGCCCCCCGGTCCTCATACTTGCTGAACAAGGTGGCCATCGCGGTCTCCGCGAAACCTCTCCATGACGCGAACGTGTAGTACGCCCCCGAAGCCTCGTACCCCGAGTGCACCATGCAGTTGGCGCATTTAGGGTTGCCGGACTCGGTCCCGTAACGCGACCAGTCTGTCTCGTCGATCAGCTCCTGAAAGGTGTCCGCGTAGCCGTCCTGGAGCAGGTAGCAGGGCTTCTGCCAGCCGAAGACCGAATACGCCGGCATCCCCCACGGGGTGCAGGTGAACTCGCGCTTGCCCATCAGGAACTCCATGTACATGGGCGAAGCGTTGAACTTCCAGGTCTTCTTCCTGTTCGAGAGGATGGCCCGGAACAGCCGCCGCGAGCGCGCCCGGCCCAGAAAGTGCTTCTGGTCCGGAGCTTTCTCGTAGGTGTAGCCCGGCGCGACCATCATGCCCTCGACCCCAATCTCCATCAGCTCATCGAAAAAGGCGCGCACCGAGTTCGGGTCGGCCCCGTCGAATAGCGTCGTGTTCGTGGTGACCCGGAAACCCGCCGCCACCGCCGCCCGGATGCCCTCGACCGCGACGTCGTACCCGCCCTCGCGGCACACGGAGAAGTCGTGGTGCTCACGCTGCCCATCCAGGTGGACCGAAAAGGAGAGGTACTTGGACGGCTTGAACAGGTGCAGCTTTTCCTTGAGCAGCAGCGCATTGGTGCACATGTACACGTACTTCTTCCGCGCGACCAGCCCCGCGACGATCTCATCGATGCGCGGGTGCAGCAGAGGCTCGCCGCCGGGGATCGAGACCATCGGCGTCCCGGCTTCCTCGACCGCGCGGAAACACTCCTCCGGGCTGAGCTCCTGCTTGAGGATGTGCGCCGGGTACTGGATCTTGCCGCAGCCGGCGCAAGCCAGGTTGCAGCGGAACAGCGGCTCGAGCATGGTGACGAGCGGGAAGCGCTTCCGGCCGCTCCAGCGCTGCTTCAGGATGTAGGTGGCCACGGTCCAGGCCTGGGATACGGGTACTGCCATGAGTCTCTGCCTCGTTTACTGTCGCTGAATCTGTTGGCTGCGGGCTTGTTCGAGTTCGCGCAGCAGTTCTTCGTTGCGGCGGGTCAGGTTCGTGATCTTCACGGCATCGTAAACGCGCTCGAGCCGCTCCGCCGTTCTCTTCTCGACGTTGTCAATCCGCTCCGCCGTGCGCATTTCCACAGCGGCCATCTCCTCACGAAGCAAAGCGTTGCTGCTGCGAACCTCGTCCTTCAAATCGACCAAACCTTTTACCACCGCTTTCAAATCAGGCGCGACGACATCCTGCAGCGCCTCGCGCAAGTCCCGGACGATCGATCCTGCTTTCTCCACCTTCATCTACTCGTCCCCCCGCTCCATGGCCTTCTTGTACGTCGTCAGCGCGAGCAGCGGGAAGTACTCGCGGTATTGGTAATACGCGAGGTAGAACACGCGCGGAAAGCCGGTTCCGGTGTAGATGGCCTGCTTGGTGGCACCCTTGCCGGTCGACTCGTCCCAGCCGCCCTCGGGCGCCTGGCGCTCCAGCAGCCAGCGCACGCCCTTGGCCACGGAATCAGAGCGCTTGTCGCCCGCGGCCAACAGCCCCAACAGGCCCCAGGCGGTTTGCGAGGGCGTGCTCGGCCCCACGCCGCGGGTGTCCGGCTCGTCGTAGCTCCGGCAGCTCTCGCCCCAGCCGCCGTCCGCGTTCTGCACCATGCGGATCCACTCCGCGGCCTGCTGAATTTCGGGCTCGTGATTCCACACGCCCATCGACTCCAGACCGCGCAGAACTAAAAAAGTCCCATAGAGATAGTTCACGCCCCAGCGCCCGAACCACGACCCGTCCGATTCCTGCTCGGCCAGGATGAACCGAATCGCACGGTCCACGCGCTTGTCCGCGCGGGTATAGCCGTAGATCGACAGTGTTTCGAGCACACGCCCCGTGATGTCCACCGTCGGCGGGTCCAGCATCGCATTGTGATCGGCGAACGGGATGTGCTGGAAGATCATCTTGTCGTTGTCCTTGTCGAACGACGCCCAGCCTCCGTTCCGGCACTGCATGGCGAAAATCCAGTCGATCGCCCGCCGGCTCACGTCGTACTGGTAGCGCTCGCGCGGGTTGTCGACCTTGTTGAGCGCCAGCAGCACCTGCGCTGTGTCGTCCACGTCCGGGTACCACTCATTGTTGAACTCGAAGTACCAGCCGCCCGGCTCGGTGCGCTTCACCTTCTCGGCCCAGTCGCCCCGGTGCCGGACCTCTTTCGACAGCATCCAGTCGGCGGCCCGGAGCAGGCGCGGGTCGCTGCGGTCCACTCCGGCCTCGCCCAGCGCGAAGACGGCCTGCGCCGTATCCCAAACCGGCGACATGCAGGGCTGCATCCGGAAAGTCGGCTGCGGATACTCCGGCGTGCCCTCGGGCTGATCGATCCCGAGCTTCTCGAACTCGTCGAGCGCCCGGATCATCTGCGGGTCGTCGAGCGAGTAACCCAGCCAGCGCAGCGCGATCATCGCATTCAGCATGGCGGGGTAAATGGCACCGAGGCCGTCCGCCATTTCCAGCCGCGTCAGCATCCACTTTTCGGCTTTCTTGAGCGCGATCTTCCGCAGCGGCCGTATGTGCACCCGCTCGAACCAGTGCGTCATCCGGTCGGCGAGCAGGAAGAAGTTGCGCCAGGAAACCGCCTTCCGGTCCCAGCGCAGGTGCAGGTCCGCGTTCTCGCGGCCGCCGACAAAAAGCTCGTCGATGCCCTGCTCCGGGGCGATCTTCTTGAACGGCTTCTTCGCGTAGGCGATCGAGAGCGGCACCAGGATCGCGCGCGACCACGCGCTGATCTCGTACACGTTGAAGTAGCACCAGTTGGGGAACAGCACGATCTCCGGCGGCACCGCCGGCACCGCGTCGTAGTCGTACTGGCCCATGAAGCAGAGATAGATTTTGGTAAAGGTGTTGCACTCCACCACGCCGCCGTTAGCCAGGATCCACTCCCGCGCCTTCGTGAGGGCCGGGTCATTCGCGGACCGACCCATCAGCTTGCAGGCGAAGTAGCACTTGACCGACAGCGAGACGTTCGACGGACCGCCGGGATAGATCGACCAGCCGCCATCCTCGTTTTGGTAGCGCAGCAACTCGGTCAGCGCGCGCCCGAGCCGCCCCGGCTCACCCGTGCCCAGCAGCATGTGGACGAAGATATAGTCAGCCTCGAGCATGGCATCGGCCTCGAGCTCGCCGCACCAAAAACCCTCCGCCGCCTGCTTCGCGAAGATATTCCCGCACGCCCGGCCGATCGCCTCCGCGACCCGCGCCAACCCGGCGTCCAGCCGTCCGAACTTCAGCTTCGAGGCTTCCTCGCCGGGTTGTCCCCACTGCGTAGCTGTACTCATGCGTTTCGATTTGACTCCGCCGGGCTCCGCCCCGCTTCTTTTACCGCGCCGCCCCGGCCTGCGCGATCTCCGGCGGCAGCCCGAACCGCACGTTTTCCGGCATCACCTCGACCTCTTCGGCGTCGCCGTAGCCCCGGGTCGACAGAAAATCCACCACGCCCTCGACCAGAATCTCCGGAGCGGACGCCCCGGCGGTGACCGCCACGGTCGCGACCCCCTCCAGCCACTCCGGACGGATGTCCTCGGCCTTGTCGATCAGGTAGCTCTTCGTGCTCAGGTTCTGCGAAACCTCCACCAGACGGTTCGAATTCGACGAGTTCGTCGACCCCACCACCAGCACCAGGTCTGCCTTGTGCGCCACGTTCTTTACCGCTACCTGCCGGTTCTCGGTCGCGTAGCAAATGTCCTGCGAGTGGGGCCCGGCGATCTTCGGGAACTTCTCCTTCAGCGCCTGGATGATGTCCCGCGCCTCGTCGAGCGACAGCGTCGTCTGGGTCAGATACGCCACGTGCTCGGGGTCCGGCACCTCCAGCGCCTGCACCTCCTCAACCGTCGAGACCACCTGCGTCACGTCCGGCGCCTCGCCGAGCGTGCCTTCGATTTCATCATGGTCGCGGTGGCCGATCAGGACCAGCGAGTAGCCCTGCTTGGCGAACTTGATCGCCTCCACGTGAACCTTGGTTACCAGCGGGCAGGTGGCGTCGATCACCTTGAGCCGGCGCTGCTTCGAGTTCTCGCGCACCGCCGGAGAGACCCCGTGCGCCGAATAAATGACGCGCGCGCCTTCCGGCACCTCCGCGATGTCGTCGACGAAAACCGCGCCCTTCGCCGCCAGCTCGTTCACCACGAAGCTGTTGTGCACGATCTCCTTGCGCACGTAAATCGGCGCCCCGAAGGTCTCGAGCGCGATGTTGACGATATCGATGGCGCGGACAACCCCCGCGCAGAAACCGCGCGGCTTGAGCAGTAAAACGCGCTTGGTACCGGGCAAGCGGGGTGAATCAAGCGAGATCTGGACGGTAGCGGCCATCCCCTGAGTATACCCGGCAAGACCCCGGGGAAGCGAGAAAGTGCACCGGCACGGGTGCACTCGCGCGCCACACACTGGCCTATACTCTCGACAGCGAGGCACCCATGACCGCTCCGACCCTTGTCTCTCTCCAGGAGTACCTCAGGACCGATTACCGACCCGATGTCGAGTACATCGACGGCGAGCTGCGGCCCAAGCACACGAATCTGGAGGACAACCCCGTGGTCATGTGGGCCCATGTACGCCTTCAGTCCCTGCTCTGTTCTTGGTTCGATCAGCACGAAGACGAGTGGGGCATTATCGGCGGCCCGGACGCGCGCACCCAGGTTTCCGAAAGCAAGGTTCGACTTCCCGACATTGTCATGATCCCCGCAGGCGACTCACCCGAGATCCTGGTCGCTCCGCCCCTGCTCGTCATCGAGATCGTCTCGCCGAGCAACACCTACGGTGAAATCGATGAGCGCATGCGCGACTATGCCACCATGGGCGTGCCGAATTTGTGGATTATCGATCCCCAACAGAGGATTGCGCGCCAGCGGCGCGGCGAGGCATGGTTCGACGTGACCAGGCTCACCGTGCCGGACAGTCCGATCTACGTCGATACTTCCGTGCTGTTTCGAAGGCTCGATAGATACAAAGTTGGGCGGTAGCGGCTGCGCTTTCCGGAATCTTGGATAGAGCCGCTTTATTGAATCAAATGCAGGGCGCTTGCACCGCCGATCGCGGCGGACGTAACCAGGCGATGGTCAAAGGTTGCGAGCAGCCCGCCATGCGCGTTCGCTAGAGCAAGCAGGTAAGTGTCCGTGACCCACGACGCATTCAAGAGCCGCGACCGATCGACGCGCTTGCGATCAAGAAGGCTGATCTTGTCCTGCCAGAACGTATGGCCCGGCAAAGCGGTGAGCTTTGCCGCCAGAAGCGTCGCTCCCTCGATACTAGGCGAGTTTGGATAGCGTGCATGCCCGAGTATGCGGATCAGGCCGTTCTCGGTAACAGGGCAGGTTGCCCATGCCCGGCTTTCTTTGGCGGCAACCGGCCATGTGCATCTTCGTGACGGAGATGGGCCGGGTCCACCAAGGCAATCAGAACATTGATGTCTAACAAGTATCGGCTCAGGAAAGCTCCTGATCGAGCCGCTTTACAGACTTAGTCGTTACGCGCGGAGAGCCCGGCGAAACCGCCAGGAGAGGAACGCCGTTCCTAACCCTCTCTCCTGCGCTTGCCGGGCGCATTGCTGTTCTCGCAAGCGAGGAAATCAGCTCCCCAATGCTCTTTCGCTCTGTTCTCGCCAGTTCCTTGACAGCTTCCAGAACGTCATCGTCGATTGCAAGTGTTGTGCGCATGATCGTCTCTTGGAGCACCAAACATCATGCATCGTACGATGTCAACTACAAGCAAATTCACCGGCTCGCCGCAAGCATCTGCTCCGCGTGCCTCCGGCTCGTCTCCGTCACGGTCGCCCCGGAGATCATCCGCGCCAGCTCTTCGGCCCGCTCCTCATGCCCGATCAGCCGTACGCTGGTGGCCGTGCGCGCCGCTTTCTCGCGCTTCTCGATGAGGAAGTGCTGGTCGGCGAACGCCGCGATCTGCGGAAGGTGCGTCACGCACAACACCTGCTGCGTGCGCGAGAGCGCCTTGAGCTTTTGCCCGACCGCCTCCGCCGCGCGCCCGCCGATGCCGATATCGATTTCGTCGAAGACCAATGTTCGAGGAGCTTGCGTTTTCCGGCGTCCGCGGGCCTGCGCCCCCTCTTCCACGCTCACCTTCAAGGCCAGCAGCACGCGCGACATCTCGCCGCCCGAGGCCACCTCGTCCAGCGGTTTCATCGGCTCGCCGGCGTTGGTTGCGATCCGGCAGGCGACCAGGTCCCACCCGTGCGCGGCCCAACACGCCGGCTCCTGCCTCCCGAGCACGGAAACCTCGAACCGCACCCGCATCGCCAAGTCGTTGATCTGCCGCTCCGCCAGCTTGCCCAGCTTTGCCCCGGCTTCCACGCGCTGGGCCGACAACGCCGCCGCCGCCGCGCGATAGCCCGCCTCCGCGCCGGCGAGCTCCACTTTCAGAGCCTTCACGATCTCGTCCCGGTTCTCGATCTCCGCGATCTTCGCCGCGACCTGTTCGCCGTACGCGAGCACGTCCGCGAGCGTCGGGCCGTACTTGCGCTTCAACCGGTCCAGCGCCGCCAGGCGGTCCTCGATCTCCTCGAGCCTGTCCGGCGAGCTCTGGATCGATTCGGCATAGTCCCGCACGGTCGCTGAAACATCCCCGACCGCCGCGCGCGCCTCGACCAGCTGCGAAACCTGCTCGGCGAAGCGCGCATCGTAGCGCGCCAGCTCCTCCACCTGCTTCAACGCGGCCGCCAGCGCGGCTTCAGCCGACGCCGACCCCTCATAGAGAAGCTCGTGCGCGCTCATGGAGGCGGCCATCAGCTTCTCCGAGTTCGCCAGCACCCGCCGCTCCGCCTCCAAGCTCGCGTCTTCGTCCGGCAGCGGCGCGACCGAGCCGATTTCCCTATCCTGGAAACTCCACAGATCGAGCGCGCGCAAACGGTCCTGCTCCTCCTGCTCCATCGCCTTGAGCCGCGCCTGCACCGCCCGCCACTGCCGGTAGGCCGCCGCCGCCGCCTCGGTCGAGAGCCCCGCGAACCGGTCCAGCAGCCCCCGCTGCTGTGCCTCGTCGAAGTCCCCGCCGGTTTCGGACTGCGCGTGCACCAGCGCCAGCTCCGGTGCCAGCTGCCGCAAAACCCCCACCGTCGCCGGCTGGTTATTGACGAACACCCGACCCTTGCCCGTCGCCAGAACCTCCCGCCGCAGGATCACTTCCGCGCCCTGCGGGTCCAGCCCGTTCTCCTCCAGGACCGCTTCCGCGCCCGGCGTTCCTTCGAACACACACGCCACCACGGCCTTCTCCGCCCCGTGCCGGACGATGTCGCTCGATGCTTTTTGCCCCATCAGCAGCGCCAGAGCATCCACCAAGATCGACTTGCCCGCGCCGGTTTCGCCCGTGAGCAGGTTCAGCCCCGGGCCGAAGTTGGCGATCGCGTGGTCGATCACGGCGTAGTTTTCCGCGCGCAGCTCCAGCAGCATGGGTGTGAGCATAGCAGTCTTCGCGCGCTGTTCGCCCCTCACTTCCGTAACGTCGGCCGCGCTTTCCCGTTTCGGAACTGGGGAGCGCGCCGTTCCCATTCCGGCACTCCCGCGCCGGATTTGCCCGGCGGAATCGCCGCGCCCGCACCGGGAATGCGGTACCGTAAAACCTGAGCCGACGCATGACCCCTCTCCTCTCCTTTGCCCTTCTCCTGCAAGCCGACGCCGACCCCTCCGCCGCCCCCCCGCCGGTCGAGCACGGCGGCACCGCCCTCGTTTCCCTGCTCGCCAACTCCGGCCCGGTCGCGCTCGCGGTTCTGGGGCTCCTGTTGCTGGCCAGCCTCTACTCCTGGGCCATCATCTTCGGCAAGCTCGGGACCTTTCGGCGAGCCCGCTCGCAAAGCACCCGCTTCCTGCGCGCCTTCCGCAAGGCCCAGCGCCTGCAGGAGATCGCGACCGTCAGCGAGCAGTTCAAGCCCTCGCCCCTGGTGCTGGTCTTCGACGAGGTCTACGAGACCTACCGCCGCCAGACCGGCGGGGGCGGCCCGCCGCGCAATATCACCGCGCTCGAGCGCTCGGCGCAAACAGCGTCCTCGGAGTCGCTGACCACGCTCGAAAACCGGCTCACCTGGCTGGCCACCATCGGGGCCATCTCACCCTTCATCGGCCTGTTCGGCACCGTCATCGGCATTGTCGATGCCTTCCACGGCCTGGGCACGGCGGGCGCGGCGACCCTCCGCGCGGTCGCGCCCGGCGTGTCGGAGGCTCTGATCACCACCGCCGCCGGGCTGCTCGTCGCCATCCCGGCGGTAGTGGCCTACAACCAGTTCACCGCGCGCTGCCGCGAGTTCGGCGCGCGCAACGACGACTTCGCCCGCGAGCTGCTCAACTCGCTTGAAGAGGTGCAGCTCCGGCCGGGAGCCGACCCGCGGCAGTTCGAAGGGGAGCCCGCCCGTGGCGTTCACAACTAGGGGCGGCCACACCCAAACCGCGCTCGCGGAGATCAACATCACGCCGCTGGTCGACGTGGTGCTGGTCCTGCTGGTCATCTTCATGCTCACCGCGCCGGTGCTTCAGTCGGGCATTGAGGTCGCGGTGCCGAAGACGAAGACGGTGCGCGAGGTCACGCAGCAGCGCGCGGTGGTGACCATCGACCGGCAGCAAAACGTCTTCCTCGGCGACGTGCCCGTCAACCTCGCCGACCTGCCCGCGAAGCTCCGCAGCCCCGGTTCCGCCGACGCCGGCAATGCCGACAAGGTCATCTACCTGCGCGCGGACGAGAAGGTCCCCTTCGGCGCGTTCGCCTCCGTGATGGACGCGGTAAAGCAGGCCGGTATCACCAACATCAGCATCGTGACTCAGCCTCTGCAAGGCAAATAACTCCAATCCAAGGACTTTGAGATGTCGGAAAACACACGATCTATCCCGGCGCCTGGTGGCACCTACCCTCTCGGCGATCGGGATGTAGCGCGCGTGGGTTACGGGGCGATGCAGCTTCGCCTGTCTTCCGCCGATCCGGCTGCCGCCACGGCGCTGCTCGAACGCGCGATCGCGCTCGGTGTCAACCACATCGACACGGCACAGTTCTACGGTGATGGTTTCGTCAACGGGTTGATACGCAAGGTGCTCCGCCCGGCGGATGGGGTGGTGGTGGCCAGCAAGGTCGGAGCCGACCATGATCCGAACGGCAAGTTCCCCGTCAAACTCGCGCAGCGCCCTGAGCAGCTCCGTGCCAGCGTCGAAGACAACCTCGCCAGCCTCGGCATGGAGCGGATTCCGCTGGTCAACCTGCGCCGCGCCGATGTGGGGCCGGGGCTCACCGCCGAGGGCGATCAGATCGTCGCCATCGAGGACCAGATGGCCGTGATGACCGCCTTGCGCGACGAGGGAAAGATTGGCGCCATCGGGTTGAGCGCCGTCGACCTGGACGGGCTCGAACGCGCGCTTCCCGCGGGCATTGCCTGCGTTCAAAACGCCTACAGCCTGGTCAACCGCGAGTTTGAAGGCCTCCTCGCGTTCTGCCTCGCGAACCGGATCGCGTGGGTGCCGTTCTTCCCATTGGGCGGGACCATGCCGGGTTCACTCAAAGTCACCGCCCAGAGGCGTGTCATCGAGATTGCCGCGCGGCTGGCCGTCACACCGTCGCAGGTCGGCCTGGCCTGGCTGCTCGGGCACACCCCCAACACGCTGCTGATCCCCGGAACCGCGAGCCTCGCGCACCTGGAAGAGAACGTGGCTGCCGCGTCCGTTTCGCTCGACGAAGAAGCGGTGGCGGAACTCGACGCCCTCCAATCCGAAAAGCCCGGTAGTCCGCCCGAGTCGGCGCGTCCAACCCGCTAAAGGCTGTTCTTAACATGCATCCAGGCAGCCACTTCGCTGCGGGCGGAGCGCCGGGTCCAGCAAGGCTGGATGGCGCGCAAAATCGGCTACCCAAGCGATGAGACGGATGAGCAGCAGCGGTTCGTGCCGCCGTATCTGCAGGTGTGCCGCGAAGACGGTCCGCGGCGGGAGTAGGAGCCGCGGGCCGTGGTCAACGCGGTGCGCTGGATCGCCGAAACCGGCTCGCCGTGGCGCACGCATGCACGAACGACCCTGCCGGCCTGGCACGCGGTGTCCGCAGCCAAGCGCGGCTTCGTGCTGCTGCCCCGCAGCTCGCATGGTCGAACGCTGCTTCGCCTGGGCGGCCCGGTTGCATCGCCTCGCGCGGGACTACGAACGGCTTGCAACGACCCTCAAAGGCCTCCACCTGCTCGCCTTGCTCCGCCTCATGCTCCGCAACCCGGCGAAAACACTGGTGTGACGTTAAGTACAGACTTTAGGGGATTGCTCGAACTCTGCCTTCGCGATCTTCGTGCAGCGCACATGGCTGAGAAGGTACACAAAGAAGCGAACCTGTTCCAAACAAGTACTCCGGCACCGTCTAAAATCGAGTTCGGAACGCAAACCACGCATGGCCTTTCGCATCCGCCAACTCGACCCCGAACCGCTCGGCCGCCCGGCCTTCGGTTCGCTGCTGCTCCACGCCGCCGTCTTCGGCTCGTTCGCGCTGCTCGCGGTCCTGCACATCCACGGCAAGGCCTGGGGCGATCGCTCGGACACGCAGGGCGCCATCCAGGCCACCATGGTCGCCTCCGCCCCGTCCATCCCGATCCCCAC
>CAXUEU010000023.1:0-18104 GCA_964250195.1 uncultured Acidobacteriaceae bacterium
CAACCGCTGGCTGGGCGGGGGCTCCGTGCCGCGCGGGCTCGCGGGGTTGGGACAAACGGCTCAGCGCGCGCAAGGCGAGAGCGATGCATGCAAATAGCCGCCGCGCGCTCTCCATCCTCTTCCTGGTCGACCAGCTCACGGAGATGGGCGGGGGCGAGCGCATGCTGCTCGCGCTGGCCCAGGCGCTGGCGGCGCGCGGCCATGCCCCGGCGATCGTGTCATTCCAGGGCAGCCTGCACCCCATGGCCGCCGCGCTCGCGCGTCCGCTCGCCGAGGCTGCCCGGCCTGTTCCGGGCGAGTGCCCGGTTTGCGTGCTGCCCCTGCGCCGGACGTATGACTTCCAAGCCTTCCAGGCCGCCCGCGCCCTGCGCCGGCTCATCCGCGCCCGGCAGCCCGTTGTCGCGCACACCTTCTTCGAGACAGCCGACCTGTTCGGAGGGCTCGTCGCTTCGCTCTCCGGCGTGCCCGCGCTGGTCTCCAGCCGCCGCGACATGGGCATCCTGCGCCGGGGCAAGCACGCGCTCGCCTACCGCTTCATGGCCGCCCGCTGCGCCCGCATCCTCACCGTCTCCGAACAGGTGCGGGCCGAGGTGCTGCGCCGCGACCGCGCCCGGCCCGGGCGCGTCCTCGCGATCCCGAACGGGGTGGACCTCGCGCCTTTCCTCGCGCCCGAATTTTGCCGAAACGACACTCGCGCCGCCCTCGGCTTTCCGGCTCACGGCCCACTGGTCACGACGGTCGCCAATCTCCAGCCCTGGAAGCGCCTGGACTGGTTCCTGCGCTGCGCGGCCCTGGTGTCGCGGCGGCGAAACGACGCGCAGTTCGCGATCGCAGGCCAGTGGAGCGATCCCGCGCTGCACCGTGAGCTCGTCGCCCTCGCCCGCTCGCTCGGCATCGCGGGGCAAACGCACTTCCTCGGCTCCGTGCCGCACACCGCCCCGCTCCTGCGCGCGAGCGACGTCTTCTGCCTCCTGTCCGGGACCGAGGGCTTCCCCAACGTGGTGCTCGAAGCCATGGCGGCGGGGCTTCCGGTGGTAGCGACACGGGTCGGCGGCACCCCCGAAGCCATGCTCGATGGGGAAACCGGCTTTCTGGTCGAGCCGGGCGACCACGAGGGCGCGGCCGCCCGCGTCCTGGCCCTGCTTGCGAGTGAACCACTGCGTTTCACGATGGGCCGGCGCGGTTTGGTGTATGTTAGACAGCAATTCTCGTTTGACCGTATGGTCAAATCGCACGAGGCCGTGTACCGATCCATGCTCCAATCCATGCTCCGCATGCCGACCCCATCCGTATGAACCCGCCGACGCGCGACGCTCTTCTGTCCACCCTGGCCGCCTCCGGCGCGCTTACCCTGGCCCGCGCGGGCGCGGCGCGCCGGGGGGTCGTGGTGCTTACCCTGCACCGCGTCGTGCCCGATGCCGAGCTCGCGCGCGTGCGCTCTCCGCGCGGCATGGTCCTGCGCGAAAGCCTGTTTGCCCGGCTGGTCGCGTACCTGGCGGAGGAGTGCCGATGCGTCGCCCTCGCCGACGCGCTCGAAACCCCGAGACGAAATCACCCGCGCGTGCTCGTCACCTTCGACGACGGCTGGGCCGACACCCTCGAGATCGCGGCACCTCATCTGCGGCGCGCCGGGCTGCCCTGGTGCGTGTTCGCGACCACCGGGCTCACCGGCATGTCGGAGCCGTTCTGGGTCGAGCGCTTCCTGGGCCTTGCCGCGGAAACGAGCGCGCAAGCCGGCCTCCATCGCGCGCTGGCCGAGTGGCCCTGGCGTTCGCCGCGGTTGCCGCTGCCGGGCCTCCCTGCCCTGGAGCGGGACCCGGAAAGCTTTCTGCCGTTCCTCAAGCAGTTCTCCCCCGCCACGCTCGACCGCTTCCTCCACGCCCAAAACGAGCGCCCGAACTTCGATCCACGAGAGCGGCTCCTCTCCTGGCCCGAGCTGTGCGGGCTGCACCGGGAGGGCGTTCCCATCGGCGCGCACACGGTGACCCATCCCCTCCTCACGCAGCTTGCCCCGGCGCAGCTGCGGGAGGAGCTCCGCTGCTCGCGCATGCACCTGGCCACGCACGTCGCTCCGTCGGAGGCACTCGCCTACCCCAACGGCGACGCGAACCCGCAGGTCGTCGCGGCCGCGCGCGCCGCGGGTTACCGCTATGGCTTCCTCAACAGCCCAGGCCTGTGGACAACAGCGACCGACCCGCTCGCCATCCCCCGCGTGAACGTCTGGGACGGGATGCTCACCGACGCACAAGGGCGTTTCTCCGCCGCGCGGCTTGGGTATTCGCTCTTCTGGAGAACGTAAGGCGGTTTCGGAAAGACCTTGCCATGCCCGAACTGAGCGGCATGACGACGCGTTTCAGCGCGCCCCCCGGCCCACCAACACTACCTTGACCGTCTCCAGCAGCACCGCCAGGTCCAGCCGGAGCGACAGGTTCTTTACGTAGAACAGGTCGTATTCGAGCTTGCGCCGCGACTCCTCCACGCTGGCCCCGTAGCGGTAGCGCACCTGCGCCCAACCGGTGAGGCCCGGCGGCACCGTGTGGCGCTGGCCGTAGTAGGGGATCTCCCGCGCCAACAGGTCGCAGAACCCGGGCTGCTCCGGACGCGGGCCCACCAGGCTCATCTCGCCGCGCAGGACGTTCCACAGCTGCGGCAGCTCGTCGAGCCGGAAGGTCCGCAGAAACCCGCCCAGCGGCGTGATGCGCTCGCTCTCCTGCGATACCCAACGCACCTCGGGGTCGGCGGCCGGGCGCGCTGGACGCATGGTCCGAAACTTGTAAATCCGAAATAGCCGGTCGTGCAGCCCCACCCGGTCCTGCGAGAACAGCACGGGGCCCGCGCCCTCGAGCCGGATCGCGACCGCGACCAGGGCCATCGCGGGCAAGGCCGCAAAACCTAAAACTACCGCCGCGAGCACGTCGAACAGTCGTTTGAGCACCCGCTTGCGCTCCCCGTTCGCGAAGCCGGTCGAGAACACGAACCACTCCGGCTGGATCTGGTCGATGCTGACCCGGCCGAGCGCGCGCTCGTAGAACGAGTTCGCCTCCTCCACCCGCAACCCGCGCAGCTTCCACTCGAGCAGGGTGTGCATCAGCGGCGCGCCGGCCGCGTCGCCGCACACGATGACCCCGTTGCAGGGCCGTGGCGGGGCGGTGTAGGCGCACAGTTCAGCTGCGGTGAGCCGGCTGCGCACCCGGATGTTCCACTCCGGGCAGGCCGCGATCGCCTCGGCCACCGCGTCCGCTTGCTCCGACCCGCCGACGACCAGCACCTGCTCCCGGCGCCGCGGCAGGGCCAGCACGCGCGACACGCCCGCCGCGGCGAACAGCAGCGCCAGCAGGGCCAGCGTGCGGTCAATGCCCGGCGACACGCGCGGCCACGCGCCGTAAATCGCGCCCAGGAGCAGCAGGAGCATCCCGGTCGCCTGCAAGAGGCCCAGCAGCACCCGCCCCGGCCGCCGCACCGTCTGCAGGTTGTAAAGGTCGTTGTAATAATACACGACCTGGCACAGGAGCCCCGCCCCGGCCAGCCGCGCGAACAAGGCCAGCGACGCGTGCGGGTGCGCCCACGGCAGAATCAGCAGCAGGGAGGAGGCCAGCAGGAGCGGCAACGCGAGCGTGAACAAGAGGAAGTCCGAGGTGAGCAGCAGCGCCGCGCGCGGCGGCAGGGCCTTTCCGCAGATCAGCATGGGGCCTCCTCCAAATCGGGCTCTAAAGCCGATGCGAGCGCCGCGGCCACCCGCCCCTGCTCGCCGGCGCGCAGCTCGGGGAACATGGGCAGCGAGAGCACCTCCCGCGCCGCCCGCTCGGCCTCCGGCAGGTCGCCCGCGCGATGGCCCAGGTGCGCGTACATGGGCTGCAGGTGCAGCGGAACCGGGTAGTACACGAAGGTCTGCACCCCGGCCTCCTCCAGGGCCCGCGCCACCCGCTCGCGGTTCGGCACACGCACCGTGTACTGGTGAAAGACGTGGCCCGGCACGATCTCCGGCGTCTCGACGACGCCCGCGAGCAGCTCACCGTACGTGCGGGCCCGCGCGCGCCGCGCTTCGTTCCAGGCGGGCAGGCGCGGCAGCTTGACCCGAAGGATCGCGGCCTGCAGCTCGTCCAGGCGGCTGTTCCAGCCCTGCGCCTCGCTGCGGTACTTGCGGCGGCTGCCGTGGGCGCGCAGCATCCGCAGGCGGTCCGCTTTCTCCTTCCCGTTCACCAGGATCATGCCGCCGTCGCCGCAGCCCCCCAGGTTCTTGCTGGGGAAAAAGCTCAGGCAGCCATAGTCGCCCAGCGACCCCACGGGCTTGCCGCGAGACAGAGCCCCCATGGCCTGCGCGCAATCCTCCACCACCGCCAGCCCATGCTCCCGGGCCAGGGCGAGCACCCCATCCATCGCCGCGGGCCGCCCGTACAGGTGCACCGGGACGATCGCCCTGGTCCGGGCCGTTACGCGCGCCCGCGCCGAGTCCACATCGAGGTCGAAGCTCCCGGGCTCGATGTCCGCGAACACCGGCGTCGCGCCCAGAAGGCTCACCACATCGGCCGTCGCGATGAACGAGAACGCGGGCACCACGACCTCGTCGCCCGGCCCCACCCCGGCCGCCGCCAGCGAAAGCAGCAGCGCGTCGGTGCCGGACGCCACGCCGACCGCCTCCTCGACCCCGCAGAACGAGGCGACCTCGCGCTCCAGGGCCGCCACGTTCGGCCCCAGGATGAAATGCTGCCGCTCCAGCACGCCCAGGACCGCGGCCGTGATTTGCTCGCGCAAGCCCTCGAACTGCCGCCCCAGATCCAGAATCGGGATCGCCGTCATCGTGTCTGTCCTCAACCCGGAGCACTGCACGGCAAACGCCACTCCGCATCCTGAAGAAAATCCGGCAAAACAGCCCGAGTGCGCACGGGATTGCACAATGCTGTGCACTCCGCGAGCCGCGCGGGCGCGTTTCAGGCCCCTAGGCCACGGTTTGCCTTGGTTGCCCAGTTGCATCGGCAGCAGAGCAACGGCGCAAGCCGCATACAGAGGCAAAGACCCATGGCACGCTATCTCGTCACCGGCATCGCCGGCTTCATCGGCTCCTCGCTGGCCCACGCGCTGCTGGCGCAGGGCCACACCGTCCGCGGCATCGACAATCTCTCCACCGGCTGCCTGACCAACCTCGAGGAGGCGCTCTCGGACATCGACTTCCGCGCCGCCGACATCTGCGACGCCGCAGCCGTGCGCGGCGCGATGACGGGCATCGACTTCGTGCTCCATGAGGCGGCCGTCGCCTCGGTGCCCCGGTCCATCCAGGACCCTTCCGGCACCCACCGCGTCAACGTCGACGGCACGCTCAACGTCCTGCTCGCCGCCCGCGATGCCGGGGTATCCAGGGTCGTGTTCGCGGGCTCCTCCTCGGCCTACGGCAACCAGCCCACGCGGTCGAAGCACGAGGAGATGCCGGCGCAGCCGCTCTCGCCCTACGCCGTGCAAAAGCTCACCGGCGAGTTCTACATGCAGACCTTTTACCGCGCCTACGGCCTCGAAACGGTGTCGCTGCGCTACTTCAACATCTTCGGCCCGCGCCAGGCGGCGGAGTCGCCGTACTCCGGGGTGATCGCGAAGTTCGTCAGCATGATGGCCGAGAACCGCATCCCGCACATCCACGGCAACGGCGAGCAAAGCCGCGACTTCACCTTCGTGGACAACGCCGTGCTCGCCAACCTGCTGGCCTGCCGGGCCCCGGCCTCCGAGGTCGCCGGGCAGGTCATCAACGTGGGCACGGGCAACTCGTGCTCGCTCAACGCCCTGTACGCGGCGCTCGCGGGCATGCTCGGCTTCCGCGAGGAGCCGGTCCACGACAACCCGCGCGTCGGCGATGTGGAGCACTCGCAGGCCGACATCCGCAAGGCGCAAAGGCTGCTCGGCTACCAACCCGCCACCCTGTTCGGCAAGGGGCTGGGCTCGACGCTGGACTGGTATCTGGGCAGAGAGTGCGCGCGGCCGGAGTCCGTGCAGACGGTGCAGTAAGTCGGGCTTGCGGGATATGCAACATTTTGCACATGCAGCTACGGCGGAGGGTGACCAGAGGTCGACCTGAGATGGTTATCTTGGAAACCGCACCTGTTACCCTCAAGCCGCGCAGACAGCCATGCCAGTGCTTTCGTGCGGGAAGTACGGCATCTAAACCGTTCCCCGGGTAACCAAGCTCGCGAGGCTAAGTCGCCGCACCGAATTCTTACTTTCCATGTAGTAAATCCACACGGCAAACCCTATGATGCAGGTGCTCACCCCCCAGGGCGGCGGACCGTCGCGAAAAAGATCCTTCACGCCGGCCGCGGACTCGCAAGACAGGTCAAGCTCATGCTGAACGTGCTTTCGATCCTTGGCGTTTCATCCGATCCCCGCTTTCACATGCTTCTCGACACGGCTTTCGCGTCCGAGGGTCACCGCGTCCACGATGCCTCGGACGACGAGGAAGCTTTCCGGTACCTCGACGAGGAAGCACCCGACGAAGCACCCGACCTGGTCATCCGCGACTGCCCGCGCGCTCTGTGGAAGGACCGCTGCCGGCTGGAGGACTACTTCGAACGCGTGCCGCGTGAGCGGACGTGCGTGCTCACCGACTCCGGCGACCTGGCGTGGCATCGCTACGCAAACAGCCTGGGCGTGGAGCTGACCCTGACCAAGCCGCTGCTGCGCGGCGACCTGGAGCGCCTGCTCGGGCGGCTCAAGCCCGCCAACCCACCCGTCTATGCTCCGGCACCCGTTCGCGCGCCCTCGCCCTCCGCCTGCAACGGAAAGGTCATTTGCGAGGAGCTCGGCGGGGGCCGGTTTTTCTTGGCCGCGTGCCCGGCCATGCGCGAGGTCCACCATCGCGTGCGCCTGCTCGCCTCGGTGGACGTGCCCATGCTGATCCTGGGCGAGAGCGGCGTCGGCAAGGAGGTGGTCTCGCTGCTGCTCCACAAGCACTCCAACCGCAGCCGCGAGGCCTTCGTCAATGTCAACTGCGCCGCCCTGCCGTCGGACCTGCTCGAGAGCGAGCTGTTCGGCTACGAGGCCGGCGCGTTCACCGGCGCGGCCAAGGCCAAGCCGGGCAAGTTCGACCTGGCGCACCGGGGCATCATCCTGCTCGACGAGATCGGCGAGATGAGCGCGCCCATGCAGGCCAAGCTGCTCCATGTGCTGCAGAACGGGCAGTTCTGCCGGCTGGGCGCGCGCGCGGTCACCCAGGTGGACGCGCACGTGCTCGCCGCCACCAACATCGACATCGAAGAGGCCGTGGCGGACAAGCGGTTCCGCGAGGACCTGTTCTACCGGCTCAACGCGTTCCAGATTCACATCCCGCCGCTGCGGGCGCGCCGCGAGGAGATCCCCTTCCTGCTCCGGGAGAGCTTTCGCCGGCAAGCGCGGGACATGGGCCGCGAGGGTTTCGAGCCCTCCCCGGCGCTGCTCGGCCTCGCGCAGGAGTACGGCTGGCCCGGCAACCTGCGCGAGCTGCGCAACTTCGTGACACGCAGGCTGGTGCTGCGCGACGACGCCGATGCGGTGCGCGAGCTGGAGTCGAAGATCCGCCGCGGACCCGGACGGGGTCTCAATTGCGCGGACGAAGCCCATCCCTACGACGGCATGCGCTCCATCGTGCGCGAGGTCAAGGACAAAGCGGAGATCCGTCTGATCGGCGAAGCTCTCGGCGCGAACGGCTGGAATCGCCGACGCGCTGCCGGCGAGCTCAACATCTCCTACCGCGCGCTGCTCTACAAGATCCAGCAATACGGCCTGCAACCGCCGCCCGAGCGCATCCGCTTCCGGAGCGCCGGGGGGCTGGCGCAGGTGGAGTGAAGCGGGAGCGGACATCCGCCCCGCTTGGTTCCAGGCCCGGGAAGATTCGAAGCTCCCGCCGCTTGGTCGCACCGCCGCGCCCTCGACGACCACCGAGCGCCGCCCGGCCCGGCCCGGCAGGCTCGCGAGCGCGGCCTGCCGAAGCGCGGCGGAGTTGAGCCGGCCGTATAAAGCCACGCCGGCCGCGCCACGTCGAGCCCACCCATGAAGGGCAAAAACGGCGATGGAAAGCGATGGTGGCCCCGGCAAGACTCGAACTTGCGGCCTGTGGTTTAGGAAACCATCGCTCTATCCACCTGAGCTACGGGGCCAAAGTGAGCTCATTATCGCATCCCCGCCGGCGAAAAACGAGCCGGGGTTTTCTGCATCTCAACCGCGAGACGAAACTAGGCGCTCCCGCGTGGGAGCGAACGCAAAGGTGAGAATGACGGATCGGCAGGAGTTCGAGGTTTTGGAAGGGCAGTATTTTCCGCGCGGCGCGCACTGGGACGGCAATGGCGTCAACTTCGCGATTTTTTCCGCGAACGCGACCAAGGTGGAGCTTTGCCTCTTCGACGAGCAAGGCAAGGAGGAGCTGCAGCGCATCGAGCTGCCGGAGCACACCAATGAAATCTGGCACGGCTACGTCGCCGGGATGAAGCCCGGCCAGCGCTACGGCTACCGCTTCCATGGACCCTACGAGCCCGAGCGGGGCCACCGCTTCAACCCGAACAAGCTGCTGCTCGACCCCTACGCCTACGCCCACATCGGCGAGGTGCAGTGGGGCCCGGAGATCTTCGGCTACGTCATGGAGTCGGGCGACGATCTGACCTTCGACGAGCGCGACTCCGCGCCGTTCATGCCGAAGTGCATCGTGATCGACCCGAACTTTGACTGGTCCGGCGCGCGCGACCGCAGGCACGTCCCTTGGGAAGAGGCGGTGGTCTATGAAGCCCACGTCAAGGGCTTCACCAAGCTGCGCCCGGACGTGCCGGAAAATCTGCGCGGCACCTTCGCCGGCTTCGCGGAGCAGCCGGTGATCGACTACATCAAATCGCTCGGCGTGACTTCGGTCGAGCTCCTGCCGGTGTTCAAGTTCGTCGACGGCGGCCACCTGGTCGACCTGGGCCTGAAAAACTACTGGGGCTACGACACCATCGCCTTTTTCGCTCCGGCGGTCCGCTACGCTTCCGACCCGCCCGACACGCTCAAGGAGTTCCGCGAGATGGTCGCGCGCTACCACGAGGCGGGCCTCGAGATCATCCTCGACGTGGTCTACAACCACACCGCGGAAGGCAACGAGAAAGGTCCGACGCTCTGCTTCAAGGGCATCGACAACGCGAGTTACTACCGGCTGATGCCGGACCAGCCGCGCTACTACATCAACGAGACCGGCACCGGCAACACCGTCAATGTGAGCCACCCGCGCGTGCTGCAGATGGTCATGGATTCCCTGCGGTACTGGGCGAACGAGTGCAAGGTGGACGGGTTCCGCTTCGACCTGGGGACGATCCTGGCACGCGAGCCGAACGGGTTCGACAACCGCAGCGGCTTTCTGAAGGCCTGCTCGCAGGACCCCGTGATGGCGGGCGTGAAGCTGATCGCCGAGCCGTGGGACTGCGGCCCGGGCGGCTACCAGGTCGGGGGCTTCCCGCCGGGCTGGGCGGAGTGGAACGACACCTACCGCGACACGGTGCGGGACTTCTGGCGAGGCGAGGCACCGGCCTCCGCGCTGACCGATAAGATGTGCGGGTCGGCCAACCTGTTCAACTGCAAGGGCCGCAAGCCCTGGTCCTCGGTCAACTTCCTCACCGCGCACGACGGCTTCACCCTCAACGACGTGGTCACCTTCAACGAGAAGCACAACGAGGCGAACGGGGAAGACAACCAGGACGGCAACAGCAACAACAAGAGCTGGAACTGCGGCGTGGAAGGC
Organism: uncultured Acidobacteriaceae bacterium; assembly: GCA_964250195.1. Classification (GTDB taxonomy): domain Bacteria; phylum Acidobacteriota; class Terriglobia; order Terriglobales; family Acidobacteriaceae; genus EB88. The sequence continues at coordinate 9,719 of CAXUEU010000023.1, forward strand.
CCGTCGGACGACCCGGAGATCAACGCGCTGCGCTCCCGGCAGATCCGCAACATGCTCGCCACGCTGCTGCTCTCGCAGGGCACGCCCATGCTGCTCGCGGGCGACGAGTTCGGGCGGACGCAGAGCGGCAACAACAACGCCTACTGCCAGGACGACGAAATCTCCTGGCTCAACTGGGACCTGCACGCCAAGGGCGAGCACCTGATCGGCTTCGTGAAGCAGCTCACCGGGCTGCGTCACCGCTTCCCCATCCTCAGGCGCAATCGCTTCTACACCGGCGCTTACAACGAGGCGCTCGGCGTCAAGGACCTGACCTGGATCAACGCGAACGGAAACGAGATGGAAGGCGAGCACTGGGGCGACGCGAACATGCGCTGCTTCGGCATGCTGATGGATGGCCGCGCGCAGCCGACGGGCATCGTGAAGCGGGGCGGCGATGCCACCATGCTTCTGGTCATCAACGGCTCCGGCGAGTTGGTCGAGTTCTGCCTGCCGGAGTCCTACGGCTCGGATGAATGGGCCTTGCTGATCGACACCAACCTTGAGGAGAACGACGCGAGCGGCACCTTCAAGACCGGGGACGTATACCAGGTGACGGAGCGGTCCGTGCTGCTGTTCGCGCTCAAGGGGGAGAATGCGCAGAAGGGGCAGTACTAGAGGCAGGGTGTAGGGGGGTAGGGTTTAGGGTGTAGGGTGGAAGCGGCAGGGGGGATCGGGTTTGTCGCATATGGACGAGGGTATGGAGATTCACTTAGCCCCGCCGCCTTTGCTCCCTACACCCCACCTCCTACACCCGGCTTTCATTTTCGCCCACGAATACCGCCTGCTGCGCCCGCGCGCGCCCATGCCGCCGATGGAAGTGCGTTTCTACCCGTTTACCGGGCTCAACACCACCATTCGTCTGCGCGAGGGCGTGCTGCTGGTTCGCCTGTCGGACCTGCTCGAGGCGGCTCCGGAGCCTGTTTTGCGGGCGATCGCGCATATCCTGCTGGCCAAGCTCTATCGCAAGCCGGTGCTCCCGGAGCAGGCGGCGCTCTACCGCGGCTACACGCTCGCCGAGCCCGTCCGCCGGGCAACCGAGCGCATCCGGCAGTTGCGCGGGCGCAAGCGCGTCGGGTCCGCGCAGGGCGGCCGCTGGAACCTCGACGAGGTCTTCGACTCGCTCAACGCTCGCTTCTTCGGCGGGCTGCTCCGCCGGCCAGTGCTTACCTGGAGCGGGCAGGCGGCCCGGCGCCTGCTGGGCCACTACGACGCGGCGCACGACACCATCATGATCTCGCGCGTGTTCGACCGGCCCGCGACGCCCCGCTGCGCCGTCGAATACCTGATGTACCATGAAATGCTGCACCTGAAGCACCCGGTGACGGTGCGCGCGGGCCGGCGCTGCGTACACTCGCGGGCATTCCAGGAGGAGGAAAACCGCTTCCCGGAGATCGCGGCGGCGCGGGCCTGGCTGCGCAAGCTGGGCTGAACGGCGCAAGCCCGTCTGTATAGTTTTTGGTAGAAGCTCTCCGTTTTTTGCGAGGAAGCCGGAACTTCCAATCGAACGCTCATGAAAACAGGCCGTCAACCCCCATACGGGAATGGATGCGCGCTCTCCGGAGTGGCCGTTCACGTGCTAACGCTCTCCCCAGAGATCACGCGCGCGTGATCCCGAATGGAATGGAACGGGTCGCGCAAACACGAGCGGTGGCAATCCTTCTGGCGGCGCTGACCGCCTTCCTCGCCGTCCTCGCTGCCGGCAATTTCCGGCAGGAACTGCGTTTCCAGACACCCACCGACGGGATCGCCTGGACCGAGGCTCCCGGAGGTCTGCTCGCCGAGCGCGTCCCCGCCAACTCCGCGGGCGAGCGGGCCGGCATCAAGGCCGGGGACCTCCTTCTCGCCGCGAATCGACAGCCCACCCCACGCATCGGGGCCCTGGTTCGGGCCCAGTTCCGCGCCAAGGTCTACGGCTCGGTCGACTACACCGTCGCGCGCCAAGGCATCCGGTTCGACATTCCGGTCATCCTCGACGCGGCCGACACCGGCATCCACTCCATCCTGCGCTTCATCGCCCTGGTCTACCTGGGTATCGGGCTGTATGTGCTGTTCCGGCGGTGGACCGCCCCGCACGCCACCCACTTCTACCTGTTCTGCCTTCTGTCCTTCGCCTCGTATGCGCTCATCTACACGGGCCGGTTCGACGCGATGGACCGCTCCGTATACTGGGCGGGGATCGTCGCGGGCGCTCTCCAGCCCGCCTCTTTCCTCCATTTCGCCCTGGCGTTCAGCCGGCCGCCCCGGTTCCGCCGGCTCACCCTCACGCTGGTGTACGCACCGGCCGCCGCGTTGGTCGCGCTGCAGCTGTACGCGGTCGAGCGCTGGCAGGCTACCGGGTTGCTGGCGCACCGGCTCGATCAGACGGCGATGGCCTTCCTGGCGGCCTTTTACCTGCTCGCGACGGCTTCCTTCACCCTGCAATACAGGGCCGCGGGCCGGGAACGTGGGCCGGAAACCGGACAGGTCCTGCGCCGCCAGCAGCTCAAGTGGCTCACCCGGGGCGCGGCGCTCGGCGTGCTCCCGTTCACGGCGCTGTACGCGGTGCCCTACGTGCTGGGCTGGGCCGTCCCGGAGGCGCTCAAGGATGCCGCCGTTCTGGCGCTTCTCATCCTGCCGCTGTTTTTCGCCTGGGCCATCGTCCGCTACCGGCTCATGGACGTGGACCTGATCTTCAAGCGCGGGGTCACGTACACGCTCGCGACCGCTCTGCTGCTGGGTGTGTATTTCGCCGTGGTGGGCGCGACGGCGAACCTGGTCCACACGCGCCTGCCCAACTTCGGGGTGTGGGGGCTGGTGGCGGCCATCGTCGTCACCTCCGCCCTGTTCGACCCGGTCAAGCGGCGCATCCAGGGCCGGGTCGACCGGCTGTTCGACCATCGGCGGTACGACTCCCGGCAGACCTTGATCGAGTTCGGCAGGGGTCTGGGAACGCAGACAGACCTCCAGCCGCTGCTCGGGTCCATCACCGGCCGCCTGGCCCAAACCCTTCTGGTAGCGAGGGTCGCCGTCTTCCTCGCCGGGGAGGACGGCTCGTTCGAACTCGGCGCGTCCAGCGGCCTGCCCGCGCCGCTGCAGCGGCTGTCACTCGGCTTTCTCGATTTCGACAAACGGGGCGCCGGCTCCCACATTTTCCTCGAGAACCCGCAGGCGGCCCTGCACCTTCCCGAGGCCGAGCGCCGCGCCGCGGCCGCGCTCGAGCTGCACTACTACCTGCCCTGCCGCGCCGGGGAGCGCACCATCGCGGTGTTGGGCCTGGGCCGGACCAACGAAGGCGACTTCCTGTCGAGCGAGGACGTGGAACTGCTCGAGTCGCTCGCCGGCTACGCGGGCATCGCGATTCAGAACGCGACCCTGTACGCCAGTCTCCAGCGCAAGATCGCCGAGTTCGAGCGACTGAAAGAATTCAACGAGAACATCGTCGAGTCCACCAATGTCGGCATTCTCGCCGTCGATCTCGGCGAGCGGATCGAGAGCTGGAACGCGCAGATGGAGGTTCTGTTCGCCCTGCCGCGCGCCGAGACTCTGGGCGCGCCGCTCGCCTCGGTCTTCGACGAGGAGTTCGTGCGCGCGTTCGACCGGGTCAAGACCTCGCCCGGCGTCCATCACCTGTGGAAGTTCCCCCTGCGCGCGCTCGGCGGGGCGGGGGAGCCGCGCTTCGCCAACATCTCGATCGCGCCGCTCGTCTCGCGCGAGTTCGAGACCCTGGGCCGCATCGTGCTGATCGACGACATCACCGCCCGGGTCGGCCTGGAGTCGCAGCTGGCCCAGGCCGAGAAGCTCTCCTCGATCGGCCTGCTGGCCGCCGGTGTCGCGCACGAGGTCAACACGCCGCTCGCCGTCATCTCCTCGTACACGCAAATGCTGTCCAAGCAGCTGCGCGACGATCGGCGGCTCGCCCCCTTGCTCGACAAGATCACGAAGCAGACCTTTCGCGCCTCCGAGATCGTCAACGGCCTCTTGAACTTTTCCCGCACCGGCGCGGCCGAGTTCCGCCCCGTGGACCTGAACGCGGTCGTCCGCGAAACCCTCGCGCTGGTCGAGCACCAGCTCCGCACCGCCGGCATCGAGCTTCGCTGCGAGCTCGACCCCGGACTGCCCGCGATCCAGGGCAACGGCGGCAAGCTCCAGCAGGTGTTCCTCAACCTGTTCCTCAACGCCCGCGACGCCATGGCCTCGGGGGGCCGTCTGCGCGTCAGCACCTCGTACAACGGCGTGGTCACGGTGGCCGTGGCGGACTCCGGATCGGGCATCGCGCCCGAGCACGTCGACCGCATTTACGACCCGTTTTTCACGACCAAGACCGCCCCAAAGGAGGGCGAGCGGCGCGGCACGGGCCTGGGCCTGGCCGTTACCTATGGCATCATGCAGGAACACGCGGGCAAGATTCGCGTGGAAAGCCGGCCCGGCGCGGGAACCACCTTCGCGCTCGACTTTCCCCTGAAGGAAGCGCCAGCCCATGCCTGAAACCCTGTACGCCACGCCTCCCGCCCTCGACGCCCCGTCCGAGGCCGGCACGCGCACCATCCTCATCGTCGACGACGAAGCCGGCATCCGCGAAACGCTCGAAACCCTGCTGGAACTCGAAGGCTATGCGGTCGAGCTGGCCATCGACGGCGAGGCGGGCCTGTCCCGGATCGCCGCCCGCCCCTACGATCTGGTCCTCTTGGACCTGGCGCTGCCGGGCCGCAACGGCATCGAGATCCTGAGGGCGATCCGCGAGCGCGCGCCGGAGCTGCCGGTCATCATGCTCACCGCCTACGGCACGGTCGACAACGTGGTCGACGCGATCCGCGCCGGCGCGCAGAACTTCGTCCAGAAGCCCTGGGACAACGAGAAGCTGCTGGCCGACATCCGCTCCGCCATCGCGCGATCCCGGGCCGAGGAGGAGGTCGTCCAGCTCAAGCGCGCCCTCAAGCAGCGCTACAGCTTCCCCAACATCATCGGCAAGTCCGAGGTCATGCTGCGCATCTTCGACACGGTCGCGCAGGTGGCCCCTTCGCGGTCCACCGTGCTCATCCAGGGCGAGAGCGGCACGGGCAAGGAGCTGATCGCGAAGGCCGTCCACGCGCACTCGCCGCGCAAGGACAAGCCGTTCGTCCCGGTGAACACCGGCGCGGTGCCGACCGACCTGCTCGAGTCCACCCTGTTCGGCCACGTCAAGGGCGCGTTCACCTCGGCGATCGCGGCCAAAAAAGGCCTGTTCGAGATGGCCAACGGGGGCACGCTGTTCCTCGACGAGATCGGGACCATGCCGCTCGATACCCAGGCGAAGATCCTGCGGGTGCTCCAGGACAGGCGGTTCATGCACCTCGGCGGCACGCAGGAGATCCAGGTCGACGTGCGCATCATCACCGCGACCAACGTGGACCTGCGCGAGGCCGTGCGCCAGGGCAAGTTCCGCGAGGACCTATTCTACCGGCTCGACGTGATCCGGTTCGAGCTGCCGCCCCTGCGCGCCCGGCGCGAGGACATTCCGGCGCTGGCCAACTTCTTCCTGCGCCGCTACTCGGACGAAAACGAGCTGCCCCCGCGGACTCTCTCGCCGGAGGCCCTGCGCGCGCTGGTCGACTACGACTGGCCCGGCAACGTGCGCGAGCTCGAAAACGTGATGGAGCGCGGCGTGGTGCTTTCGACCGCGCCGACGGTAGGCCTGGAGCTGCTGCCCGCCCACGTCACCGGCCGGTCCTACTCCTCTTCCCTGCTCGAACACGCGGCGCACGCCTCGCTGTTCGACATCATGGAGGACATCGAGCGGCGCATCATCGTCGATAAGCTGGAGCGGTCCGGGTGGAACCAGACCGAAGCCGCCGAGCAGTTCCGCATCCCGCTTTCCACGCTCAACCAGAAGATCAAGCGCCTCGCGATCGAGATCCGCAAGCGCGGCCGCGAAGCCTGAGCGCGCCGCCCCGCATCCTAACCGTGTCTCCCCTACACTGATCCTGATGGCAGAAAACTCCCTCGACCGCTTCGCCAAGAGCTCGATCCTCGCGCTGCAGAACTACGCCATCCTAAGCGGGCGCGCGTTGGGGAACCTGTTCCGGCGTCCGCTCTACATGGCCGACATCTTCACCCAGGCGGACTCGATCGGCGTGGGGTCGATCCCCATCGTGCTGCTCACCGGCTTCTTCACCGGCGGCGTGCTCGCGCTCCAGTCCTCGTCCTCGCTGGCGCAGTTCGGCGCGACCGCGATCACCGGCCAGCTGGTTTCGTTTTCCATGATCAAGGAGCTCGGCCCGGTGCTCACCTCACTCATGGTTTCGGGCCGCAACGCCTCCGGAATGGCCTCCGAGCTCGGCTCCATGATGGTGACCGAGCAGATCGACGCGATGCGCGCGCTCGGCACCGACCCGCTCAAGAAGCTGGTCATGCCGCGCATCGTCGCGACCGTGATCATGCTGTTCTTCCTCACCATCCTGTCCGACGCGGTCGGCACCATGGGCGGCGGCACGGTCGCGGTCTTCCTGCTTGGACAAGGCGGCTCGCAGTACTTTCACGCCGCCTACCAGTCGTTGGTGTTCGCCGACGTCTTCCAGGGGCTGATCAAGCCCATCTTTTTCGGCTTCATCATCGCCACCATCGGCTGCTACTACGGCATGAACACCAAGGGCGGCACCCAGGGCGTGGGCCGGTCCACCACGCAGGCCGTGGTCGTCTCCTCCGTGCTCATCATCGCGAGCGACTTCGTCATTTCGCGGCTGATGATCGGGATCTTCGGGCGCTGACGGATGCCGGAAGCGCATAAAACGTGGCGGGAAGAGCACCCGGACGAGCCGATCGTCGTCTTCGAGGACGTCTGCCTCTCAAACGCGGGCCACTCCGTGCTCGACGGCATCTCGTTCGAGGTCAAGGGCGGGGAGACGCGCATCGTGCTCGGCCCGGCCGGCGTGGGCAAGTCGGTGCTGCTCAAGCTCGCCAACGGGCTCGTCCGTCCCGACTCCGGAACGATCAAAATCTTCGGGCAGGACATCACCAAGCTCAAGGACAGGGAGATGTTCGCGCTGCGCGACCATATCGGCATGGTCTTCCAGGAGGGCGCGCTGTTCGACTCGCTCACCGTGCGCGACAACGTCGCCTACCGGCTCATCGAGGACAAAACCGCGGACGAGGAGATCGACCGGCGGGTGCGCGAGGTGCTCAAGTTCGTCGAGCTCGAGCACACCATCGACAAGTTCCCCTCGCAGCTCTCGGGCGGCATGCGGCGGCGGGTCTCGATCGCCCGCGCCATCATCTCCGACCCCGAACTGGTCCTCTACGACTCGCCCACCGGCGGGCTCGACCCCATCACCTCGCACACCATCATCGAGCTGGTCGTCAAGCAGCGGGACGTGTACGGGTCCAGCTCGCTGCTGGTCTCGCACCGGCTCCAGGACGCGTTCACGCTCGCCACGCACTGCTTCCGCAAGGACGAAAACCGGATGGAAAAGCTGCCCGGCGGCAAGGTGGATGAGAGCACGACCTTTCTGGTCCTGCACCAGGGCAAGCTCGTCTTTGACGGCGCGACCATGGACCTGGTCCGCTCCGACGACCCGTTCATCCAGGAGTACATTCGGTAGCGCCGTTTTCCTGAGAGTGTGGAGGGCCAAGCTGCCGCCGCCATGCGTTTCCGCCCGCCTTGCTCATGTACGAAACGACTACAGCGCCGGTCTTTCGGCTATTCCCGCAACTCGTGCGCCCCCGCGCCGTCTAACCCGGTACACGCCATGCGATTGCCCAAGCTTCAGCGACGGCCGGAACTGGACGCGCTCCGCGGCCTCTTCCTGGTATGGATGACGCTGACGCACCTGCCCACCCGGGCCAGCGCGTGGGTCAACCAGCCGCTCGGCTACCTGTCCTCGGCCGAGGGGTTCGTCTTCCTGTCCGCGCTGCTGGTGGCCCGCATCTACAGCCGCCAGGCGTCCGAGGACTCTGCGGGGCTCCAATCGAAGCTGTGGAAGCGGGCACTCAAGATCTACGGGATCCACGTGCTGATGTTGACGCTGGCCTTCACGGTCATCGCCGCGCTCGCGACGCACACCCACCGCGAGGCGATCCACAACCTGCTCGACTTCTACTACGCGCGGCCCCTGACCGCGGTCGTAGGCTCGCTGCTGCTGCTCTACTGCCCGCCCCTGCTCGACATCCTGCCCATGTACGTCTTGTTCCTGGCCGGAACGCCGGTGGTGCTGACCTGGGCGGCCCGAAGGGGCTGGCGCGCGCCGCTCGCCGGGAGCTTCGCCCTGTGGGCCGGGGCGCAGCTGGGCTTGCGGGACTGGCTCCATAACGGCATCGCCGCCGTGACCCACCTGCGGATTCCCGTGCAGGAGGGAGGCGCGTTCAACCTGTTGGCCTGGCAGGGGGTGTGGAT
>CAXUEU010000023.1:18114-20981 GCA_964250195.1 uncultured Acidobacteriaceae bacterium
GGCCGGGCTGTGGCTGGGGGCCCGCTCGGCGGAGGGGCAAAATCCGTTGCGGCGCGTCACCGGCCCGATAGCCGCCGGGGCCTTCGCGGTGTGCTGCTTCTTCGTCGGCGTGCGCCACGGGTGGCTGGGGCCGCGGCTCTCCGAGCAGGCCATGCTGTTTCAGGTCGACAAGTGGCACATCGGCCCGCTGCGCCTGCTCAACCTGGCAGCTTTCGTGGTGCTCGCCTACTGGCTGCGCCGCTTCGTCTTCCCGCTCGTCGAGCGCGAGCCGTTTCTGACCTTAGGCAAGGCCTCGCTCGAGGTGTTCTGCGCGCACATCGTCTTCGTATTTTTCGGCCTGGCCCTTTTGTACAACGACGTGACCGAACTGCACGGCGCGCCCGCCATTTTCGTGCTCGCCTTCACTTTCGGCGGCCTGTACTGGATGGCGACCTCGCTGGTGCGCCGGCGTCGCGCCGCGAAGCAGGTCCGCCTGCCGAGGCAGCCCCCGGCCGCTCCGGCAGTGGAGCAAGCGGCACCCGCTCCGGCACTGCCGCACGAAAACGTCGCCTGAGGCGCTACGGCTTCGCGGCCTGCGCCTTCGACGTCTGAATCCACGCTCGAACGCGGTCTTCGAGGGTATCCATGGGCAGCGGCCCGGAGCCCAGGATTTCGTCATGGAAGGCCGGATAGCGGAAGCGCGGCCCGAGGGCGGCCTGCGCCTCGGCGCGCAGTTTCAGAATCTCCAGCTGCCCGACCTTGTAGCCGAGCGCCTGCGCGGGCCAGGCGATGTAGCGGTCCGTTTCGGCCTGCACCGTGGCTTCGTCGAGGCCGGTGTGCGCGTGGAAGTAGTCGATCATCTGAGCCCTGGTCCAGTGCCGGGCATGGACGCCCGTGTCCACGACCAGGCGTACCGCGCGGAAGATGTCGGTTTCGAGCCGGCCGTAGTCGGAGTAGGGGTCGCGGTAGAAGCCCATGTCCTTGCCCAGACGCTCCGCGTACAAGCCCCAGCCTTCGGTGTAGGCCGTGTAGCCGGCGTACTTGCGAAACTGCGGCAGGCCCGCCAGCTCCTGCGCGATCGAGATCTGCAGGTGGTGGCCGGGGATGCCCTCGTGGTACGCGATCGACTCCACGTTCGGGAGCGAGCGGTGGGCATAGTCGTAGGTGTTGATGAAGATCGCGCCGGGGCGGCTGCCGTCGGGCGTGCCGCGCTGGTAATAGGCCGGGGCCTGCTCCTTCTCGGAGTAGCCGGGCACTGGCTCCACGGTCAGCTTCGCCTTCGGCAGCAGCCCGAAGTACCCGGGCAGCTTCGGGCGCATCGCATCCAGGTCCTTGCGGTAGACCTCCAGCAAGGCCTCGCGGCTCGCCGGGTGCTGCTTCGGGTCCGCTGCGACGGCCGCGCGCAGGTCGGCGATGGTCTTGTAACCGAGCTTGCGCGCGATCGCGAGAATTTCCGCTTCGTCCCGGGCGACCTCGTCCAGGCCGGTCTGGTGAATCTGCGCCGGGGTGAGCTCGGTGGTGGTCGACTGACGGACCCGGAAGCTGTAATAGGCGTCGCCGTCGGGCAGCGACCACGCCCCGGGCTCCGCGCGCCCGGCTGGAATGTAGGTGGACTGGACGAAGCGGGCAAAGCGAGCATAGGCGGGGAGCACGTCGGTCCGGATCGCGGCGAGCAGCTCCCCCCGTATCCGGGCCTGCTCGTCCGGGGGCAGGGCCGCGAAGGACGGCTTGGCGAGCGGACGGGCAAAGGGCGAGTCCTCCGGTTTTTGCCCGGCCAGGGTTTGCGTCTGCGCCAGAACCTTTTCGAGCAGGAACCGGGGCGGGGTGCGATGGTCGGCGATGCCCGCCTCGATCGACGCGGTCACCTCCGCGAAGGCTTGCGGCACGGCGTGCATGCGCGCGATCCAGTCGTCGAAATCCTTCACCGTCGCGAACGGGGCGACGGAAACCAGCTGGGGCAGCGAGACCTGGATCCCGGAATACTGATTGACCGGCTGCTCCCACGGGGAGAACGCGGCCTCCTGCTGCTCCTCGACGAGGCGGCGGACGAGAAGGTTCTTCGAGAGAGACTCCTCGGCGGGCAGCCCCGCGTCGTCGATCGCGGCCAGCCGGGCCAGAAAGGTGGAGCCGCGCGCAACCTCCTCGTTGTAGGCCGAGGCAGTGTAGGCGTCGAGTCGGGCGTTGTACCGCCCGTCGCCGGCCGCGGTGGCGAACTCGGGGTGGTGCTCCAGGCGGTCCTGCCAGTACTCGGCGAAGACCTGGGCGAGCGCGACGGAGCGGTCGGCGGCCGCGGAGGTTGGGAGTTGCAGGGCAGCGGCGGCGAGAAGAGAAAACAGAAGCATGGGACGATCCTATGCGGGGCGGGGAGCTCGGCTGGGCCGAGTGTACCGCAGCCTCCCCGGATCGCCGAACGCCTTCGCCGCGGAAGGGCCGTTTTGACATCACTCCACGGCGGCTCAGGAGTTTTACCTGATGCCGTGGAGCGTGGAGAATGTCTCCATCGCGGCAAGCTGGTGACTTTTCCCGCCGGAAAAGCCATGTTCACAGCCATTGGGCCCTGTATACCTTCAGGGAAAATGCTTTAACCCGCAGTGCCGGCATCCCCCTTCTCCCGCGCGGCCTCGCTTTCGAGCAGGCGGTAGAGCGTGGACCGGCTGATGCCGAGCAGGCGCGCGGCGCGCAGCTTGTTGCCGTTCACGCTGCGCAGCACCCGGCGGATGTGGCGCAGGATCGCGCGGTCGAGGTTGGGGTCGAGCATGGGTCCGCCGTCCTCGGCGTCCTTCGGCGCTTGCTCCTCACGAGGCGGAACCGGCGCTTCGGCGCGGGCCGGCGCGGGGGACTGGCGGCGCGGGCCCTCGCCGGGGCGCGCCGCCCAGACCGACGGCACC
>CAXUEU010000023.1:20991-30001 GCA_964250195.1 uncultured Acidobacteriaceae bacterium
CCGGCACGGGGGGCGAGGGGACGGCGCCCGGGGGCGGCAGATCGCGGGCCCGCAGCCACTCGCCTTCGCAGGCAGCGGCCGCGCCGATGAGGGCGGCAGCCAACTCGGCCACGTTGCCGGACCAGCGCTGCGCCAGCAAGGCGGGCAGGAGGTCCGGAGCGTAGCCGCGCAGCCTGCGGCCTTCGAGCGGCAAGGGCATGCGCTTGAGGAAGTGGTCGAGCAGCAGAGGAATGTCCTCGCGGCGGTCGCGCAGGGCGGGCAGCGTCATGTGAACCGCGGAGAGGACAGCGTGAAGGTCGCCCCGGAACTTGCCGTAGAGCACCAGCGAGCGCAGGGGCCGGGTGGAGGAGGCGAGCAGCGCGCGCGGCTGCTGGCCGTCCGCGAGCGAAGGGAGGTGGGCCGGACGCGGATCGGCCTGGGAGCGGCCGCCGGTGTACCCCAGCCGCTCGAGAAGATGGAGCAAGCGGCCCTGCTGCTCGTGGTTGAGCTCCTCGACGCCGGAGAGGTAGAGTGTCCCCCCGCGGGCGGCGGCCAGAAAGCCCTCCGCCGCATCGCCCGAGAAGAAGCGGGCCGCGGCGCAGGCGACGAAGGGCGCGGCGCGGTGCGGGGCGAGCTCGTGGAGGGTGCGCGCGGCAAGCTGCTTACCCGTGCCGTGCTCGCCTTCGAGCACCGCGACGCGGAGGTGATTGGACAAGTACCGCATCTGGAGAAAGAGCCGCTCCATGGCGGCGCTGCGGCCGACCATGGGCCCGAGCCGCCACCGGCTGGACCCGAGACCCCACTCGCCGAGCGTGATGCCGGCTGGTTTGCCGCTCCGTTGCGGTTGTTCCGACTCGACGTATTTGCCGCCGAGCGCGGGCACGCTGGGCACTACCCGGTGTAAAGCCATTCCCGAAACCCCTTTGTGTGTCCCCGCGTTGGATTGGGTGCGGCGGGGCGATACAGGGTGTATCGGCGAAGAACGGGAGAAGATGAGCCGGAACGGGACAAATGTTCAGCAAATCTATTCAGGGAATCAAGGCCGGCGTTCGCACCCGCGACGACGGCTGGTCCGAAGCGATGACGCCGTCCCGGATCGTGACGACACGGTGGGCGTACTCGGCGATATCGGGCTCGTGGGTGACGACGATGATGGTGTTGCCTCGGGCGTGCAGCTCGTCGAACAGGGTCATGATCTCGTCGCCGGTCTTGGAATCGAGATTGCCCGTCGGCTCGTCGGCCAGGATGATGGAGGGCCGGTTGATGAGCGCGCGGGCGATCGCGACCCTCTGGCGCTGCCCGCCCGAGAGCTCGTTGGGCCGGTGGTCCATGCGCTGCTCAAGGTTGACCGCCACCAGCGCGGCGCGGGCGCGCTCCAGCCGCTCGGCCGAGGGCGTGCCGTTGTAGATCAGCGGCAGCTCGACGTTGTGGAGCGCGGAGGCGCGGGCCAGCAGGTTGAATGTCTGGAAGACGAAGCCGATCTCCTTGTTGCGAATGCGCGCGAGCTGGTCGTCGTCGAGTTCGGAAACCAGGTGGTCGTTGAGCCGGTAGCGGCCCCGGGTGGGCGTGTCGAGGCAGCCGATCAGGTTCATCAAGGTCGACTTGCCGGACCCGGACGGGCCCATGATGGCGACGTACTCGTTGTGCCGGATGGAGAGATTGATGCCCTGGAGCGCGTGCACCGCCTGCTCGCCCATCTGGTACGTCTTCCAAAGGTCCTCGACGACGATGACCTCGCCCTCGGACCGAAGATCGTTGCGGGAGCCCGTCCGGGCCTGCTCGCGGGTTTGCTGGGGTTCTGCTGCCATGGCTAGGATTCTAGAGCAGTTCCTTTCCCGTGGTTCGTCCCGAGGCGCGGCTCACGAGCCTTCGTCGGCCTTGGGCGCGAGCTCGGCTTCGGAAACGGGCTTGACCTGCGCATCGTCCTTGAGCCCGCGCAGAACCTTGTAGGTGCCGGTCACGATCTCGTCGCCCGGCTTGAGCGGTCCGGAGACCTCCATTTTCGCGGTGCAGCTGATGCCGGTCTTGAGCGGGACGAAGTGGGCGTGCGGCTTGCCGTTCTCCTGCCGTACGAGAAACACTCCCTGGACATCAGGCGCCGCGGAGGCGGTCTGCGGGCCGACGCCCGATGGCGGCGCGGGCGGCGTGGTCAAGGCCTGGATAGGCACGCTCAGGACCTGCTTTTTGTCCGCGGTGGTGATCTTGGCGGTGGTGGACAGGCCGGGGCGCAGCGCGGCCACGTCTTGATCCCGGTCAAGCGTGACAATCACCTTGAAGTCCTTGGCTTCCTCGGTCCCGCTGGTGGTCTGCGAGGTCGCCATGCCGGTCGAGCGAAGCAGCGCCTGGTTGCCGACCTCGGTGACGCGGCCCCGGAAAATCCTGTCCGGGACGGCGTCCACCGTCACGGCTACCGGCTGGCCGTCCTTGACGTTGACGATGTCGGTCTCGTCGATCTTGACCTCGGCCGTGACCACGGACATGTCGGCGATGGTCATCAGCGTCGAGCCTTCGGCGTTCTGGATGCCGGTGACCATCGTTTCGCCCTCGCGGACCGGCAGGTTGGTTACGATGCCGTCGTAAGGCGCGATCGAGATGGTCTTGCTCAGCGAATCGACCGCCGAGCGCAGGTTGGCATTCGCCATGCCGAGCTTGCCCCGGGCGGAGTCGGTCTGCGCCTTGGCCTGGGCGAGCGCTGCCCGGTACTGCGCGAGCGAAGCCACGTCCACGTCGAAGGCGGCCTTGCGGGCGTCGAAGTCTTGCTTGGAAACCAGCTTTTCCGTGTAGAGCTGCTGGTAGCGCTCGTAGTCCAGGCGCTTCTGCTGGAGGTCGGCCTCGCCGCGGGTGATGTTGGCCTCGGCGGTGGACTCCGCCGCCTGAAACGCGCCGATGTCGGTCTTCGCGGAGTTGATGGACTCACGCTGCGCGGCGACCCCGGACTCCGGCTGCACGTTCTCGATGGCCGCGAGCAGCTGCCCGCGGTGCACGCGTTCGCCCTCCTTTACATAGAGGTGGGTGATGCGCCCGAAGGCAGTGGCCCCGATGTTGACGAAGGTCTTCGGCTTGATCTGACCCGTGCCGCTGACCACCGAGGTGAGATCGCCGCGCTCGACCTTGCCTGTCAACACCTTGGTGTACGCGCCCTGGGCGCGCTTGACGGAGAATCCGACGATGGCCGCGAGCACGAGGACGATGCCCACGGCCGCTGCTGCTTTTTTCCACATTCCCCGCTCCAGGGCCAGCCAAGCTCGCTAAGACCAGGTACGCAAAACGGACGCCCCTGGTTCCCCGCAATCATAACCCGCTTACGGAAGTTTGCAATGCTCCGGGAGAGGGATGCGCCGGGAATCGAACGCCGCCCCGAAATCCGGAACTTCAAAGCGGAATCGGTCCAGGCAAACCTCTGGCAGGTTCGCTCCTTACCCAGTCGATAGCTGGTGCTTACCCTCAGCGGGCCGCCGCGGTGGACCGCGTGGGTAGAGACCCTTGCAGCGTCGCGGGCAGACCGGCACCGCCGCGGTCTTTCCGCGAGGGCCGCTTCGCCGGCGGCGCGTAGATTGTCAGCCGGGCAGCTGGGACGGCGGCGGCGAATGTGCGGGGGGACTCGGGAACTCCCGTGACGGGCGATACCGGCCGCTCGGCCGGAACTTTCGCCGCGGACCGCTGCTTGCGATACGTGACATCGCGGCACAGCCCGCATTCCCAGGGGAAAAACCCGAAGCGCGGCAGCACCGCCCGCTCCAGAAAGCCGACGCGGCCCTGGCGGCGCAGTTCGATGTTCTCGCACCGCTCGCAGCGGGGCAGCTCTCCGGCCGGGGCGGCGGCACTGCGCAGTTTCGGAAACTTGGACCTGATCATGGGTGTTTCGGGCCTCCCTTGCGGCATCTCTTGCTTCTCTTTTCGGCGAAAGCCTGAGAAACATGAGGGGCTACACAGACGGAAGCCCAGAAAAGTTTCGGAACCGGATCGCGATTCCCTTCTGGGTACGATTACCAGAGTGATGATTTCTCATCTACTTACCGAAGTAACCAGTTGTGCAAAATCGAAACGTATCAGGCGGAAAGCAGTGTCTGGCCGCCGAGCAAATGACGAGTGAGACGGATCAGTTCGCCCGGGGGGAATGGCTTGAGGCGAAAGTGCACGGGGAGCCCGACGTACTCGGCTTCCGCGCCGGGCAGGCCGCTCAACACCACCACCGGAAGACCGGGAAGCTCCGCCAGCATGGATCGCACCAGCGCGGGGCCGTTCATGCCGGGCATCAGGTGGTCCGTGATCAGGAGGCCCAGCGATGCCCGCATGCCCGGCTCGGCCAGCATCCGCAGAGCTTCCTCGCCGTTTCTCGCAAGCTGCACGGAAACTCCCGCGCGCTCGAGAATGTCGCGGCGGGCGGTTCCCTGCACGGCATTGTCGTCGACCAAGAGAATCAGACTTGTCATCGCGGCTTCGCTCAAACTGTTGCCCCGGTAAGTAGATGGCGAAGCTGGGCCCGGGGTTGCTGCTTCGGGTCCGCGCGGTCAACGGCAGAGACGCCCGAGCGCGTCGAGGCGCGCCAGGGTAGACGCGGAAGGGGCCGCCCGGCACAAGGCTTCCGCGGCGTCTTCGGCCAGGCGCGGCTCCTTTTCGACGAGCGAGAGGAGCCAGGCCGTCGCGTCCTCCTGCCGGGTAAGCGCGGCGGCGGACAGCAACGCGGCGCGGTACCAGGGATCGGGATCGCGGGCGCGGAGAAACGCCGTGCGCAGAAGAGTGAAGGCCTCGGGGGCGTGCGTGTCAGCCATGGCCAGGGCGGCCTCGGCGGCAGCGTCGTCCTCGTGCGCGAGAAACCGCGCGGCCCAGGGGAGCGCGGACGCGCCCTCGAGCGCGAGCACCCCGGCGTAGCAGGCGCCCAGCAGCTCCGGCCCGCCCGAGCCGAGCTCCGCGCGCAGGCGCAGCAGAAGCGCCGAGGCGGGGACGCCGACCGAAGCGACGGCGCGGGCCGCGGCCGCCTGCACGGGTATTTCCGTGTCGGCGAAAAGCGGGGTGAGCTCGACGAGGATGCGGTGGGCGGGCAGGTCGCGGCAGCCCGCGAGCGCCAGGGCGCAGGTGGACCGGAGCGGGCCGGCGCTGTCGGTCGCGCCGCTCCAGGAGCCCTCGAGCTGCCGGTGGCGCAGGCCGGTGAGGTACAGGGCCGAGTCGGGGTATTCGAAGGCGGCGAGTGTCTTCGCGATCGCGTTCTTGGCCCAGCATTGCGGGTCTGACTTCGCGGGGTTCTCGAAATGACGGGGGAATGCGGCAACGAGGTCCGGGGTGAGCGCGCGGAGATCGTGGTGCAGCGCGAGCTCGGCGGCCTTGGCGACCAGCAGATTATTCGCGAGCTTGAGCGCGCGGGCCAGCTCGGGCGCGGCCTCGTCCGGGCGGGCCCGCCGGAGGGCCTGCAGCTTGTCGAGGGTCGCGTCGAAGGGGCGTTTGGCGGGCATGGCGGCTGGCTCCTACCAGTATGGAACCCGCCGCGCCGCGTCCGGGGGGAAATGGGCCGGGACGCGATGCGCCGGTCCCGTTTTGGAACCGTTCCGATTTGGGAAAGCAGGGGGCTTCTCTTTGACCGCGCGCACGAAACAGCCCCCGCGCACGGGGCAAGGTCTGCGAAGATAGAGCCATGCCAGCATTCGGTAGCTTCGCCCTGCTGCTCGCCCTCGCTCTGAGCGCGTACACGCTGCTCGCGGGCGGGGTTGCCCTGCGCCGGATCGCCGTCGCCGGGCCGGGAGCAGGTCCACGTGCGCGGACATCCGAAAAGCTGGCGGAAACGGCCCGGCGGGCGGGTATCGCGAGCTTTTTTGCAGTCTCCGGCGCGGTCGCGGCGCTTTTGTGGGCCGCCTTCCGGAACGACTTCTCCGTCTCCTACATTCTCGAGCACTCCAACCGCGCGCTGCCGGGGCCGTACAAGTTCGCGGCGATGTGGAGCGGGCAAGAGGGCTCGCTGCTCTTGTGGGCGTTTCTGCTGGCCGGCTACGGCTTCGTTCTGCGCCTGCGGCACCGGACGGACGTGAAGCTGTTCGCCTACGCCTCGACCATCCTGGCCGGGGTGCAGCTGTTCTTCCTTGTCCTGCTGAATTTCGTCGCGCCGCCGTTTTCGCTGGTGCGCGGAGCGGTCCCGGCCGATGGAAACGGGCTGAACCCGCTGCTCCAGTATCCGGAGATGGTCATCCACCCGCCGATGCTCTATCTCGGCTACGTCGGCTTCGCCGTCCCGTTCGCCTTCGCGCTCGGTGCCCTGATGATGCGCTACCCGGGCGAGAAGTGGATCAAGGTCACCCGGTCCTGGACGATGGCGACCTGGGGCTTCCTGACGGCGGGCATCTTCCTGGGCGCGCACTGGGCCTACGGCGTGCTGGGCTGGGGCGGCTACTGGGCTTGGGATCCGGTCGAGAACGCATCGCTCCTGCCCTGGCTGAGCGGAACGGCGTTTCTGCACTCGGTCATGATGCAGGAAAAGCGCGGCATGATGAAGCGCTGGAACGTCTGGCTGATCTTCGGGACGTTCCTGTTGACCATCCTGGGCACGGACCTCACTCGCTCGGGGCTGGTGAACTCGGTCCACGCCTTCGCGCAAAGCTCCATCGGGGCGTGGTTCCACGGCTTTATGTTCCTGGTCTTCGCGGTGTGCGCCGTCACCTTCGCGCGGCAGGGCAAGCACCTGGTTCCGGAGCACCGGGTGGAGTCGCTCCTTTCGCGCGAATCGAGCTTCTTCTTCAACAACATTCTGCTCGGCCTGGCCTGCTTCACGGTCCTTTGCGGCACGCTGTTCCCCATCCTGAGCGACTGGCTCACGGGCAACCGCATCGAGGTCGGCGCGCCGTTCTACAACCGGGTCGCGGTGCCGATCGGCATCGGGCTCATGCTGCTGATGGGCATCGGCCCGCTGCTGGCCTGGCGCACCGGGCGGCTCGCCTCGCTCCGGCGCAACGTGGTGAAGCCTGCCGCGGCGGCCGGGGTCACGGCGGCGGTCCTGCTCCTCTCGGGCGAGCGGCCCTGGACCGACAAGGCTTCGCTCTACGCTTTCGCGGTCTGGGTTTTGGCCGTGTTCGTCATGGCGGCGGTCGCGGCGGAGTTCGCGCGCGGCGCGTCGGTGATCGCGAAGCAGACCGGGCGCGGGCTCGTGCGGTCGGCGCTGCTGCTGACCCAGCGCAACACCCGCCGGTACGGCGGCTACATGATCCACTTCGGCGTGGCCGTGGTTTTCATCGGCCTGGCCGGGTCAGGCTTCAACCGGAGCGTCGAGCGCGAGGTCGGCTTCGGAGACCGGATCGAACTCGGGCCCTACACGCTGGTCGCGGACAGCTTCACCCAGGACACGAACGCGAACTACGACGCCGAGTACGCGCTGCTTAACGTATACGAGCGCGGCCGGCCCATCGGCACGCTCACGCCCTCCAAGCGCTACTTTCCCGCGAGCCAGACTTCGCAGACCGTGGTGGCCAACCGCTCGACACTGGCCGCGGACCTGTACACGGTCTACCTCGGCAAGAACCCCGACACGGGGCGGCCCATCCTCAAGGTCTTCCTCAACCCGCTGGTGGCCTGGATCTGGATCGGCGTGATCCTGGTGGTGCTCGGAACCGGCGTGGCTTTGACCCCGGCGCGCCTGACGGGCCTGGTGCCCGCGCCGCAGCGGATACCGGCGCGCACCGGCCTCGTGGCCGCGGGCGGGGACTGAGCCCGTGACCGTGCTCGCCTGCGTGCTGTTCACGGCCGTGCTGGCCGGGTATGTCTTTTACCCGGAGCGTACCGTCGCCGCGCAGAAGGAGAAGACCCGGCTCGAGTACCTGCGGGAGCGCAAGCTGGCGATCGAGGACAATCTCCGGGATCTGCGCTTCGAGCACCGCGCGGGCAAGTACCGCGACGAGGAGTTCAGCCTGGAAGAAGAGGCGCTCGAGCGGGAGGCGGTGGAGGTCGCGCTGGAGATGGACGCGCTGGAAGCGCCGGAGGTGCGCGCTGTTCGCTAGGGTGTGCCTGCTTGTGCTCGCGGCTGCGGCTCCCGCGCTCGCGGCTCCCGTTTCAGGCGTGGTGACGGACCGGACGACAGGCAAGCCCGCGGCGGGCGACGTGGTCGCGCTGATCGCGTTCGAAGGCGGGATGCAGGTGGCGGCCACCACCAACGCCGACGAGACGGGGCGCTACACGCTCGAGGTCCCCGAGGGCGGCGGGGCGCACCTGCTGCGGGTCAGCCATCAGAAAGCGACGTACTTCCAGCCCATTCCGCAGGGCGCGCGGACGGTGGACATCGACGTTTTCGATGTGGCCGCGCAGGTCGGGGGCATTCGGACCGAGGCCGACGTGCTGAGCATGCAGAGCGCGCCGGGCGGAGAGCTGGAGGTGCGCGAAGACTACTTCGTGCGCAACGACTCCGACCCGCCGCGCACCCAGCTGAGCGAGCGCGCCTACGAGTTCTACCTGCCGGATGGAGCGAAGCTCGAAGGCTCGGCCGCGATGGGGCCGGGCGGCGCGCCGGTCGACAGCACCCCCGTGCCGCTGGCGGGCGCGGGCCATTTCGCGTTCGTTTTCCCGGTCCGTCCGGGCAGGACGCAGTTTCAGGTGACCTACACCCTGCCCTACTCAGGCCACAAGCTGGGCTGGACGCAGCGGGAGGCGCTCCCGACGGACAACCTGGTGCTGCTGCTGCCGAAGACGATGCGCTTCGCACCGGAAGGGACGGGCTGGCAGCCGGTACCCGCGAACACCGAGGCGCAGACATTCGTGCGCAAGGGCATCGAGGCCGGGGTGCCGGCGGCATTCGGCATCTCCGGCGAGGGGCAGCTGCCGCGCGAGGCGCAAGGCAGCACGGAAGCGCCGGGAACCGGCAACGGCAAGCCGGGCGGCGGGCTGGGCGTGCCGATCGACACGCCGGACCCCCTGGCAAAGCGCAAGGGATGGCTCCTGGGCGGGCTCGGGCTGCTGCTGGCCGGGGGCGCGGCTTGGCTGGTGCGGGTCTCGCGGCCTACCGGGGAGCTGCCGCGCGGGGTACTCGCGCCGGAAGCGAGCGCCCCCGCCAAGGCACGCG
>CAXUEU010000024.1:0-29887 GCA_964250195.1 uncultured Acidobacteriaceae bacterium
GGGCGTGGGCGGCCAGGTAAGGGGGGCGGGTCTGCAAGACGGCCGCGCACAGGGGCGAATAGTCGCTGCGGTAGATTTGCCGCCAGGTGCCGGCGCCCGGCGGAAGCGTCAACTCCAGGCGGTCCTCAGGCAAGCAAACTGAATCGTAAGCAAGGACAATTCGCGCGGAACGGCGATCCGCGCAAACGTCAGCCTGGCCGGGTTCTCCATTTCGCGCTGCCCTGGTGCGTGTGCTCCACCGCGGCGGTCAGGTACGAAAGTACCGTGAACCGACCCGTGGAAACAGCCGATAAGGAGCAGAACGCGCGTTTCGCGGCCGGCTGCATACTCCTCGCCGGAAGAGGAAGTGGTTTTGCGGGAAAAATGGAACACGGCGGTAACCCGGCCCCCGATCCTTGCCTGGTTTCAAATGCTCGTTGTCCTGGCTTGCCTGCTCGGTTCGGCGGCGAACGCGTTTCTGCTCGCGCCTTCCTACAGCGACCTTTATCCGGTGTGGAACGGCACGCGCGCCCTGCTTTTCGACCGGACCAGCCCCTACGCCGATTCGGTCACGGCTGAAAACAAGGAGCGCTTCCGGCAAAGCACGGCGGGTCACCCGCGCGATGCCCAGCGCTTCAGCTATCCGTTGCCGGCTGTGTTTCTTTTTGCACCCATTGCACGGCTACCTTTCTCCTGCGCTCGGATCGTAACCGCCTTGCTCGGCGCCGCGCTGACCATGCTCTCTGTTTACTGGTGGACGGGCGTGTTTTCTTTGAGCCGCGCGCTGCTGGTACTCGCGGCTTATCCTGTGATGCTGGGCCTGGGGATCCAGCAGGTAACGATGCTCTTCGCGGGTCTGCTCGCGGCCGCGACCCATGCGATGCGGCGGGAAAGGCCGGTCCTGGCTGGGTCTCTTCTGGCACTTGCGATGGGAAAGCCGCAGCTGGCCTTATGCCTGTGCGCGCCGGTTGCCTGCTGGCTCTTTCAGCGTTGGCAGCCGCGGAGAAAGCTCCTGGCCGGCTTCTTCCCGGTTTTTATCTTGCTGCTGGGAGCCTCGCACTGTTTGCTGCCGGGTTGGCTGCCGCAGTGGACGCGCGCGCTGCGGTCCTATTCGCGGTACGCGGGCGAGAGTTTGCTCACCATGGCCGCCGGTCACGCGGGCGGGCTCGTTTTGAGTTTCGGCGTAATGCTTGCGGGAGGCTGGGCACTTTGGCGCGCGCGCTCCGGTCCCGCCGCTCCAACGGCCATCTCCGCGGCGACCTGGATGCTCGTACTCCCTTTTCAGCCGTACAACGAAGTGGTCCTGGTGCCGGCGATCCTCGTTCTCTTCTCGGTTCTCTTCGAGCCGGGTGGAGCGGGGCTTGTGCTCCTGTTTGCGAGGTGTGCCGTCGTGGGCTTGGTCGGCGCGTCTGCCGTCCTTGCGCCGGTGGAGGCATTCCATCCCTCATGGACCTCGGGCTGCCAGGCCCTGCTGGGCGGGTTTACCGGGATTGTGCCTCCGGCAGTGTATGCGGCGCTCGTGACGCGCGCGGGAAGGCGGCAGGTCAACGGCAAGCCGAACGCCTGTTCCGCGCGAAGTCATGATGGCATATCAGTGCTTGTGCTCGGGCGCCCGCCGGACGGCGATAAACAAGGCCTTGCCCCGGGCCAGGGTGTTGCCTGCTTCGTCGGACAGAATGGCGGAGCAGAAGAGCTTGCGGCCTTCCGCTCGCTCCTGCCGGCCGGTGAGCGTGAGCGCCGCGCCCAGGGGGGTGGGCAGCAGGTACTCGGTTTCCATGTGGCGGGTGAGCGCCATGATCTCCCGCGCGTGGGCCATGGCATGAATCGCCTTGCTCATGGCCTCGTCGAGCAGCGCGGCCACGACCCCTCCGTGGACGAAGCCGTGCGGGCCTTGGAACCGCTCGTCCAGATTCACGGTGGAGTAGACCGTGCCGGCTTCGTCGACCTCAAAACGGAGGCGCATGCCGGTCTCGTTGAGCGCGCCGCAGCCGAAGCAGTTGTGCCGGTCGTCGAACAGGAGGGGTCGGCGGGTGGCGGGCGGGGTGCTCATGCGCCTTTCAGCTTAGCCGAAAGCGGCGCGGGGGGCTTGTATGATGAAAGGACGATGCCCGAGGCCCCCCAAAAGACGTTCTACCTCGAAACTTTCGGCTGCCAGATGAACGTCCACGATTCGGAAAAGGTCGTGGGAACGCTCGAACGAGAAGGCTACGCGCAGGTCCAAACCGAAGAAGCGGCGGACCTGATCCTCTACAACACCTGCTCGATCCGGGACAAGGCGGAGCAGAAGGTCTTCAATCGGCTCAACGACACGAAGAAGCTGCTGAAGCAGGGGAAAAAGTTCGGCGTACTGGGGTGCGTGGCGCAGCAGGAGGGCGAGCGCATCTTCGAGCGCGCGCCTTATGTTTCCCTGGTATCCGGCTCGGCCAGCTACCGCAAGCTGCCGGAGATGCTGGTGCAGCTCGAAGCCGGCAACCGCCGGGTGACGGGCCTCGATGACCGGCAGACGGACGAGACGTTCGTGACGGAATTTACCGCGCGCGGCAACCGGCACCGCGGCTATATCACCATTGTCGAGGGCTGCGACAAGTTTTGCGCTTACTGCGTGGTGCCGTACACGCGCGGCAAGGAGCGGTCGCGCACCTCGACCTCCGTACTGGCCGAGGCACGGCAGATGGCCGACGCGGGCTACACGGAAATCCAGCTGCTGGGACAAAACGTGAATTCGTACCGGGACCCGGAAGGGAAGCGGACATTCGCTTCGCTGCTGGCCGATGTGGGTCAGGTGCCGGGGATACGGCGGGTTCGGTTCACGACCTCGCACCCTCGGGACTTCACGCGCGAGATCGTCGAGGCGATCGACGCGGTGCCTGCCTTGTGCGACCACGTGCACCTGCCGGTGCAGTCCGGGTCCTCGCGCGTGCTCAAGCTGATGGCGCGGGAGTACACGAGGGAGTGGTACCTCCAGCGCATCGCCTGGATGAAGGCGGCCCGGCGCGAGATCAGCCTCTCGACCGACATCATCGTCGGGTTCCCGGGCGAGACCCCGTCGGACTTCGAGGAGACGATCACGATGCTGGCCGAGGTAGGCTACGACGCGGTGTTCGCGTTCAAGTACTCGCCCCGCCCGAACACCCCGGCGCAAGCCATGGCCGACTCCATTCCGGAAGAGGAAAAGTCCGCCCGGCTGCAGATTCTGCTCGACCGGCAGAGGGAGCTCCAGCGCGAAACGTACGCGCGGCACGTGGGGCAGACCCTTGAAGTGATGGTTGAAGGATCGGTCAATGCGCGCGGGCAGGTCCCGGGGCGGACGACGCAGAACAAGACTTTGAATTTCACGACGAAGCAGCCGATCGCGCCCGCGCCGGGCTCGTATGCGCGGGTCAGGGTGACGGCGAGTTTCCCGAACAGCTTGTTGGGCGAGGCGCTTCCATGGACGTAGAGATGAAGATTCGGGGCCTGATGGTAGACCCCAACACGCAGCAGCCGATCGTGATTCTGAAAGACATGACCGGCAACACGGTTCTGCCGATTTGGGTAGGCTTGTTCGAGGCCAGCGCGATCGCGCTCGAGGTAGAGAAGGCGTCGACGCCGCGGCCCATGACGCACGATCTGCTGCGCAACATGATCCACGGGCTGGACGCGAAGGTGGAGCGCGTGGTGGTGTCGGAGCTCAAGGAAGACACGTTCTTCGCGGTGATCTGGCTGCGGCAGAAGGGCGAGGTGGTGACGGTCGATGCGCGGCCCTCGGACGCCCTGGCCCTGGCCTTGCGGTCCGACTGCCCGATCTTCGTCAGCGAAGAGGTCTTGCGGACGGCCAAGGTGATCCCGAGCCCGGCGGACCAGGCGAGCGCGGAGGACCTGAAAAACTGGCTCGAAAACCTGAACGACGAGGACCTGGGCCGCTATAAGATGTAGCCCGCTATAAGATGTAAGCGAAAGAGGCAGGTGTCGATCCTGCCCGTCGCGGTCCATCCTCTGTTCTCCGCACTGCCTGTTCAAACGAGAGTACGCCGCCCGACAGGAACGAATGAGCCTCAGCCGGATCGCCAAACTTTTCGCCGCGCAAAACGCCAACCAGCTGGTAGTGACCGTGCAGCAGCTGCTGCTGCCGCCCGCGTTTCTGGCTGTGTACGGCATCAAGATGTATGGCCAGTGGCTGGCGCTGAGCGCGGCGGTCTCGTACCTGGGCACGTTCAACTACGGTCTGCAGACGTACACGAACATGCAGATGACCATCCACTACAACCGGGACGAGAAGCAGGAGTGCCGAGAAGTGCAGTCGGCCGGGCTCCGGATTCTGCTCGGGGCTTGCGTGCTGGCGGCCATCCTTCTGCTCGCGGTATTTGCAGTCCCGCTGACGCGCTGGCTGCACCTGTCCATCTCTCTCTTTTCAGCGCGGCTGACGCTCTACCTGCTGGGCATGCAGATCATGGCGAGCATGCTGTTCGGGTTCTTCTCGGGCTCGTACATGGTCTTCGGCGAGGCGCACCGGGGGGCGCACTTCGGAAATCTGAACCAGCTGCTGGGCATGCTGGCGATCGTGGCGCTGGTGCTCCTGCGCCAGCCGTTCCCGGTCATCGCGGCGGGCCAGCTCGCGGTCACGCTCGTCATGGCGCTGTTCCTCGCCTGGGATGTCGCGCGGCGGTGCCCGGAGATCAAACCCAGCCTGCGCTATTGGAAAAAGGGCTCGCTCGGGTCGATTCTGCGTCCGAGCGGCCATTACATGCTGCTGGCCAGCTCCAACCTGTTCGCCTACCAGGTGCCGGTGCTGCTGATGCAGCGCCTGCTGGGGCCGACAGTGGTGGTCGCCTACAACGTGACGCGCACGGTCTACTCGCTCAGCCGGCGACTGCTGTACCTGGTCACCAACTCGCTCTCGGCCGAGATCACCATGATCTACGGGCAGCGCGACTGGCTGCGGCTGCACAAGCTGTACTCGCTGTCAGAGCGCGTGATCCTGCTCATGACCCCGCCGATCACCTTCGGCTCGATGCTCGCAACCCCGCTGCTGCTGCAAGTCTGGCTGCACAAGGGCATGCTCTTCCGGCCCGGCATCTGCATCACGCTGGGCTTGACCATCTCCATTCTTTCGATCAAGGAGCACAAGTACCAGTTCCAGTTCTCGTCCAACAAGGTCGAGTCCATCTCCTGGCAGACGCTGTTCGCCTACGGGCTGACCAGCCTGCTTTCGGTGCCGCTGATGCCGGTGCTGGGCGTCCAGGGCTACCTGCTGGTGTGGCTGCTGTCGGAGACGCTGCAGTTGTTCTACCTGCTGCACTTGAACGACAAGCTGTTCGCGGGCGAGGCGGTGCTGGACCACAAGCCGGTCTACCAGATGCTCGCGATCATGGCGGTGTGCACGCTGGTGCTAGGCTGGCCCATTCTGCACATCCGCTCGGTGCCGTGGCTGATGCAGGGGCTGTTCGCCGCCGCGACGACTCTGGTGCTGACCGCGTTCTGCTACTGGATCTTCCGGGTGGACGAGCTGCGGTCGCTGCTGTGGGGGAAGCTGGCTTCGCGCGTGCCCGCGCTGGCGGGACGGGGTTAAGCGCTTCATCCTTGATGGAAGGGCGACGTGTATTTCAGAGCAGGGAAGCGCCGGCCTCGTTCAGCCGCTCCGCAACCCAGGGGGCGACCGCTTCGGGCCGGAGGCGGTCGTGCCACCAAGCCAGGGCGCGGGCGCGCCAGGCTTCGAGCGCGGCGATGTCGCGGGCGTACTTCTTGAGGATGCCTTCGATCTCGCGCCAGTGGTGGACGATGAGCAGCGGCGCGTGAGGGTACATGAACTCGTCCGCGGGCAGGCGGTTGCAGACGACGAGGCAGCCGGCGCGCAGGCCCTCGAAGGACCGGAACGAGTCGGCGACCGAGCCGCGCGGAGCCACGCAGATGCGCGACTGCATCATCTTCTCGGAGTACGAGCCGAAGTGAGGCACCGCGTTCTTCTCGCCTGCTGAAATGTTGCCCAGGTCGAGCTTCCACTCGCCGGTTGCCTGGAGGCGCTGGAGTTCGGCCCAGAGTTGGACCCTGGCCTCGCGCTTGGAGGTGGAGGTGTAGCGCAGGTAGCTGCCGGGCGGGGCTTTGTAGTTGACCTCGCCCGCGAAGAAAAGGTCGAGCGAACGGTCTCCCATGGGGATTTGCGGCAGCTCTTCCTGGCTGTGATAGCCGAGGGGCAGGCGGAGGATGCGGGCTTCGCGACGAACCGGCGAGGGAAGATTTCGGGGCGCACGCAAGGCGAGGCGGGAGCGCACGTGTGTGTACCAGTCGCGGACGTACTCGAAGGCGAGGATGGCTTCGAGCCGGGTGAAGCCGGTCAGGGCCTTTGCCGGGTCGAAGCCCAGGGCGGGCGCGGAAAGCAGGTTGCGCAGCACCGCGCGGACGTGCCGGCCGTACACGGGCACCTTGCAGCGCTCCTCCTGGAGCAGCACCGCGACCACGTCGCGCCCGTAGGAGGGCAGGAACGCCGCTTCCTTGGTGAAGTGGAAGGTGAGTCCCTGGGCGGCGACGGAGGGCAGGGCCTGCTCGAGTACGTCGTACGTATAGCGGAACTCGGCCGGCAGCTTCGGCGTCCAGGGCGGCCCGGGGATGGCGCGCAAGCCTTGCTCCCCGGTGTAGCTGGAATCCATGAAGAAGCGGTGGGTGCCGGCGGAGGACATCAGGCGACGGAGGCTGCCTTTTGCGGCTGCAGAAGCTGCCTGAGCGCGTCTTCGTAGAGCGAGGTGGCGGAGATGCGCTCGACCGCCGCCTGGCCGGCGAGCGCAAAGGCCTGGCGACGGGGCTCGTCGCGGTACAGGCTCTCGATGGCTTGGGAAAGTTGCTCGACGCTGCCCGCGTCGATGACCAGGCCGTCCAGGCCGTCCTGGAGCAGCTCCGACGCGCCGCAGTTGCGGGTGGCGATCGAAGGGACGCCATTGGCCATGGCCTCGAACAACGCCATGCCGAAGCCATCGTCCATGCTGGGCAGGACGAAAAGATCGCACCGACGATAAAAGGCCGCGATGTCGGGGACGTACTCGATAATTTCGACGTTGGGAGTGGTTTTCAGGAGCTCCGCGAGCTTGGGATAGGCGGAGAAGTCGGAGGAGGACCGGATCAGAAGGCGGGCATCGGGCAGCGCGAGCTTGCGCCAGGCTTCGAGCAGGTACAGGTAGCCTTTGCGCAGGGGATGGCCGCCCAGCACGCCGACCGTGAAGGGCGTATTGCGGGCAAGCCTGACCTCACCGCGAGCCTGGGCACGGCCGAGCAGCGGAGCAAGCAGCAGTTTGGGCTGCAGGTGCGCAGGGAAGGTCCGGGCGGAGTACCGGGACGGAACGAGGATGGTGTGGGCGACCTCGTACTCGGCGAGCTGCCGGTCGCGGAACCAGGCCGGCTCGGGATGGAAGATTGCTCCTGTCTTCTCGGCCTCTTCGCGGACGAGGTTCTGCTGGAAGTCCGTATGGGGGCAGGCGCGGTCGAGCGCGAAGTGCATGCCGCGGCGGCGGGCGGCCTCGCCGGTGTGCAGGGTTTGGGTCGCGAAGCCGACGACCACGTCGGTGCGGGGCATCAGCGCGGCGACCATGCGGTCCCACCACACGATGCCGCGTTGGAACGCCTCGGGAAACAATCTGGCGCGAAAGACGCGGGCGAAGATCTCGACCGGCGCGGGCACCAGATGGGTAACTACTCCGGGGTCCAGACGATGGAAGTAGCGCCTGGGAGCGGTAGACCAGATGTCTACCGCGTCCGCGTGTTTTCGCAGGGAATTCGCCATCTTGACGGTGTGAAAAGGACGCACAACGGAGATGGCGACCTTCATGGGGGAATGCTAGCACGGCCATCGCCGGAAGCGTGGCTTGCATTCGGCTGAGCGGTTGGGACCGCGACCGCTCAGCTTCCAGGCGGATTACTGCGTGACCGGCGTGAGCCAGGTAGCGAGCTCCCGGTTCGAGGTTGTGCTGACGGTAGCTCCACGGGGGATATTGACCGTCAGGCCGACGACGAAGGGACGCCGATGCGAGGGGTCGAAGAAACCGGTCTTCGGCAGAGTGGGGGAGTCGGACGGCAGGTAGGCTGCGAAGAAGAGCTCCCATGCGCCGGACCGGTTCTGCAGGAGGGAGGGTACGCCGGGGGCGAGTACCTGGCCGGCAACGTAGTTGGGCCAAGCGGCCTCCTGCGACTGGAGCAGGTACTGGACCTCCTGGTGATTGAGTTGGCCCCAAATGCCGGTCGGGTCGGGCCGGAGGGCCTTTTTGTAGAAAGCGCCGGGCTCGGGCAGGAAAGTGTCCGACCAGGCGACCCCGGTTTTGTAGCCAACTTCGTCATACGCGCCTGTCGAGTAGGCGAGGGCGTATTTGCCGTCAATCTCGGTGATGTTGCCGGTTTCGACGAGCTTGAAGGTGTTCTTGGAGCCGAGGCCGAAGAACAGCTCGGAGTTGAAGCCGCCGTCGGCGTCGTCCGGCTTGAGCAGGATCGTGGGTTCCACGTCAGCTGCCTTGGTGAAGGATTCGATCGGCAGCGCGACGATGCCGTCGCGGGCCGGGTTGTCGGAAAGCCGCTTGCTGTAAATGAGGTAGGGCTTGCCGGCGTCCACGAAGAACTTGCCGTCGTAGTTGGCCTTGGCGGGTTTAGAGAAGGAACCGACCAGGACCGAGTCGGCAACCCAGTCGGAAGGGAAGTTGGGGTTGAGCGGGTGAGCGTGCGCGATGACGTTCCAGTGCGTGACGCCGGGGAAGGCGGGGTTCTTGACGAAGAACGTAGTGGCCATGTGCCAGGTGCCGTTATCGGCCTGGTAAATGTTGTTGTTCTCGGCAATGGTAATGGTGGAGCCGGCGGCTTGAGCCTCGGCCTCGAGCGGCCCGGGGCTGACGGTGATGTCGGCGGCATCAACGCAATTGGCTTGGATCACGGGCGGGCAGGCCAGAGCCTGCTTAGTGGTGCCGGAGAAGAGCTGGGGCAGGGAGGCCCGGACGGCGGGGGAAAGATGGATCGGGTAGGGATCGGAAAAGTAGCCGGAGCCGGGGGTCTTGGGGTTGGAGGCGTCCTGCGGGATGATGGTGGTGGCGGGCTGGATCGCGATCCGGGGCGCCGCAGCATCTTGCGCAAGCACGGCGGCACCGCCGAGGAAGCCGAGGCATCCAGTTAGGGCAATGCGGGCGAAGCGGGGCGCGGCCCGGCGCTCGGCGGCGCACCGGGGACCTTCGCCTGGGAGCTGCTGACAAACGTTCATGAATTTCTCCTGACAGGGGGATGAACACCTTCTCGGGAGCAGAGGTTGCGGTTACGGCGAGAAAGGACCTATTTTCAGACAGGCCATGGGGCTTCCGACTGCTCGTCCAGCTTCTACGCGGCTTCGTCGGCGGTGGGGCCGAAGGTGGACGGTACAGGCTCGCCGAGCAGGCGCAGGTAGACGCCCAGCTGGGCGCGATGGTGAATCATGTGGTTGAGCGCCATGTTGCGGTAGGCGTTGTAACGCGGGCCGGTAAAAACGTTTTGGCCCTTGCGGGCGGCGGTCCAGGTGGCGTGGAAGCGTTCGTCCGTGGTCGCCCGAAGGGCCGCGAGAAGCTGCCCGGCGAGCTCGTCGTACTCGGCGAGGAGCTTGTCGCGGGTCTCCATGCGCAGGATCTTCCGGGGATCGGAGGGCGTGCCCATGTCGATCGAGTCCGTGGTGAGGATGACGGCGGCGGTGCGGGCAAGCTCGGCGAGGTGTCCGGCGAGGCGGCCGAGGGGCATGGATTTTTCGGCGGACCGGAAGTCATTGTTGCCGTCCGGAACGCGCTCGAGAACCCGGCGAGTCTTCGCGAGTTCGGATTCGAGCTCGGGCAGGAGAAGCTGTGAGAGTGAATCGGCCATGGTTGGCTCAGTGTACCCGGGCCTTTCTGGCGGGAGAACGCGTGGGGCGGCCACGCAATCATTTTACAGAATATACATTATCAGACTTGATTTATCGGCTTAAAGCGCATAACGGAGTTGGAGCAAAGCTGAGGTTGCGAACCGGCGCTCATGTATTTCCGGTTTTGGCCGATGACTCCCTACATGGGGGGGCGGGCGGCATGGGGTTGCGAACGAGATTACGGTCGAGGTTCTGGTCGAGGTTCTTGTTAAGGTTCTGGTCGAAGTCGTGGACGAAGCGCAGGACGTGCATGGTGTGCCGGCAGGCGGTGCCGGCGGGTGAGTTTACCTGCGGAGACGAGGGCTGCGAGATGGCGGCGCTGGGCGGCCAGGCGATGCTGGCCTCGTTGGTGGTGGAGCAGGAGATCGGGGTAGCTCGACGGGTGCGGTTTCGGCCATCGCTCCCCTCCCCGGATAGCGACGCGGCGAACTTGCTCGCTTGAGCTTTTCCATTGCGGGCCTGATGACGGTGGCTCGGTCGAGTGCATGCGCGCATTTTCCGCGGGCGAAATGGAGTGGGCGGGTGCATGATGATGCTATGCGGATCGCGCCCGCCCTCACCCGCACCGTCTCCGGCAGCACGGGCCTCGGCATCGCCCTAGTCCGGCTAGGACTCGGCACGTCCATGACGTATCACGGTTTCAGCAAGCTGCTGCCGCCGGAACCGGGCCATGCGGGGCTTTTGGCCGGAGTCAACCACTTCAGCACATTCGTCGCGAGCCTCGGGCTTCCCTTCTTTCTCGGCTACGCGTCGGTGGGGGCGGAGTTCCTGGGCGGTCTGCTGCTGCTGCTGGGGCTGGCGACGCGCGGGGCGGCGTTCGTTGTCGCGATCAACATGCTGGTTGCGCTGTTCTCGGTGAATCTGCGCCACGGGCTCACGGGCTCGGAGTACACGCTGGCGCTGATCGTGATGGCGCTTGCCCTGCTGCTGACGGGCGGCGGCGCGTTCTCGCTCGATCGCCTGCTGAGGGGCGAATGAGACCCGCGCATATAAGAGGGGTTAGGAGAACGTTCCCGGAATCTGGTATACCGAGGGTGCGCGCAAATCTTTCCGATCTGGAAACGTTTTCAGTTCCCGCTTGCAAGGAGCACTCTTGGCCCATTCGGTCCGCTACTTCCGCCCTGCCCTTCCCGTCCTGCTGCTGCTGTCCACCGCACCCTTCCATATCCATGCGCAGGGCTTCGAGCTGGAGCACCCGCAAGCAGGCCAGACTGCGTTGACCGCTGACCAGAAAGCCAAGATCGCCGGTTTGAACAAGCTCGACACGCTACCCGACGGCGAGTGGCGCATCCATGAGGGCGACCTGCCGCACGGCGAGCTGCCCTCGCTCGACGACTCGAGCTGGCAGAAGGTGAAGGCGCGTTCCGAGGCGGGCAAGGAAGCTGTCTGGTACCGGCGGGTGATCGAGATCCCGAAATCGCTCGACGGCTACGACCTCTCCGGGGTGGACGTGGGCTTCCGGTTCCGCGCCTACGCGAACGGGCCGATGCCGGAGATTCTGTACTTCGACGGCCGCCGCGTGGCGCTGGGCGACGACCTCGAAGAAGTGCAGCTGTTCCACAACGCCAAGCCGGGCGACAAGGTCCTGGTCGCGGTCAAGCTGCTGCCCACGGTGGATATCAAGAAGTTCCACGACGTGGAGATGAAGATCACCTTCAACCCGCAGCGGCCCAATCCGGAGACGCTGGCGGACGAGCTGCAGACGGCGGCGTACCTGATCCCGTCGCTCGATCCGAACTCGTCACCGGACGCGAAGACGCTGTCCGACGCGATCGGGCAGGTGAATCTGGCGGCGCTGCAGGCCGGCAATCAGGAGCGATTCGATGCATCGCTGAAGCAGGCTACAGCGACCCTTGCCGCGCTCAAGCCCGAGCTGCGCAAGGCCGATTTTCACCTGACCGGCAATTCGCATATCGACGCGGCCTGGCTGTGGCCCTGGACCGAGACGGTCGACGCGGTGAAGCGGACCTTCGGGACCGCCGCTCAGCTGATGAGCGAGTACCCCGACTACACCTACACGCAGTCCGCGGCGGTCTACAGCCAGTGGATCGCGGACAAGTACCCGCGACTGAACGAGGAAATCAAGCAGCGCATCCAGCAGGGACGCTGGGAGCTGGTTGGCGGCATGTGGCTGGAGCCGGACCTGAACATGCCGGACGGCGAGTCGCTGGTGCGGCAGATCATGGTCGGCCAGGCGACGTTCCAGAAGCTCTACGGCAAGACCACGCGGATCGGGTGGAACCCGGACTCGTTCGGCTACACCTGGCAGCTGCCGCAGGTGTATAAGCGGTCGGGCATCGACTATTTCGTGACGCAGAAGATGACCTGGAACGACACCAACCAGCTGCCGCTCAAGCTGTTCTGGTGGCAGTCGCCGGACGGCAGCAAGGTGATGTCGTACTTTCCGCACGACTACGCGAACGACAACGTGGATGTGACGCGCCTCGGCAAGGACCTGGCCATCGCTCGGGGTCGCGCGCCGGGCATGACGGAGATCATGGACCTGT
Source organism: uncultured Acidobacteriaceae bacterium (assembly GCA_964250195.1). Classification (GTDB taxonomy): domain Bacteria; phylum Acidobacteriota; class Terriglobia; order Terriglobales; family Acidobacteriaceae; genus EB88. Next base: position 12,352 of record CAXUEU010000024.1, read on the forward strand.
ACGGCGTGGGCGACCACGGCGGCGGTCCCACCCGGGGCATGCTGGACGAGGGCACGGACTGGATGAAGCCCGACAAGATCGTGCCGTCGGAGTCGTTCGGTACGGCGCAGTCCTACTTCAACACGGTCGGTCCGAAGGTCGCGGCGAACTCGCCGACCTGGACCTATGCCTCGCTGGCCAAGGGCGACACGAAGCTGCCGGAGCCCGCGGCCGGGCAGATCACGGTGCCGACCTGGGATGACGAGCTCTACCTCGAGTTCCACCGCGGCGTGTTTACCACGCAGGCCGACCACAAACGCAACATGCGCGACGCCGAGGAGTGGGTGCTGAACTCGGAAAAGTATGCCTCGCTGGCCTGGCTGGACGGGCGCGACTACCCGTCCGGGCAGATCACCGATGCGTGGAAGCATGTGCTGTTTAACCAATTCCACGATTTGGCGGCCGGCTCGGGCATTGGGGTGATCTACAAGGACGCGCAGAAGGACTACAACCAGGTCTACTGGTCGACTGACCAGATCAAGCAGAACTCGCTCGATACCCTCGCTGCACGCGTCGACACCAGGGTAAAGGAAGGCGTGCCGGTGATGGTGATGAACCCGCTGGCCTGGCAGCGCGGCGGGCTGGCTGAGGTTTCAGTCCAGCTACCCGCGAGCGCGGACGCTGTTTCGGTGCTGGATGACAAAAATAAAGTCGTTCCCTCACAAGTACTTACACGCGAAAGCTCAACCAATACGTTTCATGTACTGGTTGAAGCTTCGGCGGTTCCTTCCATGGGCTACCAGATGCTGCATGTGGTGCCGGGCAAGAAGAGCTTCGACACGGACCTGAAGACGAGCGGCATGATGATGGAGAACGCGAATTTGAAGGTAGCGGTGGACCCGCAAACCGGGTGCATCACTTCCCTTTTCGACAAGAAGAGCAACTTCGAGACCTTGAAAGCGGGCGCGTGCGGCAATGAGCTGCAAGCATTTAAAGACACGCCGAAGCAGTACGACGCGTGGAACATCGACCCCGGAACTTACGACGTCGCGCCGACGCTGCTGCACCAGGTCGATGAGGTGAAGCTGGTCGAGCAAGGGCCGCTGCGGTCGGTGATCCGAGTCACCCGCCACTGGCAGAGCTCGAAGTTCACGCAGGACATCATGCTGTACACGGGTTCGGATCAGGTCGACGTGGCCAACGATATCGACTGGAAGGAAACGCACGTGCTCCTGAAGGCGGCGTTCCCGCTGGCGGCCACGAGTGCGAACGCGACCTACGAGATCCCGTACGGCTCGATCGATCGTCCGACGACCCGCAACAACTCGTTCGAGAAAGCACGGTTCGAGGTGCCGGCGATGCGCTGGGCCGATGAAGGCGACGGCAAGCACGGGTTCTCGCTGATCAACGACTCCAAGTACGGCTACGACGGCGTGGGCGACCAGCTGCGGTTGACGCTGCTGCGCTCGCCCACCTGGCCCGACCCTGAGGCGGACCGCGAGGAGCACCACTTTACGTATGCGCTGTACCCGCACGCCGGTGCCTGGAAGGACGCGGGGACGGTCGAGCATGGCTGGAACTACAACTACAAACTCGAAGCGATGCAGGTGCAGGCCCATGCGGGGCAGATGCCGGCAGAGCATTCTTTTGTCGGGGTGGACGCAAAGAACGTGGTCGTGACCGCGGTGAAGAAGGCCGAGGACGGCAACGGGCTGGTGGTGCGCTTCTTCGAGTGGGCGGGCAAAGGCGGCAACGTGACCCTGCAGGTACCGGAGGGCGCGACAACGGCCTCGGTCGTGAACCTGATGGAGAAGCCCGAGGGCGGATCGATCCCGGTGACCGGCGGCAAGGTGACCGTGCCGGTGACCCCGTACATGATCCAGACGGTGCGGGTGGACTACCAGCCGTTGGCGGTGGCTGCGAAGTAAGCCGAAGCCGCAAAGCGAGGCCGCGCTGAAGAAGATCTCAGCGCGGCTTTGCCGCTTTCAGGAGCCGGTCGCGGAGGGCGGCACCGAGGCCCTCGGGCGGCGGCAGCGGGCAAAGGATGCGGGCGACTCCGGCGGCGTCAAGATTGCGGAGCGACGCGAACAGTGTGCGCGCGAGCAGCGCGGGTCGGCCCCATGCACCCCAGGGCTGGACTCGCACGCTTTGTGGAATGGCCGCCGGGTCGAGCAGGTTCGAGGGCAGGAGCAGGCCTGTGTCGGGCTCCCCTGTTTGCAGTGCCAGGAGCAGGTCTTCCCTGCTCTCGAACAGAATCAACGTCGCGCGCGGGGCGTAATGGCGCAGGCCGACGCCCGGCGACGGCAGCGCGGCGGGCTCCGCGGGCTGCCGCGAAGGTTGGTGCACGACGGTACCGGGCCAGAGCGCCCGGAGCTGCGCGAGCGTAACCGCGCCGGGGCGGTAGACGACGCAGGGATTTTCACAGGGGTCGACGACGGTCGACTCCAGCCCATGCTCGGTCGGGCCGCCGTCGAGCACCGCATCGATGCGCCCGTCGAGGTCGGCGAGGACGTGCGCGGCGATGGTGGGGCTGACATGGCCGAACAGGTTCGCGCTGGGGGCGGCGACGGGCACGCTCGCAGCGCGGAGCAGGGCCTGCGCGACCGGGTGGCGTGGCATGCGCACGCCGACGCGGGGGCGGCCGGCGGTGACCGCGTCCGGGATGGCCGGGGCGCGCGGGAGCAGGAGCGTCAGCGGCCCGGGCCAGAACCGTTCGGCCCATAGGCGCGCCGGCTCGGGTATTTGCTGGGCGATGAGCGAGAGCAAAGCCGGGTCGGGGATGTGAACGATCAGCGGATCCCACGCGGGCCGCTGCTTGGCCTCGAAGATGCGCGCCACCGCGGCCGGGTCGAGCGCGTTCGCGCCCAGGCCGTATACGGTTTCGGTCGCGAACGCGACCAGCCCGCCCGCGCGCAGGATCGCGGCGGCCTCCGCGATGTGGGCCGGGTCCTCGCCTCGCAGGCGCCTGGTCATCATGCTCCGATCATCGCAGAGCTTCGTATACTCGGGTATGGCGCAAGCGGTCGAGGTTGAGGTCAAGTTCCGGGTCGCGGAGATCGCGGCGCTGGTGGAGCGGCTGGTTTCTCTCGGCTTTCAGGAGGAGACCCCGCGCACGTTCGAGGGAAATATTCTTTTCGACACCCCGGAGCACACCTTGCGGGCCGGGCGGCAGATTCTGCGCGTCCGGCAGTACGGCCCGCGCTGGGTGCTGACGCACAAGCGCCTGACCCCGGACCACGACCCGTCGGAGACCCACAAGCACCGCGAGGAGACCGAGACCGCGGTCGAGGACGGCCCGGCGCTGATGACGGTGCTGGAGCGGCTGGGCTATGTGCGGGCGTTCGCGTACGAGAAGTGGCGGCGCGAGTACGCGGACGCGGAAGGCCACTGCGTGATCGACGAGACGCCGATCGGGGTGTTCGCGGAGCTGGAAGGGCCGGACGGGTGGATCGACCGGATCGCGTCATCTTTAGGGTTGAAGCAGCAAGAGTTGCTTACCCTCAGCTACGGGAGGTTATTCGAGGCGTGGCGGGCGGAGACTGGAAGCGGGGCGGAGCAGATGACGTTCGCGGAGGTGGGCGGAGCTTAGTTCGTTTGGTCGCTGTTACAAGCAGGCTGGTCTCCCTAACGAGCTGGAAGGCACAGTTTCTCGATCGCTGCCATCCTTTCGCATACATCCGCTAACGCGACATACGAGGCTTAACGAAGCCTGGGCCGCCTAGGGAAGGCGCAAGCCACGCGTCGTTTGCATGTGATGCTCCCATTGCCTCTTCAGTTCAGCGAGGCCCAGGCCATGAACTTCGTCGAGAAACTCAGCCGTGAGGATGCGATCCGTTCTGAAATGCCGAAAGTCTTGGCGTACTTCGCACCAGGCTGCGAGTAACCGGACCGTTTCCGCGTACCCGAGTATCACGGGCCAGATCACTCGTTCTGTTTCTCTCCCGTCCTCGCTGCGGTAGCGAATCCGGAGCTTACGCCCGTGGCGAATCCACGAACGTGTTCTCCCAAGATCGAGGCCGTCCATGGCTGGGACGTTGTTTGCCGGCGTTCCAAGGGTGGGCTCGGTGATGAAGATACGAAGCCGCTGCGGGACGGCGGAGGAGATTTTTGACAGCAGATCCCGCGCTGCCCCGGCCAGCGCGGGATCTCCCCGTTCCGCGACCCACTGCGCTCCCAGAACAGCCGCCTCGAGTTCATCGGGGGTCAGCATCAGCGGAGGCATGTCGTACTGCCGGTCCAGTACGTACCCTATGCCGGCTTCGCCTCGGATCGGCACCCCCTGGCCGATCAGGTCCGTGACATCCCGGTAGATGGAGCGAACAGAGACCTTCAACTCGAGCGAGATCTTCTCGGCGGTGATGGGCCGCCGAGAACGCCGCAGTATCTGGATGATCTGAAATAAACGGTCTGCTCGGCGCATGGCGAACACTGCTGACACTACGGTGTCAGCAGGCTCCTTTTACTGTGGTCTTGTCGCCTGGCGGGCGACAGAAAGCGGACATCATGAATTTGGTCTCAATGCGCATCATTACAGGAAATTTGGAGCGGCTGGTGAGCTTCTACGAGGGTATCAGCGGCCTGCCCGCGGTCAGGTATACCCCGGATTTCGCGGAGCTGCCGACACCCGCCGGTACGCTTGCCATTGGCAGCACACGCACCATGGCGTTGTTTGGTGGGGACGTGGCACAACCGGCGGCGAACCGCAGCGTGATCCTCGAATTCCTGGTCGGGGACGTGGACAAGGAGTTCGACCGTTTGAGGAAAGTCGTCGATGCGTTTGTGCAGGAACCAACCACCATGCCATGGGGCAACCGCTCGCTGCTGTTCCGTGATCCCGATGGCAACCTGATCAACTACTTCACCCCGGTCACTCCAGAGGCGGTCAGGAAGTTTAAAGGCTGAGTTCAGGAGCCTGCGGTCCCCACATCCGCAACTTACTTCATCGGCAGCTTCGGGATCGCTCCCTGCTGAGCAAGAAATCCAGCGACCGCCTCCGACACTTTCGGGAGCTCGCAGCCGGGAGCCATGTGGCCGCACTCTCCTTCCAGGACCAGCGTTTGCGCGTGGGTCAGCCGGGCGAAGGCAAGCGCGGGCACGGGTGAAACCATCTCGTCCTGCGCGGCCGAGACCACCAGCATCTTCGCCTGGATCAGCCGGGCGGCCGAGAAAATGTCGCCCCCGTGCGCGATGTCGTGCGCCAGCATGGCCTGGAGCTGCCGGAGGTAGTCGTTCGCATCCGTTGCGAGGTGCATCTCCGCGCCCATGCGCGCGAACCACTGCGGGAACCCTTCGCGCGTGACGTGGTCGAGCCGGAAGCGCGGCGTGGAAAGCGCCATTTGGTGGATGTAGGTGACGAGCGGGAGCGGCGGGTTGCGCTTGTACCCGCCCCGCATGTAGGCCGGGTCGCTTTCCAGCGCGTACTTTTCAGTCGACCATAGAAACAGATCGTTCGATGCAAGCTGAGGCGTACCGATGATGGGGACGACGAGGTCCATGAAGGCCGGCGCGAAAACCGCCCACTCAAACGCCTGCATGCCGCCCATGCTCTGCCCCACCACGGCATGGATGTGCGCGAGGTGCAGCGTACCGGTCAGCAGGCGCTGCTCAGCCCGGACCATGTCGCGAATCGTGAAGACGGGGAAGGCCGTCCCATGCTGGGCTGCGCTGTTCGACGGGGAAGACGAAGCGCCGTTGCCGAACGGATCGACCGCGATGACGAAGTATTTGGCCGTGTCGAGGAGGTGCCCCGGGCCGAGGCCGACCAGCGCGCCCACATCCCCGGAGCGGCCGGTGAACCAGAGCGGGAACAGGACGGCATTCGATTTCGCTGCGTTCAAGGTCCCGAACGTGCGGTACCCCAGCCGGCAGGGCTCGATGGCCGCGCCGGAGTCGAGCTTGCACGCGCCCAGCTCGGCAAACTGCTGCGGCGGGAGGGACTGGGCCTGGGCGGTACCGGCAAACGAAGCTAGCGCAAGCAGTGCGAGTTTCATGCCGGGGCGAGCTCGGAGAAGTCGGCCAGCCGGCCGAGGTGGTCGATGATGTGCCGCAGCAGCGCGAGCCGGTTCGCGCGCAGGGCCGGGTCTTCGGCCATGACCATCGTCTTGTCGAAGAACAGATCGACCGCGGGCCGCAGGGTGGCGATGGCGGCGAGGGCGGCGGGGTAGTTCCCTTCCCGCCCGTGGTGGTGCACCCGCGCGATAACCTCGGTCGCGGCGGCGTAGAGGCCGCGCTCGGCTTCGTCCGCGAGCAGGGTTTCGTCAACCGCGACTGGGACCGGCAAGCCTTTTTCTTCTGCCTGGCGCAGGATGTTTTTCGTTCGCTTCCAGGCGGCGGAGATGGCGAGCAGGTCGTCGGAGCCGGTGAACTCGGCGAGCGCCGCGGCGCGCAGCTCGGCATCGGGGACGTCATCGCAACCGGCGGCGAGCGCGGCGGCCACGGCATGGGCGGGCAGCTTGCGGATGTCCCCGAGATAGTAGGCAAGGCGCTCGCGGAGAAAGGGCAGGACGTCGGCTCCCGCGTTCGCCGCCGCGAGCAAGGCCGCGAGCGTAAGCGGCAGCTCGGAGACGGCGAGGATTTTGACAATCGCGTTGGCGGCCCGCCGTAGGGCGTAAGGGTCGCGCGAGCCGCTGGGGACGAGGCCGAGCGCGAACAGGTCCACGACCGTCCCGATACGGTCGGCGAGGCCGAGGATTTGACCCTCGGGAGTAGGCGGGATCGGGTCGGTGATGGCCGCGGGCCGGTACTGGTGGTAGAGGGCTTGGACGACGGCTTCGGGCTCCCCGGCGGCGCGGGCGTAGAGGCCGCCGACGATGCCCTGCAATTCAGTGAACTCCTTGACGAGCTCGGTGGTCAGGTCGACCTTGGCCAACGCGGCGGCGCGGTGGAGAGCGGACCGGTCCAGAGCCGTGCCCCGCTGCTCCACGGCCTCGGCGAGCGCGGCCGCGAGCGCGAGGGTGCGGGCCGTTTTCGCCTCGTAGGAGCCGAGGTCCTTCTGAAACGTCACGCCCGCGAGCAGAGCCCTGCGCTCGTCGAGCGAGGTCCGTCGGTCGAATTCCCAAAAAAATCGGGCGTCCGAGAACCGGGCCCGCAGAACCCGCTCGTTGCCGTGGCGGATGGTCGCGTTGGGCCGCGCGTTGAGCACGGCGAGAAAGTGCGGCGCGAGCTTGCCCGCTGCGTCCTCGACCGCGAAGTACTTCTGGTGGTCGCGCATGACGGTGACCAGGACCTCCTCCGGCAGAGCGAGGAACGCCGGCTCGAACGAGCCGAGAATTACGGAGGGCCACTCCGTGAGGTGCGTCACCGTGTCGACCAGCACGTGGTCCTCGCGCCAGCGCGCGCCGGGGGCCTCGCCGCGGGTCACGCGGTCGAGCGCCTTGCGGATCAGGTGGCGGCGGGCTTCCACGCTCGGCTCGACGTACGCCGCGCGGAGGGCTTCGGCGTAGGCGGCGGGCGTGGCGATGGAAACAGGCGCAAGGCCTCGCAGGACGCGATGGCCCCGGCTCGTGCGCCCGGCGCTGACCCCAGCGAACTCCATCGGGACCACCTCGGAGTCGAGCAGCGCAACGAGCCATTGCAGCGGGCGAACAAACCGCTCAGGCTTTCCCGCCCGCCAGTACATCGGCTTGGGCCAGCTCAGGGCTGCGATTTCCTTACCCAGAAGCTCGCTCAGGACTTCAGCGGCGGCGCGCCCCGGGCGGGCAAGGGTGGCGGAGACGTACTCGCCTTTGGGCGTCGTGACCGGCTTGAGTTGGTCCACGGGAACGCCGGCCTTTTTCGCGAAAGCGTGAGCGGCGGGGGTGGGCACACCATCCTTGAAAGCGATGGACCAGGCGGGTCCGGCGAGCTGCTCCTCCGCGTCGGGCTGCTTCGGGTTTATGCCATCAACCAGGACGGCAAGGCGGCGTGGGGTCGAGAACGTCTCGTGCGTCGTTTCGGGTGTGTCGAGGCGCTCGCGGGTCAGCAGGGCGCGCAGGCGCTCGCCCAGTTCGCGCTCCGCCGCGGCCAGCATGCGCGCCGGAACCTCTTCCAGGCCGATTTCGAGAAGGAAGTCAGGCATGGGCGGGCTCCCTGTTCTCGGGACGCTGTTGCGCGGCGTAGGCGCGGGCGACGCCGACCACCAGCGTTCGGATGCGGGCCATGACCGCGACCCGCTCGGTCACTGAGATCGCGCCGCGCGCGTCCAGGAGGTTGAACAGGTGCGAGCACTTGAGGGCAAGCTCGTAGGCGGCCAGCACCGGAAGCCGACGGAGACCGATCCCCGGAGCGCCGTCAAACAGCCGTTCATGCGCATGCTCTCCCGCGAGCTTCTCCGCGTCGCGAAAGCTCGCCAGCAGCCCGGCGCACTCGGCCTCGTACAGCCGCAGGTGCTCCTGCAATTTGTCGACCTCGGCCGCCTCGAAGCTGTAGACCGAGAGCTGCAATTCTTCGGCCTGCCGCAGGTCCCCGTAGGTAAAGCCCGGCGCCCAGACGATGTCGTACACCGAGTCCACATCCTGCAGAAACGCCGCGATCCGCTCCAGGCCGTAGGTAATCTCGCCCGCGATCGGGTCCAGGTCCATGCCGCCGCACTGCTGGAAGTAGGTGAACTGCGTGATCTCGAGCCCGTCGAGCATCACCTGCCAGCCCACGCCCCACGCGCCCCCGACCGGCCACTCCCAGTTGTCCTCTTCGAACTTCAGGTCGTGCTCGCCGAGGTCGATCCCGATCGCCTCGAGCGACTGGAGGTAGAGCTCCTGCACGTTGTCGGGCGGCGGCTTGAGGACGACCTGGAACTGCGTGTGCTTGAGGAGCCGGTTGGGGTTTTCGCCGTAGCGTCCGTCGGCCGGGCGGCGCGAGGGCTGCGCGTACGCCAGGCGCACCGGCTTGGGGCCGAGGACGCGCAAAAACGTCTCCGGCGACATGGTGCCCGCGCCGACCTCGATGTCGAACGGCTGCTGCAGCACGCAGCCCCGCGCGGCCCAGAAGCCCTGGAGGCGGAGGAGGAGGTCTTGGAAGGTGAGGGGGGAGCCGGGCAGGGTGAATCTCGCAGGCGGAAGCGTCCGCTACGAAGTTGAGTGTACCGGAGGCGAGAGCCGCTCGGAGAGAGTGCGAGCGGCTCTTCGTGCCTAAGCCGTGATCTTGGCGCTGTCGCCCGCCGTGACCTCGTAAGTAGACCCGGAGACCATGCGTGCCGCATCCGAGGCGAGGAACACCACGATCGGGGCGACAGCATTGGGGTCGATCCAGGGCACGTTCATGGGGGAGCTCTTCGCCAGAGCCTCGCGCGCCGCTTTCTCGTCGTTCTTTTCGTCGCCCGTGGGTTTTTTGCCGGAGACCTGCAAGGCCTGGGCGTAGCGGGCCTCATGGCGGGTCAGGGGTGTGTCGATCAGGCCCGGCACCAGCGCGTTGACCGTGATACCGTGCTTGCCCAATTCCAACGCCGCCGACTTCGTGAGGCCGATGATGCCCCATTTCGATGCCGAGTAAGCCGCCGCGTCGAGCGTCCCGTGCTGGCCTTGGGTCGAGGTGGTGAGGATCATGCGGCCCGCCCCGCGCTTGACCAGGGATGGTCCGAAAGCCCGCAGAACGTTGGCCGTGCCGGTCAGGTTGGTGTCGATGGTGATCTGCCAGTCGGTGTCCTCCATTTCGAGGAGGGGGTGGAACGACTGGACACCCGCGTTGGCAAAGACGATGTCGATGCCGCCGAATTTAGCGTCAACTTCGGACGCGATGCGGCGAAGAGCGGCGATATCGCGCTGGTCCGCCACGTACTGCGTCCATTGCCCGCCTGCCGCCTGCACCAACTTGCCCGTCTGCTCGAGGTCTGCTTCCGTCGCCGGGGTTACGCCCGAGCGCGGGTCGACGGTCGCGCAGATGTCGATGCCGGCGACCGAAGCCCCGGCCTGCGCGAGCGCTATCGACGCCGCGCGGCCGATGCCGCGCGCGGCTCCGGTGACGACGGCCACTTTGCCCTTCAGAGCCTCCCTGCTGAACACCTGGCCACTTGCCGCAGACTCGCCGGTTTCCTTCGCATGATCTGCTGCCGCCAGGCCCAGGCCCGCAATGGCGGCCGTGGACCCGGCCAGAAAGCCGCGACGATCGAGTAGCTTTACCGATACACTTTCGTCCTGCATGGTGCACCTCTGATAACTAAGATGTTGTGCATCGCGCGGGAGTGGCAGCGGCCTTTACGCGTGACAACTATCTTTTGGACGAGCCGAGCGGGCTCGCACCGAGGAGCCCGCCCGGTCAGCCCCCCAACCGGATCAGAGCGGTCACCGACTGGAGCCGCTGCTCACCGTGGCGCTCCAGCGCGTGCATCAGGAAGCGGCGCAGATCTCGGGCGCGGGCGGCGGGCCAGGTGCTATTCGGGTCATCGGCGGCCTGGGCGAGCGGGGCGCGGAACAAGCGCCCGGCGAGCGCGCGGGAATCAGCGGTGAGCGAGAACTCGCCGCGTTTATGGGCTGGGTTCGCTTGGCACAGCAGGCCGTCGGCAAAATGGTTCCAGCTCGCAGGCTCTTCGGGTTCGAAGGCGCGACGGCACAGGGTGCAGCGGGTGAGCGAGGGCATCCAGCCCATGAGCCGGACCATCCAGAGCGCGAAGTACGTGACCGGTGCCCACACGCGGCCGACCGTGGTCTGCTCGACGACCTGCAGGAGCAGGCGGAAGGCGGCGTCCTGGGTGATGTCGGCGGACATGCCGTCGGGCAGCATCTCGTCGAGGACCTCCGTGTAGAAGGCCAGGGCGGCGGCGCGCGGGTAGTCCGTCGGGGTGGAGAGGGGGGAGTGGAGGATTTCGAGCGAGTCGAGCCGAACCAGCTCCTGCCGGGGGCGCACGGCGTAGTGGGCCAGCACGTGGGTCATGGGCTCGAGCGCGCCGCCGAACCGCCGGCGGGATTTCGACGCGGACTTGGCGACCCCGCGAATCTTGCCCGCCTCGCGCGTGAGCAGGGAGACGATCTGGTCGGCCTCGTGGACCGGCCAGGCGCGTAGGACGACGGCCTCGGATTGGAGCTGGGTGGGCACGTTCTAAGGGTAGAGGGTAGAGGGTAGAGGGTAGAGGGTAGAGGGTCGACGTATGTCGATCAACATAACTGATGCGCGACATAAGCGGAGGCTATGGAGGTAGGCGAGGCGGGGCGGGCGGCGATAGGCTGTTGGATGAACGATGCCGACCACGAGGAGAAACCATTGGCTGAACTGCGCGACTTTCTTTCCCTTTCCTACACCGAGCTCGAAAAGCTGAACCTCGAAGCCAAGAACGACCGGCGGAACCGGGTCGCGCCCGACGAGATCCGTGAGAAGCGCCTGGCCTACCTGCGCGGGGAGGACCGGATCAAGGCCGTGACCGTACTGTTTTCGGACCTCGAAGGCCGCCTGCACATGCTGGACTACGACAAGAAGTTCCTGGTGGGCAGCTACGACAACCTGACCTTCGACGGCTCGTCGATCCGCGGCTTCACGGCGCAGCGCGAGTCCGACCTGCGTCTGGGCATCGACTGGGCGGCATTCTACTGGGCACCGGCGGACGTGTTCGGCGCGGGCAAAGTGCTGGTGTTCGGCGAGGTGATCGACAAGGGGGGCAGGCCATACAAGGGCGACATGCGCGGGGCTTTGAAGGGCTTCGCGGAGCGGCAGTATAAGGACAACGGCTATACGCTCAACGCGGCGAACGAGATCGAGGGCTTCCTGTTCGAGGGCCGGGACGCGGAGCGTCTGTTCCACAAGCGGGGACGCTTCGACTACGTGAACCAGGGCGGCTACTACCACTCGCTCCCCGGCGACCCGTTGCGGGACTTCATCGACCGGGCGGCCGAGGTGCAGCGGGCGATGGGGTTCGAGAACGAAAAGGATCACCCGGAGGTCGCGCCCTCGCAGTTCGAGATCAACTACAGCTACGGCGAGGTAGTGGCGGCGGCGGACCAGATCCAGCTCTACAAGCTGATTTGCCGGCAACTGGCGCAGCAGATGGGGATGACGGCGTCGTTTCTGCCGAAGCCGGTGGTAGGGGTCAACGGCTCGGGCATGCACACGAACGTGTCGATCACGGCCGGTGGAAAGAACATCTTTTGGGACGCGGCGGGCGAGGAAAAGCTCGCGCCGGCGGCCTGGGAGTTCATCGACCGCATCCTGACGCACGGCAGCGATATTTGCCTGCTGCTGAACTCGAGCGTGAACGCGTACCGCCGGCTGGACCCGCACTTCGAAGCGCCGAACCAGATTAAAGCTTCAGCCACGGACCGGGGCTCGATGGTGCGGGTGCCGATCGGCAACGAGAAGAGCGCGCGGGTCGAAGTCAGGTCGGTAGGTCCGGATGCGAATCCTTACCTGGTGCTGTACTCGATTTTCCGGTCGGGGCTGGAAGGCAAGAAGTCCGACATCGCCAATCTGCGTCAGGCGGAGCGATACCTGCCGGATAACATCTACACGGCGCTCGAGGACTTCAAGGCCTCGGCCTGGATCACCGAGCTGCTCGGCGAAGACGTGAAAGCGAGGTTCGCGGACCTGAAGCAGGGCTCGGCGGACAGGTGCCCTAAGTTATTGGGTACGTTCGTGAAGCCGAGCGAGGTGCAGTTTCACCACGAGGTCTACAACCAGTATCTTTGGAATGAGTTTTAGGGGCAGGACCGAGGGAAGGGGCGGCTCGCGAGCGGGCGCCCTTTCCGCGGCCGCGCAGGGTGTTCTATTCTGGCCATATGAGCAGCTTAGAGGTTCACCTGACGGACGAGCAGAGCGAGTTTCTAGCTCAACAGGTCGGCGAAGGGCAATACGGCAGCACGGATGAGGCTATTCGCGCTGCAATCGATCTGTTGCAAAGCGAGGAGAAGGAAAGCGCTGAAAAGCTCGAGTGGCTGCGTGCGGCCATTGCCGAGGGCGATGCAAGCGGCATCGCTCGGGGCGATGTGTTCGCGAGGGTAAGACGCAAGGTCGGTCTTCCTCCGGAACGGCTTTAGCTTGGCTTTTTACCGGTTAAGTCTGCGAGCGGAAGCTGACCTGGAGAGCATCGCCTGGTACACGATCGAGAAATGGAACCTTGAGCAGGCTGACAAGTACATCACGGGGCTGCATCAAGCGTGTTAGCTTCTGGCGAATAATCCCCTGATTGGTCGGCCTTGCGAGGAAGCAGGCGTCGGATTGCGAAAATTCGAGAAGGCTCAGCACATAGTCTTTTATCGCAAGCGTCGAGGCGGCATCGCCGTCACCCGCATTCTGCACAAACGCATGCTTGCGACCGACAAACGTCTACTATCCTAATCCGGTAAACGCGGAAAAGCCGCGCCCAAGAGCGCGGCTCCCTCGATCCGAAGCAGCATACCGCCTTACCGCCCAAAATGCGCGGCGTTCTTTTCCGTGAAGTGCGACCACTTCTCGGGCAGGTCGTCGCCGGCGAAGATGGCGGAGACGGGGCAAACGGGGACGCAGGCACCGCAGTCGATGCACTCGACCGGGTCGATGAACAGCTGGTCGGCGGAACCGAAGTCGCCCTCGTCCTTTTTGGGGTGGATGCAGTCGACCGGGCAGGCGTCGACACAGGCGTGGTCCTTGGTGCCGATGCAGGGTTCAGCGATAACGTAAGCCATTGCTTGATGCGTCTCCGAAGCGGGTATGCCCCTGATTTTAGCAGCGTCCGGCGTGGGGTCAACTCGTGCCGGCCGGCTCGTTGCGCGCGGCTGCAAACTTCGCCGGCGTCAGGATGGGCGCCAGGTCCCGCCCGGCGAACATATCCGCGAACAAGGGCAGCAGTTCGGCCTCCAGGGGTCCGTTGGTCGCGAGCACCTCCCGGCTGTCCAGGAGGAACGGGCTGCCGTCGAACCGGGTCAGTGTGCCGCCCGCTTCGAGCACCAGCAGCGCGCCGGCGGCGGTGTCCCAGGGGTTGAGCCGGAACTCCCAGTAGGCGTCCACCCGGCCCGCCGCGACATAGGCCAGGTCGAGCGCGGCCGAGCCGGCCCGGCGAACGCCGTGCGAACGCATGGTGAACTCGTGGTAGAAATGCGGGTTCGGGTCCCGGTGGCGCGACTTGCTGGGGAAGCCCGTGGCCAGCAGAGCCTTGCTCAGCGAAGGGGTTTTCGAAACATGAATGGCCCGGCCGTTGAGCAGCGCGCCTTTGCCGCGCTCAGCGGTGAACATCTCATCGCGCAGCGGGTCGTACAGCACGGCCGCGACGAGGACGCCGTCTCCGGCGGTCCCGGACGGACGGTGCTCCAGGCCGAGCGAAACGCAAAACACAGGAAAGCCGTGGGCGAAATTGGTGGTCCCGTCGAGCGGGTCCACATGCCAGCGATACTCGGAGTCGAGCTGCCGGCGGGTACCCTCCTCACCGAAGATGCCGTGGTCCGGAAACGCCTCGGACAGGCGGGCCAGGATCAGCGCCTCAGACCGGCGGTCGGCCTCGGTGACCAGATCGACATCGGTTTTGTACTCGGTTTCGACGCCGCGGGCGTAGAACCCGCGCAGGAGCGCGCCGGCCTCGCGGGCGATAGGCTCGGCCCGATCGACGAACTGACGGTCTGGGTTCACTTCCCTGTTTCTCCTTGTGCCCAACGCTCTTGCGCGGCTTGCTCGATTGTAAGCGGGTCACGGCGCCGTGGAAGGACGATAGTAGCCCGCGCGGGAGTGCGCGACGCTGCCCGGGGGCGCGCTTTCGAGGGTGATCTTGACGGAGTGGAACCCGCCCGGGCCGCCGAGCCCGGCCTCGCCGCCGCCCCGGGGCGCGTAGGCGAGCAGGTACTGCGTGCGGAGATCGTCGACCACCTTGCGCAGGGCCGCTTCGAGCCCGCTCCGGTCGACGTAGATGGCGCGGCCGCCCGTTTCCTCGCTCAGGGTGATCATCGCGTGCTCGCCGGCGATGTCGCGGCCCGCGTCGGCCTCGATGGGCGTGTCGACCAGCGAGTAGATGCGGACGTCGTCGCGCTGCGCCTCCGCCAGGGCCTCGTCGAACGAGGTGCCGCCGACCGTGTTGCCGCCGTCGGAGACGACGACCAGCACCTTGCGGCCGTCGTGCGGGGCCAGCGACTTGGCGGCCAGCAGGACGGCGGAGTAGAAGGCGGTCGCGGGGCCGCGGCCCAGGTCGCGCAGGCCGCCGTCGACCCGGCGCACGCTCGACGTGAAGGGCACGACCTCGCGCACTTCGGAGTTGAAGCCGAACAGGGCCAGCTGGTCGGGTTTCGCGCCTGCCTGGCCGAGCAGCGCTTGGGCGAAGCTGTGCGCGGCGTGCTGTTCGAGCGAGGTGTCCTTGCGCGTGGAGCCGCTAGTATCGATGGCGAGCACGACCGAAAGCGGCACGCCGGTCTGCTTCTCGAAGACGCGGATGCGCTGCGGCACCCCGTCCTCGGTGACGGCGAAGTTGGGCTGGAGCAGGTCGGTCACCGGCGCGCCGTGGGCGTCGGTCACATTGACGAACAGATTTACCAGGCGCACCTGGACGCGGATGGTATCGGTCGAGTCCTGCGCCGGTGCCGGGCTCGGCGGCGCGAGCAGCAAGAGCAAAGCCAGGAGACGCTTCATACGCCTGAACCGAATCCGGGACCGAGCTCCGGCGGGAAAGGCTCGCCGTCGGCCCAGACCGCCCCGTCGGCGAAAAACTCCTGCTTCCAGATCGGCACGGTCTTCTTGAGCGTGTCGATGATCCAGCGGCAGGCCTCGAAGGCGGCCCCGCGGTGGGCGGAGGCGACCGCGATCAACACGGAGGTCTCGCCGATTTCGAGCCGGCCCAGGCGGTGATGGAGCAAGGCTTCCCGCACGGGGAAACGGGTCAGGGCCTCGGCGACCAAGCCCTGCATTTGTTCGAGCGCCATGGCTTCGTAGGCGTGGTAGTGGAGGTAGAGCGTTCGGCGCCCGCGGGTGTTGTCGCGGACGATGCCGTCGAAAACCACCACGGCACCGTCCGGGCCGGCCTTGAGCCGCGCGAGCGCGGCCGCGGGGTCGAGCGGGTCGGTCGTCAGCAAGACGGAGTCGAGACCGCCGCTGACCGGAGGCAGGAGGGCGACCTCATCGCCGGAGCTCAGCGGCTGTGTGCGGGCGGCGTACTGCCGGTTGACCGCGACCGCGATGCCCGGCCAAAGCCCGGCGAGGGCGGGCGCGCGGGGGGCGAGCAGGTCTATCAGATCCCCGGCGCGGCTGCCCTCGGGCAGCTCGAAACCCCGCTCGGACGCGCCGAAACTGTCGCGGAGAACCCCGAAAAAAAGCACTCGAACCTGCATAGCCTGAGCATACCCGCTGGGCGCGCTGGGGGAGAGAACCCGGCGGGAGCGGGAAGTCGCGGCCTGCCGGAGGCCGGGAGCAGGCGATTGACAAAGGGGTGAGGCAGCCAGAGAATCGGGTATCGGCGGGGGCCTTTCTGAGCGGCCTCGCGTCCCGGAAGGCTCCCTCGTATCGTGCAAGCACTCCTCCAAACGCATCTGCCGTGCATCCCCAAGTTGGCGAGCGGCAAGGTCCGCGACCTGTACGAGGTGGGCGAGGACCTGCTCCTGGTCGCGACGGACCGCATCTCCGCCTTCGATCACGTGCTCGGCAGCGGCATTCCCGGCAAGGGCGTGGTGCTTACGGAGCTGTCGCTGTTCTGGTTCGAGTTCCTGGGGGTCCGCAACCATCTGATCGAGACCGAGGTGGACCGCTTCCCTGCCCCTTTACGTGCGTTCGCGGACCAGCTGCGAGGCCGGTCGATGCTGGTGCGCCGGGCGCGGATGTTCCCGGTGGAGTGCGTGGTGCGGGGGTACCTGTCGGGGTCGGGCTGGAAGGACTACCGGCAGACCGGGGCGCTGTGCGGCATCGCGCTGCCCCCCGGCTTGCGGGAAAGCGAGCGGCTGCCGGAGCCGCTGTTTACCCCTGCCTCCAAGAGCCAGGGCGGCGAGCACGACGAGAACATCTCTTTCGAAGACATGGCGGCCCGCATCGGGCAGAAGGACGCAGTCAATCTGCGGGAGCTGAGTCTGGCGATTTACGGCAAGGCAGCGGCGCACGCGGAGAGCCGCGGCCTGATCCTGGCGGATACGAAGTTCGAGTTCGGGCGGGTGGACGGCGGGATCGATTCGATTCTGCTGGCCGACGAGGTGCTTACCCCGGACTCGTCCCGCTACTGGCCGCGCGAGGGCTACGCCCCGGGCGGCTCGCAGCCCTCCTACGACAAGCAGTTCGTGCGCGACTGGCTGGAGACGGCCGGCTGGAACAAGCAGGCCCCCGCGCCCGCCCTGCCGCCCGAGGTGGCCGAGCGCACGCTGGACAAATACAGGGAGGCGTACCGGCTGCTCACAGGTCGGGCGCTCGGGTCGTGAGCGATGGACCTGCAGGCTTTCGGCATCGCCGACTGGGTGATCGTGGCGGTACTCGCGGTGTGTACGCTGCAGGCGGCTTGGCGGGGCATCTTTGTCGAGGCGTTTTCGCTCGTGGGCCTGGTGGCGGGCATCGGCATCGCGAGCTGGAACTACATGAAGCTGCTGCCGCTGTTCACCGGCTGGATCAGCTCGCGGGCGCTGGCCGAGGCGGCTGCGTTTCTGCTGATCGTGATTGCGGGGGCGCTGGCCGCGGGGCTCCTCGGGCGGCTGCTGCGGGGGCTGGTGCGGACAGTGGGGCTGGGCTGGGC
>CAXUEU010000025.1:0-29560 GCA_964250195.1 uncultured Acidobacteriaceae bacterium
GCGGTCGAGCGTGCGCGGGGGTGGAACCGTTGAACCGCGAGGCGATGCTGGCCCAGCTGCGCGGCGGCGGCGTGTGGGACGTGCTCGTCATCGGCGGCGGCGCGACCGGGGCGGGGGTGGCGGTCGATGCGGCCTCGCGAGGCTACCGGACGCTGCTGCTGGAGCGCGAGGACTTCGGCAAGGGCACTTCCAGCCGCAGCACCAAGCTGGTCCACGGCGGTGTGCGCTACCTGGAGCAGGGCAATATCTCGCTCGTGATGGAAGCCCTGAAGGAGCGCGGCATCCTGAAGCGCAACGCGCCGCACCTGGTGCACGATCTCGAGTTCGTGGTGCCCAACTACTCCTGGTGGGAGGCGCCGTTCTACGGGATCGGGATGAAGGTCTACGACCTGCTCGCGGGCAAGTACGGCTTCGGGCGCTCGCGCATCCTGTCGCGGGAGGAGACGCTCCGGCGCATCCCGACGCTCAAGCAGGAAGGCCTGCGCGGGGGCGTGGTCTACCACGACGGGCAATTCGACGACGCGCGACTGTTGATTCACCTGATCGCCACGGCGGCGGACCATGGCGCGTGCGTGCTGAACTACGCGCCCGTGACCGGCCTCCTGAAGGACGCGGACGGGTTCGTGAACGGTGTGTCCGCTTGCGACTCCGAAACCGGCGAGCGATTCACGCCGGAGGCCAAAGTGGTCGTCAACGCGACCGGCATGTTCACGGACGAGGTCCGGCGCATGGCCGACCCGGGGGCGTCCGCGATGGTCGCGCCGAGCCAGGGCATCCACCTGGTGCTGGACGACTCCTTCCTGCTGGGCGGCACGGCCGTGATGGTGCCGCACACCAGCGACGGCCGCGTATTGTTCGCGATTCCCTGGCACGGGCGCACGGTCATCGGCACGACGGACACGCCGATCGACGCGCCCGCCTACGAACCGCCGCCGTTGGAGGAGGAGATCCGCTTCGTGCTCGACACCGCGGCCGAGTACCTGAGCCGCCCGCCCCGGCGCGAGGACGTTCTGAGCGTGTATGTGGGGATCCGTCCGCTGGTCAAGGCCGCGGGGTCGGACGCGAGCCGGACCTCCGCGCTCTCCCGCGACCACACCATTCACATCGACGGCTCGGGCCTGCTCACCATCGTAGGCGGCAAGTGGACCACCTACCGGCACATGGCCGAGGACGCGGTGAATCATGCGGCGACGCTGGGCCGCCTGCCGGACCGGCCTTGCGGGACCGCTGAGCTGCACGTGCATGGATGGGCGCCGGATGCCGACGGGCCGCTGGCCGTATACGGGACCGATGCCGCGGGCGTTCTCGCTTTGACGCGGGAAAGCACGAAGCTGCTGCATCCGCGTCTGCCTTACCTGGAAGCCGAGGTGCTGTGGGCCGCGCGCGAGGAGATGGCACGCACGGTGGATGACGTGCTGGCGCGGCGCACGCGGGCGCTGCTGCTGGATGCGCGCGCCGCCGTGGAGGCTGCCCCGAGGGCGGCTGCGCTGCTGGCCGAAAAACTCGGGTTTTCGCCTGAGTGGGCCGACGCGCAGGTCCGGGCGTTTACCGCGCTCGCCGCGCAGTACATGCTCGCGGGGACCGAAGCCTGATGCGCTCGCCGGTGCTGGGCGAGTTCATGGGGACGCTCATCCTGGTTCTGCTGGGCGACGGCGTGGTCGCCGGCGTGCTGCTGCGGCGATCGAAGGCCGAGGGCGCTGGCTGGCTGGCCGTTACAGCCGGCTGGGCATTCGCCGTGTTGTGCGGGGTGTTCACGGCGGTGCTGTTCGGCAGCCCGGACGCGCACCTGAACCCGGCCATCACGCTGGCCTTCGCGGTCGAACACCGCGACTTCTCTTCCCTGCCGGCGTTCTGGGCGGCTCAAATGGCGGGCGGCTTTTGCGGGGCTGCGCTGGTATGGCTGTTGTACTGGCCGCACTGGGCCTTGACCGAGGATCGCGCGGCCAAGCTGGGCGTCTTCTGCACCGCTCCGGCCGTGCGCCTCCCGCCCGCGAACCTATTCGCCGAGGCGCTCGCGACCTTCGTCTTGGTGGTGGTGGCCGGGGCGCTCGGGTCCAAGCTCGTGCTCTCGGCCGGGCCCGCGCCGGGGCTCTCGCCGCTTCTGGTAGGAATCGTGGTCTGGAGCATTGGGCTCTCGCTCGGCGGCCCGACCGGCTATGCGATCAACCCCGCTCGGGACCTCGGGCCACGCCTGGCCCACTTTGTGCTCCCGATCGCGGGCAAGGGTGGGTCGGACTGGGGTTACGGCTGGGTTCCCGTGCTGGGGCCGCTCCTGGGCGGGGCGCTGGCCGGGGCCTTGCTGCTGGCCTTACAGGCTTAGCGCCGCGTCGGCAGGGCTTCCCAGATCGTGGGGTCTTCCTGCCCCAGCACCCAGGAGCAAAACCCCTGCAAGCCGTTCTGCTTCACGAGGTCGTAGCGGTCTTGGAAAGTCCGCCGGTCGGTGAAGAAAATCCATTCCCGCATCTGGTCGCGATAGAACCAGGTGAAGGCAGTGTGGTCGACCGGGTCCCACTGCACCAGCGCGCCGTACGCGTCGCGGAGGAAGTAGGTGTCGCGCGCGGCGATGTACTCGGCCGTAGGATTGGGCGACTGTGTCGGCTTGCCCAGGCCGGGGTCGCCCGTGTACCAGTGGTAGCCGTAGAGCGGGATGCCGAGCGAGAGCTTCTCCTTGGGCATGTACTGAAGCGCGTAGTTCATGTTGTCCAGCGTCCACTGCCAGCCCGCGACCGGCCCGGGAACGGTGTAGCGGGTGTGCTGGTCGTAGGTCATCAGGCACAGGAGATCGACCGAGTCGGCCAGCGCTTTCAGGTCGAACACACCGCGCCAGTCCTCGAAGATCCAGCGCGAGAACGCGGTCTGGCCGGGGTAGCCGGGCGCGTTCGGGACCACCGCGATCTGCACCTGCAGGTGCTCCCTGTGCAGCGCCGCGGCCGTTTGCCGCACGAGCGAGGACAGTGCGTCCCGGTCGGTCCAGCTGATGTCCTCGAAGTCGAACTGGATGCCGGCGTAGCCGTTCGCCTTGCACTCGCGGAGCATGCCGGCGATCATGCCCTCCTGCGCTTTCGCATCGTTGAACAGCTTGTGCGCGGCCTCCTTGTTCATCAGCGCGAAGATTGGGACCACCTGCATGTGCGCGGCGTTCGCGGCCTGGAGCACGGGCCGGTTGGGGCCGCCCGCGACCAGGCCTTCCGCGCTCACGTCGTACCAGGTGGGGACCAGGATGTCGATCTTGTCCCGGTGCTCCATGAAGGAGCGGACGCCCTCCTGGTTGTTGGTGAGATAGAACATCGCTTTGGGCGCGGCGGCCTGGGCGGCGAAGGGCGCAAGGAGGGCGAGGGCGGCAAGGGTGCGGATCAAAGTGAGTGAGCCTCAAAAGAAGTGCGGAGAGGCGCGCGCCTCTCCGCAGACTGATTGTATCAATGCGTTTAGAAGATGTACTTGAGCGCGAACTGCAGGTTGCGCTCGCCCTGCGCGTTGCTGATGACGCCGAAAGTATTACCTAGTCCGGAATTAGGCGCGACCAGGATGGGGTGATTGAGGACGTTGATCGCTTCGGTGCGGAACTCGACACTCTGCCCCTCGACTACAACGAAGCTCTTGAAAACCGAAGCATCGAACTGCTGCAGGCCCGGCCCGGTATAGGAGCCGACCTGGCAGTTGCCGAAGGTGCCGGCAGCGGGCTGCGAAAGCCCGACCGGGCTGAGGAATTGATAGCCGAGCACGCCCGGGGTAGTCGTCTTCTGTAAACCGTTGATAACGGGCCGTCCGTTGCAGTTCGCGCGGGGGAAGCCCGAAAAGTTGGTACCGGAAGCATCCGCTGCCTGCGGGGTGATGGGGAATCCGCCGTGCAGGGTGAAAAGACCGTTAACCTGCCAGCCGCCCACTGCCGCATCGACCGCGCGGTTCAGGTTCTTCCCGAATAAGCGGTCCTTGCCTATCGGCAGATCATAAGTTAGATAGCCGTTGGCGACATTGGCGAGGTTCTGGTCGGCACGCCCGTAATCACCGCGCGGGTTATAAGTGTTCTGGAAGAAGAAGTGATTGTTGCCGGCCTGGGTCAGCCCTGCCTGGGCGTCGCCGTACTGGGCGAAAAAGCCGGAGGTGTTGCCCATGGTCTTGGACCAGGTGTAGTTCGCCTGGAACTCGAGGCCGTGAAAGATACGCTGCTGAAAGCTGGTTTGCAAGGAGTTGTAATTCGAGAAGCCGACGGCAGAGGTAAGCCGGGCCTGGCCGACCTGACTGGGAGAATTTGCTCCCAGCAAAATTTGGTTGAGATAGGGGCTGGGCGAGACCGTGCCGTTGCCGTTTAGCACACCTTGGCTGATGAGCGAGATAGCCGCGAGATGCTGGACTTTCTGCCCGACATAGCCGATCTGGAAGGTCGAAGAATTCGAGAGTTGGAATTGGAGAGTCAGGTTGTACTGCTGCGAAACGGCGGGCCGGAAGTTAGGATCGAAGGCGTGGATGGCGGCACCCTTGAAGCACGCCGGCGTAAAGGCAAGCGCGCCCGCGGCGGTGCAGCCCGCGGCGGGAAAGGTGGAAAAACCCTGATCGAGGGTCGAGCCGGGCTCCGCTTGCGACCGCCCCGGAGAGGTTACCTGGAGCGGGATGGCGAACGGCGGATTCTGGAACAGGAGGTTGCCCGTGCCTGTAGTTTCGGTGAAGTTCGAAATACCGTATGCGCCGCGGAGCACCACCTTTTCATTGCCGCCGGGCTGCCAGGCAAAGCCGACGCGCGGCTGCCAGTTCGTAATCCCGTTGTACTGATTGTAGAGAGCCTGCGAGTTGCCATTCTGCCCGGCCAGCAGCACCGCTCCGGTCTGGAGGTTGTAATTGGTGGCGTTGTTGCCGGCTTCGAAGCGCGGCGTTTGCAGCTCGTAGCGCAGGCCCAGGTTCAACGTCAGATTCGGCAGGGCGCGCCAGTTGTCCTGCACATAGCCCGCGAAAAGCTTGTTCCGCATGCTTCGTCCGGGGCCGTTCCCGAGGCCCACGGTTTGCGGCAGGCCCAGAAGGAAATCTGCCTCGGCCCAACCGCCCGGGCTGGCGGTTGAGGGGTTGAGTACCGGATTGCTCGTGTACGAGCCATCATAGGTAAATTGTCCGGCGAGGCCATTCTGGCCGGGGTAGTTATCGTTTGATTTGTAGTAGATGAATTGGAAACCGAGGTTCAGGGTCTGCTTGCCGCGCACGTAGGTGACCTGGTCCTGCGGCTCCAGTACCGTGTCGTGGAAGATCTGCACCTGGTTCAGGTTGCCGAAAGCCGGACCGTAGGAAGGTCCGCTGAACGTCTGGGCGGGCAGGAAGGTTTGCCCCGGCTGTGTCCCTGCAATGCCGAACACTGCCGGCAGATTTTGCCCCGTTGGGTTGCTGAAGCTTTCCGTGACGGGAAAGTAGCTGCCGCCGATGCGCGCCGTGTTAAGCAGGCTTGGGCTGAAGGTGTGATCCCAGTCGAGCACCGCATTGTAGATGGGAAACGTGTTGACGCCATTGCCCACAAGCTGCTGGCTGTTGGTCTGCGGGTTGGTAATGTTCTGCTGCGAGTACCGGAGATAGTATTTGTTGCTCTCATTGCCGCCGTAGTCGAGCCGAAGGTCGCCCTGGTCGGCGTTGGTGGCGGACTGGGTACGGTTGAGCTGATTCTGTTGATTGTTGCCGTTGATGGGTTGGGGATAAAGCGGCGAGTTGAGGATCGCGGCGGCGGCGGGCGAGAAAAAGTTCGTCGGTATCTGGTTGTTTAAAAATGGCTGGCGCGTACCTGGGCCGGCTGCGCCCTTCGGGTTATAAAGCTGCTGCGATGGAGTCGTACACAGGCCGGCGGCTGTAAAGCCCGTTGTGCAAACACTCGCGAAATTGCCTTGCCGCTCAGCCGTCGTGAAGACGGTATAGGGAACGAACGTCGCCGGCTGGTCGAAGCGCGAACCTTGATAGTCGGCGAAGAAAAAGAGCTTGTCCTTGAAGATCGGGCCGCCGACCGTGCCGCCGAACTCGTTCCAGCGCAGCTTCGGTTTCAGGCCCGTGCCGTCAGGATTGTTGGAACCGGGTACATACGGCGCTCCCTTGTTGAGGCCGTTCTGCCAGGTATTCGCGTTCAGCGCGTCGTTGCGGATGAACTCGAACACATCCCCGTGGAACTTATTCGACCCTGACTTGAGCGTGACGCTGATCACCCCACCGAGATAGTTGCCGTACGAGGCTGGGTCGTTCTGCGAGATCAGGTTGAACTCCTGGATCGCGTCCACCGAGGGCGAAAACGCTACGTCGTTGTTGTCGATCTGGTTGTTGTCCGTGCCGTCGAGGATGTAGTTGTTGGTCTGCTCGCGGTTGCCGTTGATGTAGGGACGGCCCACCTGAAAGGAGGCTTGCGGGCCCTGAAAAGACACCGGATTGGTCGTCACCGCGCCCGGCGAGAGCAAGGTCAGCTGGTTGTAGTTGCGCGTGGCGAGCGGGAGCGTCACGTTGGCGTGCGCGTCCAGCACCGTGCCCAGGTAACTGGCGTCGGTTTGGAGCAGCGGGTTAGTGCCGGTAACCGAGACCGTTTGCGCTTCCTGCCCGACGGTCATGGCGACGTCCACGCGGGCGACCTGGTTGAGCACGAGCGCGAAGGCCGGGTGCTCCTGCGTCGTGAAGCCCGGGGCCTTGATGGTCAGCGAGTAGTTGCCCGGCTGGAGCGAGGGCAGGTAGTACACGCCCGAGCCGTTGGTCCTGGTGTCGTGCGTAACGCCCTGGCTGGTCTCGGTCGCGGTGACGACGGCATTCGGGACGACCGCGCCTGACGGGTCGGTGACCGTGCCGGTGATCTTCGCGCTGATGTCCTGCGCGTGGAGGGCCGTGCAGCAGGAGAGGGCCAGGAGAATGCCGCTGGATGCGGCGACGCGGGATTTCATGGTGTACAGCCTCCGGAGTGGGACAGCGTGTGGCGCGGGATGCTTGCGGATGCGACGGGCTGGTTGGGCTCGATGGTTCGGCAAAGGCGGCCCATGAGGCTTTGCCGTTTTTGGGTGCGTTCCCCGCCTGCTGTGCGCGGCGGGCTGGAAGCAAAGTGTTCAAATGATGCCTGTTTGAACAGAATTACTCCCTAAATGAAGCCAAATGTACTGCCCGCTTCGCGGGAACGCAAGCGAAATTTACGGGGGTGTCACCGAAGCCGCAATCGCGTCACTCGGCGACGACCGCCTTGACCAGGTTGCGCGGGCGGTCTACGTCGATGCCGCGCTCGACGGCGGCGAAGTAGGCGAAGAGCTGGAGGGGAACGGTTTCCGCGATGGCGAGCAGCGGCTCGGAGGCCGGGGCGACCTCGATGACCGCGTCGGCCAGGGCTGAGGCCTCGCGGTCGCCCCGATTGGCGACCGCGAGGATGGTCGCGCCCTGGGCGCGCAGGTCGCGCATCAGCTGGAGCACCTTCGCGTGGCGCAGCATGGATTGCTCGTCGGAGGGGTCGGCGGCGGCGAGCATGAACAGCGGCGTGCCCTCGCCGACCAGCGCGTTGGGCCCGTGCTTCAGCTCGCCTGAGGGGTAAGCCTCGGCGTGGAGGTAGGCGCTCTCCTTGAGTTTGAGCGCGCCCTCGCGGGCGATGGGGAAGTGGAGCGCGCGGCCGAGAAAGAGGAAGCTCTGCGCCCCGGAGAAGCGCCGGGCGGCGGCGGCGGCCTGCTCCTGCCAGAGGGGGAGCTGCCGCGCGATCGCGCCGGGCAGCGCGTCCAGCCCGGCGAGCGCCCCTTCGATCGCGCCGGGGGGCAGGCCGCCGTGGGTCTCCGCCGCCAGCAGCGCCAGCAGCTCCAGCACGACCAATTGGGCGCTGAAGCTCTTGGTGGCCGGGATGGCGCGCTCCACGCCCGCCGCGGTAGGCATCGAGATCGCCGCCTCGCGGGCCATGGTGGACGCGGGCACGTTGGTCACGGCGAGGGTCCGCCGGCCCTCCTGCGCGCCCTTGCGCAGCGCGGCGAGGGTGTCGGCGGTCTCGCCGGACTGCGAGATGACGGCCAACCCGGCGTGAAGCCGCGCCCGCGGGTCGCGGTAGCCGTACTCGCTCGCGTACTCGACGTCGACCGGCAGGGTGCTGATGTCCTCGATGAGCAGCTCGGCCAGCAGGCCCGCGTGACGGCTCGATCCGCTGGCGGCGATCAGCAGCTGCCGCTCGGCGGCGACAAAAGCGCGGACGGGGCCGATCGCGTCCTCCCGGAAGCGGCCGCCCTCGGCATAGAGGGCCAGGGTGCGGGTCAGGGCTTCGGGTTGTTCGTGGATCTCGGCGAGCATCCAGTGCGGATAAGGCTGGGGCGGCGCGGGGAGCGGCATGCGTTTCCTTGGCGGGCGTGTTCTGATCGTTTGCTCGCGATACGCTCACTGTACGCGAGAGCCGGGCCGGAGGGGAACAGGTTTTGTTCCCATCTGCCCGCCCGGCGTGGTTAGAATCACGTGCGAGCCCAACCCGGAGGAGCCTCCTTTCCCATGTCCGCCAAGATCGACGCGCGTGCCGACCGGATCATGAACGCGCTGCTCCGGCGCGGCTCGGTCAGCGTGGAAGACCTGGTGGAGGCGACGGGGAGCTCGGCGCCGAGCATCCGGCGCGACCTGACCCGGCTCGAAGCACGGGGGCTGATTCTGCGAACGCACGGCGGCGCGGCGCTCATCGAGCCGCTGCTCTACGAGCCGTTCCGCTACGACACCTCGTTCCAGGCGCGCGAAGGCCGCGCGGTGGACGAGAAGCGCCGCATCGGGGTGGCGGCGGCGGAGCTGATCCAGCCGGGCGACACGATCGGCATCACGGCCGGCACGACCTGTACGCAGGTGGGCCGGGCGCTGCGGCATCGCAAGGGCATCCACCTGGTGACCAACGCGATCAACATCGGCATGGAGCTTTGCAACCAGCCCGCGATCAAGACGACCCTGACCGGGGGCACGCTGGCCTGGGTCTGGGCGTTCGCGCTGGTGGGGCCGCTGGCCCTGTCCACGCTCAATGACATCTTCCTGGACAAGGTGTTCCTGGGCGTCACGGGCTTCGACCTGGAGCGGGGCGCGACCACGCTCGAGATGGAGGAAGCGACGGTGGCCCGGGCCATGGTGCGGCAGTCCAAGCAGGTGGTCATCGTGGCCGACTCGTCGAAGATGGGCTTGGTGAGCGCGGCGCACGTGTGCCCGCTCGCGAGCATCCACACGCTGGTGACGGACACGAAGCTGCCCGCGGCGCGGAGGAAGCAGATCGAAAAGCTGGGCGTGCAGGTCATCTGCTGCTGACCGCCGACCTGTCGAACAAAACCTCGATCTCCTCGAGCGACTTGCCCTTGGTTTCCGGCAGCGCAAAGGTCGCGATGAGGAAGTACACGCCCGTGCACGCGGCCAGGAACAGGAAGATCGCCGAGTAGCCGAACCGGCTGACGATGGGCAGAAAGACCCCGGCGATGGCGGTGGACGCGCCCTGGTTGAGCAAGAGCGCGAGGCCCATCCCGGCGGAGCGGATGCGCGTGGGCATCAGCTCCGACAGCATGAGCCACACCACCACGCCTGGCCCTGCCGCGTAGGCGGAGATGAACACTACCAGGCAGGCCGCGACCAGGATGCCGGTGCCCGGGCCGGGTACCGGGCTGAGCGCGGCGCGGGTGACGACGAGCACGTGGCCCGGCGTGGCGGCGACGCGGAGCACCGGGTCGGGGTCGGTGCTGAGCGCGGTGGTGGAGTGGTCGCCCTCGCCCTGGTTGTAGACGACGGTGAGCGCGACCGTACCGTGAAGGCGTGACTGAATGGACGCGACCGGCACGGCGAGCCTCACGCCGGTATCGGCGGCGCGCAGCTGGGCGGAGACGTCCTCACGGTGCGACTCGAAGGTATAAAACGCGGCAGTGACCCCGAGAAGCGCGAGCACGATGCCGCCGGTGCCCAGGCGCAAGAGAAACCGCCGGCCCCGCCGGTCCACGAACGCGACGGCGAACACCGTCATGAGCATGTTGAGCAGCTTGACCACGACGTCGCCCGCGCTGGCGTGGCTCGCGTCGAGCCCGGCCTGGCGCAGGATCACCACCATGTAGCCGAGGACCGAGTTGATGCCGGTGAACTGGTTGAGCGCGAGCACGGCGCAGGCGAGCGCGAACGGCAGGATGTAGCGCCGCCGGAGAAGCGAGCCGCCGGCCTCGGCGAGGGCCGCGGGCGCGGCGAGGGCTTCCATCTCGGCCAGCTCGGCGCGGGCCTGGGCCTCGCCGGAGGTGCGTTCGAGGGTCAGGAGCGCGGCCTCGCGGCGGCCGTGGGTGAACAGCCAGCGCGGGGTCTCGCTCAGGAAGAAGCAGCCCGCGAAAAACAGCACGCCGGGGTAGATGACGGAGAGGAACATGCCGCGCCAGGCGTGGTTTTGGGCCGCCAGGATGCGCGCCGCGTCGCCGTGCGCGGCGGCGATCGCGGCCTCGGCCCCGTGCGTGTAGTAAAAACCCGCGGCCGCTGCCAGCACGATGCCGAAGGTGAGCATGAACTGGAAGATCCCGGTGCCGCGCCCGCGGAACTCCGGCCCGAGCGACTCGGCCAGGAACAGCGGCACGGCCACGGCGATGACCCCTCCGGAGATGCCTTGAAGCAGCCGCCCGACGAACAGCGCCGTGAAGCTTTGCGACAGAACGATGATGCCGACCGAGGCGATGAACAGGAGGCCGCCGAGCAGCATGACCGGCTTGCGTCCGACGCGGTCCGCTAGGAAGCCCGTGACGGGCGAGCTCAGCATGGACCCGCCCAGCACCGCCGCGACGATGGCCGAGGTCTGCCCGACCGAAAGGTTGATGGTCTTGTTGAGGTAGAGCAGGGCCGCGGCGATGATGCCGACATCGATGCCGTAGAGCAGGCCGCCGAGGCCGGCGATGGCGACGAGAAAGCGGGCGTAGGGGGTGGTCGGGGCTGCGCTCAAAGGCTGTCCTCGGACGATGATTTCCGAGTGTATCCCGAGAACGGTTCGTTGTTGGCTGTTCCGCGGCGCGGCACGCTTCACGGTGTCTCGCCGGCTAAGCTTTAGACGTTCCAGTCAGGAAATCGATCTGCTCCCACAGCCAGTTGAGGTCCAGGTACACCTCGGTGCCGGCGACTCTGGGGTCCTCTTCGGGCTTCCAGTATCCCTCATCCAGCCAGACGCTGGCGATTCGTCGTTGCGGGTCGATAAGCCAGATGTGCGCTACCCCCATCGCCCTGAGATCGGTCGCGCGGTCCTGGAGGTCGGACAGCCGGTCGTCCTCGGACTGGATCTCGATCGCGACCAGAGGCGGTTCGTTCTGGGTCCCGGTAAGCTGCTTCGGCACCCTGAATACGGAGACATCGGGCAGACGGTAGCGTGTGGGCCGAACGCGGGTGCGGACCTCGGACTGCGCGCCGACCCGCCATTGCCGCATGTGGTCCTTGAACCATGCTCCGATCATGATCTGAACCATCCCGTGCAGATCGCCCGGCATCGGCTTCTCCTTCAGTTCCCCGTCGATGTACTCGCAATCCGGGTGGTAGGAAGTACGCAGGTACTCCTCGACCGAAACGACAGCTTGTACGAAGCTACCCATGATCACCCCTCGTCCAAAATCTAGCAGCCCATCCCGTTCCTCGGGTAGAGTCATCGCGCGCTGCAAAAAGCCCCGCTCGCGTTGAGCGGGGATTTCTTATATGGATTCGTGGTCTCGAAATGGAGAAACAGAGAGCCGTACTTCCAACCGAGAGCTGGAACGTTCCTGCTCCTCTTTGCCACATCGCGATCTCAAATCCGATGTGGCGGGGACGACGGGGCTCGAACCCGCGACCTCTGCCGTGACAGGGCAGCGCTCTAACCAACTGAGCTACGTCCCCAAACCTGAGAAAACTATAGCAGAAGCCACACCGGAACGTACAAAGCAGAAAACACCGAGGATGGACGATACATCGTACTCCGCACATGAAGATTGCGATTTTCGGTTTGGCGCTCAGCTCCTCGTGGGGCAACGGGCATGCCACCTTGTGGCGCGGCCTCCTGCGGGCCTTGGCGGAGCTGGGGCACCGGGCGGTGTTTTTCGAGAAGGACGTGCCCTACTATGCCGAGCATCGCGACCCCTGGCCGCGGCCGGACGCGGTGGAGCTGGCCCTCTACCGGAGCCTCGACGAGGACTGGCCCTGGATGCTGCGCACCTTGCGGGATGCCGATGCGGCGATCGTAACCAGCTACTGCCCGGAGGGTGCCCTGGTGTGCGCGCGGGTGCTTGCCGCCGGCATTCCGTTCACCTGCTTTTACGATCTCGACACGCCGGTGACGCTGGACGCTCTGGCTCGCGGCGAGACGGTCGACTACCTGCCGGCGGACGGCCTCGGCGGGTTCGACCTGGTGCTCTCCTACACAGGCGGCCGCGCGCTGGAGGCCCTCAGGACCCGATTCGGCGCGCGGGCGGTCGCGCCCCTGTACGGCTTCGTGGACCCCTCGGCTCACCGGCCCGCGGCCTTGCTGCCGGAGTACCGCGCGGAGCTCTCCTACCTGGGCACCTATGCCGAGGACCGGCAGCAGCGGCTGAGGGAATTGCTGCTCGCGCCCGCGAAGCGGCTGCCCGACCGCCGATTCCTGATCGGCGGCGCGATGTACCCTCGGGAATTTCCCTGGGGCGCAAACATTTATTTCGTGCATCACGTCCCGCCGGAGCTGCACCCGGCCTTCTTCTCCTCCTCGCGCATGACGCTCAACGTCACCAGGGCTTCCATGGCGGCCTGGGGCTGGTGTCCGTCGGGCCGCTTGTTCGAGGCCGCGGCGAGCGGAGCACCGCTGGTTACGGACACATGGGAGGGCCTCGAGAGCTTTTTCGAGCCGGGCCGGGAGATCGCGCCGGCGCGAACGTGCGACGATGTCCTCAATGCGCTCGGGCGCTCGGACCGGGAGCTCGCCGCGATGGCGGCGCGGGCGCGGGCGCGGGTTCTCGAGAGCCACACGGCCGCGCACCGGGCGCGCGCCATGGAAGCTCTGTTCACGGGCAAGGCAGCGGGCATGACGGTGCTTACCGGTGCCGCGAAAGGGTAGAAACGCATGTGGGGAATCGTGCCGGCGGCGGGCCGCGGCAGCAGGATGCAGCCGTTGGCTTTCTCGAAGGAACTGCTGCCGGTGGGCACGCGCAACGAGGTGCACGAGGGCCGGTCCATAGAGCGCCCGCGCGCGGTCAGCGAGTACCTGCTGGAGCGCATGGTGCGCGCGGGGGCCACGCGCCTCTGCATCGTGGTCTCGCCGGGCAAGTCCGACATCCTGGAGTATTACGGGGCGAGCTACCTGGGCGTACCCATCGCCTACGTGGTGCAGCCCGCGGCGGCGGGGCTGTGCGATGCCCTGTTTTGCGCCGCTCCCCTGGTGGCCGACGACGACGCGGAAGAGGTCCTGATCGGCTTGCCGGATACCGTGTGGCTGCCCGAGGACGGCTTCGCTCTCCTGCCCGAGGGCGAGCTCTCGTTTTTGCTTTTCCCTGTGGACCGGCCCGAGCTGTTCGATGCGGTGGTGGTGGACGGCAGCGGCCGCGTCCTGCGGATCGAGGTCAAGCAGGAGCGGCCTTCCTCGCGCCTGGTTTGGGGCGCGGCGCGCATGCCGGGCGGGGTCTTCCACGAGTTGCGCGAGATGTGGGCGGAGCCGGGCCGGCGCGACGAATACCTGGGCACGCTGGTCAACGCGTACCTGCGCGCGGGCGGCTCGGCGGTGGGCATCGCGGGCGGTACGCATTATGTCGACACAGGAACGCCGCATGGATTCCGCGAGGCGCTGAAATTGCTTGACACGGGAGCGGCGCCGGTGTCCTGATGGATTGCACACTTTTTTGGGCATGCACGGGCGACGCGCAGGTAGGCGTCGCCATCCCATGCTGAGAAATGCGCGGACCTTTGCGAGGCGCTGTTGTTGGTTCGAGTCTGTTGAGTGAAATTCGGAGAGGACGGAAGACGATGGCATTGTCGAAGACGACGCAGGACCATGACGAGATACGGCAGTGGGCGGAGAAGCGCGGCGGCAAGCCCGCCGAGGTCACGAGCACGAGCGCGGGCGGAACGGGCATCCTCCGCATCGAGTTTCCCGGGGCGACGAACGCCAACGATTCCAACCTGAACGAGATCGGCTGGGACGAATTCTTCGAGAAGTTCGACGCGAGCAACTTGTCGCTGGTGTACCAGGAAGTGACCAAGGAAGGCGCGGAGAGCAACTTCAACAAGCTGGTTCACCCGGAGAACGTGACGGCAAGCTCGGAGCCGACAGGCAAGAAGTCATTGGCGAAAAAGACGGCCGCCAAGAAAGCCGCCGGGAGAAAGACCGCGGCCACGGCGAAGAAGACGGTACCGGCGAAGAAAGCGGCCGCACCCGCGAAGAAGACAGCAACGAAGAAAACAGCCGTGAAAAAGACAGCAGCGAAAACCGCGGCTCCGGCAAAGAAAACAGCGGCGGCGAAGAAGACGGTTGCCGCGAAGAAAACGGCGGCTCCGGCAAGGAAGACGGCAGTGAAAAAGACCGCCGCCACAAAGACCGCAGCCACGAAGACGGCGGCCGGGAAAACCGCCGTGAAAAAAACAGCGGCCAAGGCGGCCCCAACCAAGGCTTCCGCGAAGAAGACCACCCCCGCCGCCCGAAAGCAGGCCGCCGTGGCGATCAAGAAAGGCGCGCCGGCAAAGAAGAGCGGCAGCCGCAAGTAGCTGCCGCGCGCCACCCGACGGCCCGCATGAGCGGGCCGTTTCCATTTGCGCCGGTAAGTGGTTCCGAGTCGGTGTAGACCGAAGAAGTCCGCTCGACGCGGCTCTTTCGTCAAGAAAAGCCGCACCGCACGGATCTCGGAAAGGCCGCAACGACTCGGAAAGTGCTTTAAGCTCCAGGAAGCGCCTAAAAGCGAAGAGGAGACAAGCATGGCGGATGTGACGATTACCGTGCGGCCGAACGGGCCGTTCCGGGTAGAAGGGCCGATCCGGCTGGTAGACGGCAACGGCGGCGAATGGGACCTGGCGGGCAAGCCTGCCATCTCGCTGTGCCGCTGCGGGGCCTCGACCAAGAAGCCGTTCTGCGACGGAACCCACACCAAGATCGGCTTCGCCGGGGCGGAGATGGCGGTCGCCAAGGCCGACCCCGCGGCGGCCAAGGCGGTCAAGGGCGACAACGCGCCGAAACTGTAGCGCCGGGCCGCGCATCTGTTCGGCATGGATCACCCGCCGGACAGGAAGTTCAAACGGAGCAAGCTGCGCTTCCTCGGGGAGCTCGTGC
The DNA here is from genome assembly GCA_964250195.1 of uncultured Acidobacteriaceae bacterium. Taxonomy (GTDB): domain Bacteria; phylum Acidobacteriota; class Terriglobia; order Terriglobales; family Acidobacteriaceae; genus EB88. The sequence continues at coordinate 15,182 of CAXUEU010000025.1, forward strand.
GTGAGTCCCTGCTGACACCCACCCTGGGCGCGCAGCATCGGCCCATTCCCGCGCCCGCGGGTGAGACGGCGATTACCTGGATCGGGCACTCGTCGTTCCTGATCGAGATCGGCGGTAAGCGGGTTATGGTCGACCCGGTGTTTGCTCGTTATCTCATCGTGCTCAAGCGCCGCCGCAAGCCCGGCGTGCGCCTGCGCGATCTGCCGCCGATCGATCTGATCCTGCTGACCCATGCGCATATGGACCACCTGAACCGGCCTTCCCTGCGCGCCATCGCCCGGCGAAACCGGGGTGTCGTGCTCGTGGTCCCGCGTGCAGTCGAGGATCTGGTACGCAACCTGGGCTTCGCCGACGTGCGAACCATGGAGCCATGGCAGCAGCTCACGTTGGTTGGCGTGGAGATCACCATGACCCCGGCCCGGCACTGGGGGGCGCGCATGTTCAACGATGTCCACCGCGGCTACGGCGGGTACGTTCTGCGAACCGGCGCCGCCTCGGTGTACCACAGCGGCGACACGGCCTATTTTCCGGGCTTTCTCGACATAGGCAAGCGGTTGAAACCGGAGATCGCGCTGCTTCCCATCGGAGCGTACTCCCCGGATTCCTTCCGCGGCGTACACACCAGCCCCGAGGACGCGCTGCGGGCGTTCGCGGACCTCGGCGCGCGGGTCATGGTTCCCATGCACTTCGGGACGTTTCGGCTGTCGCGCGAGCCCATGGAGGAGCCGCCGGTGCGCCTGATGGAGGCCGCGCGTCGGGCGGGGATCGCCGATCGGGTGCACGTGCTGGAGGAGGGCCGGACGATTCTGCTCCCCGCGCTGTTCCCCGTCCCCGCCCCTGCCCTTGTGACCGCCTGAACGTGTATGCTCCGGGCAGCCTTTCTGTCAGGAGCTTGGACGGTTGAACTCTCTCTTGTTGCGCAGCGCCCTGGTCGGCGCATTGGGCGGCCTGCTTTTCGGCTTCGACACGGCGGTCATCTCCGGCACCACGCACCAGCTCACGGAGGTCTTCGGGCTTTCCGCCGCGCAGCTAGGGCTTACGGTTTCGATCGCGCTGTGGGGCACCGTGCTGGGCGCGCTTACCTCGGGCGCGCTCGGCCAGCGCATCGGCTCGCGGGAGGCCCTGCGCATCATGGCGGTGCTCTATCTCGTCTCCGCCCTGGGCACGGCGCTCGCGTGGGACTGGAGCTCGCTGCTCGTGTTCCGGTTCGTCGGCGGCCTCGGCATCGGCGGCTCCTCCGTGCTCGGGCCCGTGTACATCGCGGAGATGGCCCCGGCGCGCATCCGGGGGCGGCTCGTCGGCCTGTTCCAGATCAACATCGTGATCGGCATCCTGCTCGCCTACGCGTCGAACTACGGCTTCGAGCGCGCGGGCTTCGGCGCGAACCTGTGGCGCTGGCAGCTGGGGATCGCGAGCCTCCCTGCCCTGCTCTTTCTCGCCCTTCTGTTCGGCGTCCCGCGCTCGGCGCGCTGGCTCTTGACGCGAGACCGCGTGGAGGAAGCCCGCGCCGCCCTGGGCCTCTTGGGCTCGCCCGACCCCCAGGCCGAGGTGGACGAGCTGCGCCGGGCCATCCACGCGGACGCGGCGCACCCCGATGCTCCGCTGTTTACCCGCAAGCTCCGGCTGCCCATCTTTCTGGCCGTCAGCATCGGCTTGTTCAACCAGCTCGCCGGCATCAACGCGATCCTCTACTACCTCAATGACATCTTTCGCGCGGGCGGCTTTTCGTCCATCTCCGCGAACCAGCAGGCCGTCATCATCGGTGTCATGAACCTGTTCGCGACCCTGCTCGGCATGAGCCTGATCGACAAACTGGGCCGCAAGACGCTGCTGCTCATCGGCTCGGTCGGGACGGCGATTGCGCTCGCCGGGGTGGCGGCGGTGTTCTACACCGGGGCGCATCGGGGCGCGTTGTTGTGGCTTTTAGTCATGTACATCGCCTTTTTCGCGATCTCGCAAGGCGCGGTCATCTGGGTCTACATCAGCGAGGTCTTCCCCACGCGCGTGCGCTCCAAGGGGCAAAGCCTGGGCTCGGGCTCGCACTGGATCGCGAACGCGGCCATCTCGTTCGCTTTCCCGGTCATCGCCCGGCACTCGTCCGGCGCGCCGTTCGTGTTCTTTTGCGCCATGATGGTGGTGCAGTTCTTTGTCGTGCTGTTCGTGTATCCGGAGACGAAAGGCGTGTCGCTCGAGCAGCTGCAGGTGCAGCTGGGCACGGCGATCGACTGAGCCTGTTCGCCCGCTGAAAACGCGAGTTTCGCCCCTGTTTTGCAGGGGCTTTCCGGCGCTCGCGAACATCCAATCCCCATGATGCAAGTGCAGCAGAAGCTCGAAATCCTCGCCGACGCGGCCAAGTACGATGCCTCCTGCGCGAGCTCCGGGTCGAAACGCGCCGGGACCGCGAAGGGCGTCGGCAGCTCCGACGGCACGGGCATCTGCCACAGCTACACGCCGGACGGCCGCTGCGTCTCGCTGCTCAAGATCCTGCTGACGAACTACTGCACTTACGACTGCGTGTTCTGCGTCAACCGCGTCTCGTCCGACATCCGCCGCGCGCGGTTCACCCCGCAGGAGGTCGCGGACCTCACGATCAGCTTCTACAAGCGCAACTACATCGAGGGCCTGTTTCTGAGCTCGGGCATCATCCAGTCGCCCGACTACACGATGGAGCAGCTCATCGAGGTCGCGCGGATTCTCCGGGAGGTTCACCATTTCAGCGGGTACATCCATCTCAAGGCCATCCCCGGCGCGAGCGAGTCGCTGATCGAGCTCGCAGGCCTGTACGCGGACCGGCTGAGCGCGAACATGGAACTGCCCACGCAAAAGGACCTGGTCCAGCTGGCCCCGGACAAAAAGGTCGACGTGATCGAGGGCACGATGCAGGACATCGCCGTGCGCAAGGCATCAGCCGAAGAGGATCGAAAGCGTTCGTCGCGCGCGCCGAAGTTCGCGCCCGCCGGGCAGAGCACGCAATTGGTGGTGGGCGCGACCCCCTCGACCGACCGGGAGATCGTTGCAACGGCCTCGCACCTGTACCAACAGTACGACCTGCGGCGGATTTACTACTCCGGCTTCAGCCCGTTTCCTAAAGGCGACGCGCGGCTGCCCATGAAGGCCGCGCCGATGGTGCGCGAGCACCGGCTCTACCAGGCCGACTGGCTGATGCGCTACTACGGCTTCCGGGGTGAGGAGCTGACCACGCCCGACGCGCCCAACCTCGACCTGACGCGCGACCCCAAGCTGACCTGGGCGCTCAACCATCGCGAGTTCTTCCCCGTGGACGTGAACCGGGCGACGCGCGAAGCGCTCTTGCGCGTGCCGGGCATCGGCTACAAAAACGTGGACCGGATCCTGCGCATCCGGGCCTACCACCCGCTCTCGCTCGAGGACCTGCGCAAGCTGCACGTCCGGGTCAAGACGGTCTCGCCCTTCGTGACGGCGACCGACCACCTCGCGCCCATGCTGGACGCGCCCTCTCTGCCGGAGCAGGTGCTGGTTCCCGCGCAGATGCAACTCTTCGACGCCGGCATGGCCGCGAGCACGGGGCAGCTGTGAGCCTGTTTACCGCTTACAAGGTTCGCATCGAACCGGAGTTCGCCGCCTGGCGCGTCGAAGCCAGGCGCCTCCTGCAAGACGGCATCGCGCCGGAGCAGGTCGAGCTGGTGGACGAGGAAAGCGACCGGGAGCTTACCTTTGCCTTCGCACCCACGCCGGAGCCGGACCCGCGCCGGGCCGTCGCTCAGCCTGCTGTACCCAAGGCATTCCTCGACCTGGCCGAGATCGTCGCCTGCCACAGCGACCCCGGCCGCTGGCAGCTGCTGTACCGGGTGCTGTGGCGCTTGCAGGGCGAGCGCTCGCTGATGCGGCACGAGCTCGACGAAGACATTGCCCGGATGCGCCGGATGGACGCGCAAGTCCGGCGCGACCTGCACAAGATGCACGCCTTCCTGCGCTTCCGCATGGTCGAGGAGGGTGGCGAGGAGCACTACCTCGCCTGGTACCGGCCCGACCACCGCATCCTGGCGCTCGCCGTGCCGTTTTTCGTCGAGCGCTTCGGAGTCATGCGCTGGACGGTCCTGACCGGCTACGCCTCGGCGAGCTGGGACCCGGAGCTGAAGCGCGTGGCCTGGGGGCCGGGCGTCCCCCGCTCCGAAGCGCCGGAAGCCGACGAGCTCGAGGGGATGTGGCGGTCCTACTATGGCAGCATCTTCAATCCGGCCCGGCTGAACCCGCGCGCAATGCGGGCCGAAATGCCCGTGCGCTATTGGAAGGAGCTGCCGGAACTCAGCATCCTGCCGCAGCTGATGAACGACGCGGACCGCCGCGTGGAGTCGATGATGGAGCAGCAAAGCCTTTTGCAGCAGAACACTTTCGTCCCGAACGAGCACTCGCTTTCAGTCCTGCGCGAGGCCCTGCCCCGCTGCGAAGGCTGCGAGCTGTACAAGCCGGCTACGCAGGCCGTCTTCGGCGCGGGGCTGGCGCACGCGCCGCTCATGCTGGTCGGCGAGCAGCCGGGTAACGACGAGGACCTCGCCGGCAAGCCGTTCGTCGGGCCCGCGGGCCGGGTGCTCGACCAGGCGATCGAGGAGCTCGGGTTCGACCGAGCGGAAATGTACGTGACGAATGCGGTCAAGCACTTCAAGTTTGTCGAGCGGGGCAAGCGGCGCATTCACGAGTCGCCCAACCTGCGCGAGATCGCGGCTTGCCGCCCCTGGCTGCTGGCGGAGCTGGACGCGGTACGGCCCAAGGTGGTCGTTTGCCTGGGAGCCTCCGCGGCTAAGTCGCTGCTGGGGGCTAAGTTCGCGCTGATGAAGGACCGGGGCAAGGTCGTCGAGTCGCCCTATGCGAAACAGGTGGTCGCGACCATCCACCCCTCGGCCGTGCTGCGGGCCGAGGGGGACTCCAAGCGCGTGCTCTATGAATTCATCAAGCAGGACATGCTGCTGGCGATGCGGACGGCGAGCTGACACGGGATCGATGTCATCCTGAGAGGGTGTGTGAGAAGTTCCCCATACAGGAGCCTGCTCTGGAAGAGGGGTCATCCTGAGCAGCGCCAGCGACGAAGGATCTGCTTTCCGGCGCGCAGGGAAAGCAAAAGCAGATCCTTTGGCGCAAGCGCTGCCGCTTCGCTCAGGATGACCCGTCTTCCTGTTGCCCTTGACTTTTCACACACCCTCTGAGGAGCGCAAGCGACGGAGGACCTGCTCTTGCTCGCGTGAGCTTGGAAAGCAGGTCCTTCGCTCCGTTCGGGATGACAGCACTTCCTCGCTGACCTTGAGAGCCTCCGTTGTTGCGCGATGCCGGACGAACTGTCTTCCGTCTTACCGCCGTCGCGATATCTCACGCTTAAACGGCGTACCCGTACCGACCGCGCCCATCAAGTCGAGGCCTGTTTACGTGGGCCAGGAAGCCATTGCCATCTCGATGACCTGATTCAGATCTTCAGTTGCCGCTCCGTTCGCGGCCTGTATGGAAAGCCCCGTCACGACGGAGGTGAAGTATTCCGCCATTGCCGTGGTGTTCGCGGTCAATGGAAGCTCGCCCTTACCTTTGCCCCGCTCTAACCGCTTTTGCAGCAGACAAGTGGCCTGCCGCTGCAGCGCGCCCAGTTCGTCGCGCAAAGCCTGCGTATCGGCACTGCCGGTAAGCGCCCCTTGTACAAGGAAGCAGACTTTCGGTTCATCTGTTTGAGCGTTCAACCCACGCGCAAGCCGTAGGCAGGCCTCGACCGCCTCGCGTGCGGTCGGCTGTTCCAGTGCTTCCTCGTACACCTTCGTCGTCTGCTCCGCATAGGCCACCGTCGCCTTTCGAAAAAGTTCGATCTTATCGCCGAATGTCGCATACATGGTCGGCTTGCTCATGCCGGTCGCCGCTGTGAGATCGGTGTAGGAGGTGCCGTCAAAACCATGTTTCCAGAACAGCAGCATGGCGGCATGCAAGGCGGTCTCGCGGTCGAAGCCGCGAGGACGTCCCGGTCCATGCCGCTTCTCGCTCCGCACCTGAGTATTGTTCCTCACAGCAGTATTGGACGCTCTGACCGCGCTTTCGCCGCATTTCCTACCGATCGGTAATTTTCTGAATCCCCACTATCTTCATCACATCTTTTTACCATGCGGTAGGAAATTGCGGCCGAGTTGGGCTGCTTGCTTTCGCAAAAACCTTTCAAGGAGCTCTTGCAATGAGCCACGCAAATATACACTCTCTCGGAACAGCAGTTGTCACCGGCGCGTCGTCAGGCCTGGGCAAGGTATATGCCGATCGCCTCGCGGCCCGCGGCTACGATCTTCTTCTTGTCGCCCGGCGCAGGGACCGCCTCGATGCCATTGCCGCCGATCTGCAAACTCGCTTCCCGGTGAAGGTCCACATTCTGGCGGCCGACCTTGCTCATCCCGACGGCCTTGCTGAGGCATCGAGGACGATCAGCGGTGACCCCACGATCACGCTCCTCGTCAACAATGCCGGCACCTCCAGCGTCGAACCGGTTGTCCAAGCCTCCGGAGAGACCATAACCAATCTCATCGCCCTCAATGTGACGGCACTTACAGTACTGACAAAGGCAGTTTTGCCTCGCTTTATAGAGCGGAACGCAGGAACAATCGTCAACATCGGCTCCGTAGTTGGATTCATGGGCTACCCTTGGGTTCCGGTGTACGGGGGAACCAAGGCATATGTGCTCAACTTCACCCAAGGACTGAAGGGGCAGCTCGCGGAGACAAAAATCCGCTTTCAATACGTTGCCCCCGCATCTACCGTTTCTGAGATTTGGGATGTCATGGGGGTTCCGGTATCCAGCCTCGGCGAGGGCGTACTCATGGATACCGAGGCTTGCGTCGATGCCGCTTTAAGGGGCCTGGACGACGGCGAGTTCATTACCGCGCCTTCCGTGCACGATGAAGCTCTGGTGCGCGACTATGAGGAAGCATCCGCCAAGCTGCTTGCAGCAACCCAGCAATCTCAGCCGGCACCTCGCTACGCTCCTCGCGCTTGATCCTCAACCTTTCCAGTGTTTCCGAGGGCGTCCTAAGTCCTCGGAAACACTTTTCCCGGGATGAGCCATGCTCAGCTCCAAGGCAGAAGTGGAGCCTCTTAACGACTGATGTTTCAACAGGTGTGGAAAGCAGGTCCCTCACTGCGTCCGGGATAACGGTGGCCGTGGCACCACGCGTCTAGAACGCCACCTTCGGCGCGTTCCGTGAGCCTTCGCTGGCCTGGAAGTAATCGTTGTCCGTGTGGAAGCCGGCGATTCCAGCCCATAGGCTGGCCGGGAACTGCTGGACGTACGTGTTGTAGTCGCGCAGGGTGTTGTTGTAGCGCCGGCGCTCGACGGCGATGCGATTCTCCGTGCCTTCCAGCTGATCCTGCAGGGCCAGGAAGTTTTGGTTCGCCTTCAGGTCCGGATAGCTTTCGCTCAGGGCCAGCAGGCGGCCGATCGCGCCGTCGAGCTGACCGTTCGCGGCGATTTTACTCTGAGGGTCCTTCGCGTTCAGCAGTCCCGCGCGGGCGTTCGCGATGTCTCCGAAGACCTTCTCCTCGTGCGTGGCGTAGCCCTTGACCGTGCTTACCAGGTTGGGAATGAGGTCGGCGCGGCGTTGGAGCTGCGTGTCGATCTGCGAGAACTGCGCCTGGACGTCGTTGTGCTTGGCGACCATGGTGTTTTTCGCGCCGATGTAGCTGAAAAACGCGATGACCAAAATCGCGACCAGACCCAGACCGAAGAGTGAACTGCGTTTCATACCCGTTCTCCTTGCTTGAAGTTAGAAGCTGCCCCCGGCGCCGCCGCCGCCGGTGGACCCGCCGCCGAAACCGCCGAAGCCGCTGCCCTTGTCGTCGTCGTCGCGGCTGCGCCCGCCGCCGCCCGAGAACCCGCCGCCCAGGAACATGCCCAGCAGGAACGGCAACATACCCGTGCGCGCGGCAAGGAGGAAGAGCAGGATGAAGAAGCCGCCCAGCACCAGCATCTGCACCGGGCCGATGTGCGCGCCGCGGTCGATGGGCGCAAGCCGGGCGCGACGGACTTGCAGCTGCACGCCCGCATCGCGCGCGACCAGACCGGCAATGCCCTCGGCCCCGACGGTGAGCCCTTCGTCGTTCTGGCTGACGCGCAGGTAGGGCTGCATCTGCCGCCCGATCAGGCCGGAGCGCTCATCCGTGAGCACGCCTTCGAGCCCATAGCCGGTGGCGATAAACCATTTTCGGTCGCTGATCGAAACCAGGAGGATGACACCGCGGTCCGTGCCCTTGGCCCCCACCTTCCAGGCGTCCTCGAGCTCGACGGCGTAGTCGGCGATCGGCTCGCCACCCGTATCCTTGACCGTGACCACGGCCATTTGTGCATGGGCCTGGCGGTCGAGCGCCCCGCACAGGCGGTTGATGTGGTCCGTGGTTTCGGCCGAAAGGACGTGGGCGTTGTCGCTGACGTAGTCGGTCGGGCGCGGGAGGTCGCGCACCGCCTGCGCCCCCGCCGTCCAAACCGTCATGAGTAGCAGTACAAAACCGAGCCAACGTCCACGCATTCGAACTTCATTGTACGGATACAGCCGTTAAACGAAAAAGCGCCCGGGAGAGGGCGCTCCTTCGCGCTTGCGAAGTGCGCTAGCCGTTGCTGGAGGGCGAGCCGGTCGTCGGCTTATCGGTCGAGTGCGACTTCGCCAGTGCCTTCGCCTCCTGCAGGTGGTGGTCCACGATCGGCGTGGCCTGGGTGGCGGCGGACTTTTCGCTCGCCAGCTGCCCGCCGCTCGCCTCGTTCTTGAACTCCTTGAGGTCCGCCGAGTGGTCGGCGACCATGATGTCGATGTAGCGCTTGTCGAACGCCGGACCGCTCGCGGCCTTGAGCTGGGCGATCAGCTTCTCGTCCTTCTTCGAAATGCCCGTAGGCGGCGTGACGCCGGCCTCGGCGGCCACCGGCTTCATCTGCTCGTTGAGCTTGGTGTGGTCGTCGATCATCATCTGGGCGAATTTCTTCACTCCGTCGTCGCTGCTCTTTTGGAGCGCGAGCTGCGCGGCTTCGATCTCGAAGTTGCTGCCCTGGGTGGCGTTCTTAAGGAAGTCCTTGTCCTGCGCGGAAGCCTGCGTGGGGCTGCCCAGCCCGGTCGCATTGCCTGCCGCGTTGCCGATGCCGTTGGCCGCGTTGCGGGTTTGGGAGGCGGCGGAGCCGACCCCGCTTTGCGCCGCGGACCCGAGCCCGCTCTGCGCGAGCGCCGCGCCCAACCCAAGCGTAGAAGCCGTCGCGAGGACGACGATAGTGCCGGAAATCTGTCTCATGGTGAAACCCTCCCCTCAGTAAGGGGCTGTTTGGGTCGAAAGCGTTGCCCCGGCGGGCGGCTCGGCGAACGGTATGCTGGGGGCATGACGCTTCCCCAAGCTCCCGTTGCCCGCCGCGACCCGAAAACCACCACCCTGCACGGGCACACGCTCCGCGACGACTACGCGTGGCTGCGCGAAAAAGAGTCGGAGGAGGTGCTCGCGTATCTGCGCGCCGAAAACGCGTACACCGACGCAGTGATGGAGCCGACCAAGCCCTTGCAGGAGGCCCTGTACAACGAGCTGCTTTCGCACATCAAGCAGACCGACGTGAGCGTGCCCGCGAAGGACGGCGCGTACTGGTACTACGCGCGGACGACGGAGGGCTCGCAATACCCAGCCTACTGCCGCAAGCGCGGCTCGACTGCGGAGTACGAGGCCGCGCCGGAAGAGGTCATCCTCGACGTCGAACGGCTGGCCGAGGGGCAAAGCTTCATGGCGGTCGGCGGCATGACCGTCTCGAACGACGGCAACCTGCTGGCCTACTCGACCGATACGACCGGATTCCGGCAGTACACGCTGCATATCAAAGACCTGGCGAAGGGCGAGCTGCTGCCGGAGACGGTGGAGCGGGTGGGGTCGATCGTGTGGGCGGCGGACAACCGGACACTCTTCTACACGGTCGAGGACGAGGAGCAGAAGCGGCAGTACCGGCTCTACAGGCATGTGCTGGGGACGCCTGTGGCAGAGGACGTGCTGGTGCTCGAGGAGTCCGACGAGCGCTTCAACCTGGGCGCGGGACGGACGCGGGATGGGGTGTACATCGTGGTCGAGAGCGCGAGCCACACGGCCAGCGAGGCGCGCCTGCTGCGGGCGGACTCACCCCTGGGCACGCCGGAGCTGATCGTGCCCCGCCGCGACGAGATCGAGTACTACCCCGACCATCGGCATGGGTTGCTCTACATCCGGGTCAACGATACTGGCCGGAACTTCCGGCTGGTGACGGCGACCGTTGACAAACCGGACGAGTGGACGGAGATGACCTCGCATCGCGAGGACGTGATGTTGGAGGATATCTCGCTGTTCGCCGGGTTTGCGGTGGCGAGCGAGCGGCGGGGCGGGTTGGAGCATCTACGGGTGCTGCACTTCGCCGGGCAGGGGGCGGAGGTGGAGCGGGAGGCGGAGATCGCCTTTCCCGAGCCGGCGTACAACGTGCATCTGAGCTCGAACCGCGAGTTCGAAACCGGGCTACTGCGCTACGCCTATCAATCGCTGGTCACGCCCGCCTCGGTCTTCGACTGCGACGTGCGGACCGGGGCCTCCGAGTTGAAGAAAGAGCAGGAGGTACCGGGCGGGTTCGATCGGGCGCTGTATCGCTCGGAGCGGATCGAGGCGGTTGCGCCGGATGGGGTGCGGGTGCCGGTTTCGCTCGTATACCGGCGCGGGATTGCGCCGGCCGAGGCACCCCTGCACGTGTACGGCTATGGATCGTATGGGTATGCGCTGCCGCTCGGGTTCAGCTCGAACCGGCTCGCGCTGCTCGACCGCGGGTTCGTGCTGGCGTATGCGCATATCCGGGGCGGAGGCGACCTGGGCAAGCTCTGGCACGACGCGGGGCGGCTCGGGGCGAAGATGAATACGTTTACGGACTTTATTGCGGTGACCGAGCACCTGCTCGCTTCGGGCTACGGGCAGGCCGGTCGGGTGGCGATTCAGGGCGGGTCGGCCGGGGGCTTGCTGATGGGGGCGGTCGTGAACCTGCGGCCTGACTTGTTCCGCGCGGTCGTGTCGCAGGTCCCGTTCGTGGACGTGATGAATACGATGCTGGACGCTTCCCTGCCGTTAACTGTCCCCGAGTATGAAGAATGGGGAAACCCGAATGAGCAGGCGGCGTTTGAAACGATGCTCGGTTACTCGCCGTATGACAATCTGCGCGGGGCTGCTTATCCGGCGATATTAGTTAAAACCTCTCTATACGACTCGCAGGTGATGTACTGGGAACCCGCGAAGTACGTGGCTCGCCTGCGTACACTGAACACCGGTTCACTGCCAGTCCTGCTGCACACGAACATGACCGCCGGGCACGGGGGAGCGAGCGGGCGATATGACTATCTCAGGGAGATTGCGTTTGATTATGCGTTTCTGCTGCGGGAGCTCGGGGCCTCGCCAGATTTATCTTTCTCTAAATCCTTCGAGAATTGATTAAAGATCCACGAAACTCTTCGCAAGGTCTGTCCATTCACAATAAAAAAAGTATTGACGTAGAAAAGGATGCTCAAAATGAGTGTAGCGAAAAAAGTGAGGTCAAGCCGTCCCTCTTTCGCAAAAACTGCTGAGGTGATGAGTAAACCAGAGAAGACAGCAATAATCAGTTTTAAGATGTCATACTTACTGGCGAATGTCTCCAGCTCAAGATCAATTCTTTCGTGCATATAGGTCAGATCGATGCTGACATGTTTCTTCAATTCCTCTTTCATCTGAAGCTCTTCATATATTTGCCGGTCCAACTCTTCAAAACCGGTCCAGTCGACGAGGATGTCACTAGCGAGCACAATGTATGCGCCCACTGCGCCTAGTAGTGATAGCACGATACAAGCGATTATAACTTCATGATAGAAAGTATATTTGCCTGGGGGCCATAGATGTGCAGTTTTACGCGAGCTATTGACATTGTAAGTGTAAGAAAAGAGTGCTACGCAAGTAAAGTAAAAGGCACTGCTCAGTCGCTTCCTCTTTGCAGTAGGGCTGCTGGCCTGTAACTGCTTAGCAAGCGTCTGGATCAATGCTGGATACTGTCGAGGCGGTTTAGGCGCAAATATCCACTTCATCTACGCCTCCCCTGCATCGCCGCTGCTCATTTGACTTCTAGTTGAGATTGAGAGTTCCAAAACGGCTCTATCGACTACCTGTCCAGCATCCCCGCCTGCAGGGTCACCAGCCCCGACAAATCCTGCTTCTCCAGCCCGTGCACTTCCTTGTTGAACTCGTCCACCTTCGACGACCAGTTCATCGAGCAGAACTTCGGACCGCACATGGAGCAGAAGGCCGCTTCCTTGTAGTAGTCGTCCGGCAGCGTTTCGTCGTGCATCGCGCGGGCGGTTTCGGGGTCGAGCGAGAGGGCGAATTGCTTTTCCCAGTCGAACGTATACCGCGCGTAAGAGATCGCGTCATCGCGATCTCTTGCTCCCGTCCGGTGGCGGGCGATATCGGCCGCATGGGCGGCGATCTTATAGGCGATCATGCCGTCCTTCACGTCCTTCTCGTTCGGCAGGCCGAGGTGTTCCTTCGGCGTCACGTAGCAGAGCATCGACGCGCCGTGCCAGCCGATCATCGCCGCGCCGATGGCGGAGGTGATGTGGTCGTAGCCGGGAGCGATGTCGGTGACCAGCGGCCCGAGGACGTAGAACGGCGCGCCGTCGCACAGCTCGACCTCTTTTTCCACCTGCTCCTGAATCTTGTCGAGCGGCACGTGGCCCGGCCCCTCGATCATCACCTGCACGTCGGACTTCCAGGCCTGGCGGGTCAGCTCGCCCAGCGTCTTGAGCTCGGCGAACTGCGCCTCGTCCGACGCATCGGCCACGCAGCCCGGCCGCAGCCCGTCGCCGAGCGAGTAGCTCACGTCGTGCTTGCGCATGATCGCGGTGATGCGGTCGAAGTGCTCGTAGAGGAAGTTCTGCTTATGGTTGGCGGTCATCCATTGCGCCATGATCGCGCCGCCGCGGCTCACGATGCCGGTGATGCGCTTGGCGACCATGGGCACGTACTGGATCAGCACGCCGGCATGGATGGTGAAGTAGTCGACGCCCTGCTCGGCCTGTTCCTCGATGACCTCAAGATACAGGTCGATGTTGAGGTCCTCGACGCGCTTGACGCGGGTCAAAGCCTCGTAGAGCGGCACCGTCCCGATCGGCACCGGCGAGTGGCGCAGAATGCGGTCACGAATCTCAGGGATCGCGCCGCCGGTCGAGAGATCCATCACCGTGTCGGCCCCGTGCTGCACGGCGGTATGCAGCTTCCTGAGTTCCTCGTCGATGTTGGAGGTCACGGCGGAGTTGCCGATGTTCGCGTTGACCTTGCAGCGCGAGGCGACGCCGATGGCCATCGGTTCGAGCTCGGGGTGGTTCACGTTGGCCGGGATGATCATGCGGCCGGCGGCGATCTCCGCGCGGATCAGCTCGGGGGCGAGGCTTTCCCGCCGCGCGACGAACTCCATCTCCTCGGTAATGCGGCCCAGCCGAGCGTAGTGCATTTGGCTCAGGTTCTGGTCGCCGGAACGCGCGGCCTCCCCCTTGCGGACGGCAAGCCACTCGCGGCGGGGGGTCAGAATGCCGGTTACGTTTTCTGACATTTGCGGGGGCATGGCGGTCGCGCTCATCGAGGGTTCTCCAGGGCTTTCGTTGCCCCTATCGTACAGGTCCGGGACGATTCCGTGCGGTCGCAACAACCGCTTGACGCGGACCCGGCGCACTCCTACGCTTGAGCTAAGGCATGCCTCAGACCCCCACCCAATCCGTCCGCGTCGCCGTCGCCGCGGCGATCATGCTCGCGGTCGTCGTGTACCTCGCGGTCACGGGGGTGCAGGCGAACAAGAGCTACTACGTCACCATCAACGAGCTGCAGGGCATGGGGCAGAAGGCCTACACGCGCCACTTGCGTGTGGCCGGCAACGTCGCGCCGGGATCGATCGCCAAGCATGGCGTGGGAGCGAGTTTCGTACTGGTCGAGAACGACCGCAAGCTGCCTGTGGCGTACGACGGCACCGAACCCACGCCCGACACGTTCAAGGACAACGCGCAGGCGCTCGCCATCGGCATGTACGGGCGCGACGGGGTGTTCCACGCGACGGAGCTGCAGGCCAAGTGCGCCTCGAAGTACGCGCCGAAAGCCGCCCCGAACTCGGATACAGCGCCCGCCGCCGCGGCCCGGCTTGCCCCCGCGCGCTGACGGTGTTCCGCGCTCGGGACTGCTAGGCTAGCCCCTGTGCCCTACATCTACATCGACAAGCTGTTCAACGAGCTGCGCGACGAACTGCTCTCCGCTATGCACGCGGCGGCGGAGCGCGAGATCCGCACGGGGCAAAAGGTGGATGTGAACCGGCTTTTCCGCTCGTTCACACGCGCGGCGGCGGGCAAGATGGCC
>CAXUEU010000026.1:0-28135 GCA_964250195.1 uncultured Acidobacteriaceae bacterium
CCCCCTATTCCCTAACCGCTCGTCTTTCAGTGCGCGCCCGCCGGGGCTTTCTTCGCCACCTTGCGGAACAGCCACACCGCCGCAACGCTCAGGAAGCAGACCAGGGCCGACCAGCGGAACACATCCACAAAAGCCCACGTCAACGCCTGCGCGCCGAGCTGCCCGTATAGCGTGCTTGCCGCGGCCCCGGCTGCGTTGGCCGGGTTGGTTTGATGCGTGAGAAAACCCTTCACCGCGCCGAACCGCTGCTGGAACTGTGCCCCCGACTGCGGCACGAGGTTGAGGATCTGGTTCTGGTGGAAGTCCGAACGCCGCACCAGCAGGGTTTGCGCGGCGGAGATGCCGACCGACCCGCCCACATTCCTGAGCAGGTTGAAAATGCCGCTGGCATTGCCGATCTCGCTGCGGGGCAGCGTGCCGTACGCCGCCGTGGTGATGGGGACGAAGACAAACGAGAGCGCGAAACCGGTGATCATGAGCGGCAGGGTGAACGTCCAGGGACCGATCGCGAGCGTGAGGTTGCCGAAGTAGAGCGTGGTGAGCCCGTACAGGAGAAACCCGAAGGTAAGCAGGTAGCGCGCGTCGAACCTGCCGCCGAGAAAGCCGATCGCGGGGATGCCCAGGATGGTGCCGAGCCCGCGCGGCGCGACCGCCACCCCGGCGGCGAACGCGGTATAGCCCAGCAGCTCCTGGTAGAACAGCGGCAGCACGGTGACGAGCGAGTACAGCGAAATCCCGAATAGAAAAATCAGGATGCAGCCGACGGCGAAATTGCGGTCGCGGAAGACGCGCAGCTCCACTAGTGGGTGCTTCGCTCGCAGGCAGTAAAAGATAAACAATCCGAAGCCGGAAATGCAGAGGAACAGGGCCCAGCGCAACCAAACCGCGCCGAGCCAGTCGTCCTCCTGCCCGCGGTCGAGCAGCACCTGGAGCGCGCCGGTCCATACCGCCAGCAGGCCGAACCCGATATTGTCGAACGGGCCCGGCTTCGCGTCGCGAATGTAGGCCGGGTCGTGGACGAACCGGTTGATCATGAAAAACGCCAGGATGCCGATAGGGACATTGATGTAGAACGCATCGCGCCAGGAGTAGCTGTCGGTGAGCCAACCACCGAGGGTGGGGCCGACGACCGGCGCGACCACGACTCCGAAGACATAGAAGGCCTGCGCCTGGCTGCGTTTCGTAATCGGGAAGCTCTCGAGCAGGATGGCCTGCGCCAGCGGCTGGAGCGCGCCGCCGCCTGCCCCTTGCAGAATGCGAGCCAGCAGCAGTGCGAGCAGCGAGGGCGCGGCCCCGCAAAGAAACGAGGAAAATGTGAAGATCACGACACAGACAAGCAGGAAGCGTTTGCGCCCGAACCGGAGCGAAAACCAGTTGCTGGTCGGCAGGATGACCGCGTTCGCGACCAGGTAGCTGGTCAGGACCCAGGTCGCCTCGTCGTTGGAAGCGGACAGCGAGCCGGCGATGTAGGGCAGGGCCACCGAGGCGATCGCCGTGTCCAGGACCTCCATGAAAGTGGCAAGCATGACCGAGGAGGCGATCAGCCATGGGTTGACGCCCTGCGTGATCTCTTCTTCAGCCGACACGCCTTCTCTTTTCGATTCAGATCAAAGTTTTTGAGTGCGGAATCAACCGTTTCGATTCATGCAGGGAGTTGAATCGTAACGGCAGGAGTAAATACCCGCACCTGCAACTTTCAGCTAGCAATGTCATCACATACATTGACAGCAAACCACTCATATGTGATCCTTTGGGTGGCGGTCAACATTTCAGCGCGAGGAACAGACACAATGGCAAAGATTATCGGTATCGATCTCGGCACTACCAACTCCGTCGTGGCGGTGATGGAAGGCGGCGAGCCCAAGGTCATCGCGAACGAAGAAGGCGGCCGCACGACCCCCTCCGTCGTCGGCTTCACCAAGAGCGGCGAACGCTTGGTCGGCCAGGTCGCCAAACGGCAGGCCATCACCAACCCCGAGAACACCGTGTACTCGATCAAGCGCTTCATGGGCCGCCGCGCCAATGAGGTGAACGACGAGATGAAGATGGTCCCCTATAAGGTCAAGCAGCAGGGCGACCACCTGTCCGTCGAGGCGCAGGGCAAGGACTATACCCCGCCCGAGGTCTCGGCGATGATCCTCCAGAAGCTCAAGAAGGCGGCGGAAGACTACCTGGGCGGGTCCGTGACCGAGGCCGTCATCACCGTGCCCGCGTACTTCAACGACGCGCAGCGCCAGGCAACCAAGGACGCCGGGCGCATCGCCGGGCTGGACGTGAAACGTATCGTCAATGAGCCCACGGCGGCAGCCCTGGCCTATGGCCTGGACAAGAAAAAGGACGAGACCATCGCGGTCTACGACTTCGGCGGCGGTACGTTCGATGTCTCGATTCTGGAGGTCGGCGACGGCATTATCGAGGTCAAGGCGACCAACGGCGACACCCACCTGGGCGGCGACAACATCGATCAGAAGATCGTCGACTGGCTGATCGACGAATTCAAGAAGAAGGAAGGGCTGGACCTGCGCGCCAAGGGCAACGAGATGGCGCTGCAGCGGCTCAAGGATGCCGCCGAGCGCGCCAAGATCGAGCTCTCGACCGCGATGGAGACCGAGATCAATCTGCCGTTCGTCACGGCGGACGCGTCCGGGCCGAAGCACCTGGTCGAGAAACTTTCGCGCGCCAAGCTCGAGCAGCTAGTCGACGACATCCTCCAGCGCTCGCTCGAGCCTTGCAAGAAGGCGATGGCGGACGCCGGCGTGACCGCGAACCAGATTGACGAGGTGGTGCTGGTCGGCGGCCAGACCCGCATGCCCAAGATCCAGGAGCTGGTCAAGGGCTTGTTCGGCAAGGAGCCCCACAAGGGCGTGAACCCGGATGAGGTCGTGGCGATCGGGGCGGCGGTGCAGGCGGGCGTGCTCGCCGGCGACGTCAAGGACCTCTTGCTGCTCGACGTGACCCCGCTGACGCTGGCGATCGAGACCATGGGCTCGGTGGCGACGCCGATGATCCCGCGCAACACGACGATCCCGACCAAGAAGACCGAGACCTTCTCGACGGCGTCGGATTCGCAGACCGAGGTCGAGGTGCACGTGCTCCAGGGCGAGCGGCCGATGGCGTCGCAGAACCGGACGCTGGGCAAGTTCAAGCTGTCGGGCATTCCGCCCGCGCCGCGCGGCGTGCCGCAGATCGAGGTCACCTTCGACATCGACGCGAACGGCATCCTGAACGTGACCGCGAAGGACAATGCCACGGGCAAGGACCAGAAGATCACCATCACTTCCTCCTCCGGTTTGAGCAAGGAAGAGGTGGACCGGATGGCCAAGGAAGCCGAGGCGCACGCGTCCGAGGACAAGGAAGCCCGCGAGCAGATCGAAGCCCGCAACGGCCTCGACTCGATGGTCTACAACATCGAGAAGATGCTCAAGGACTCGGCGGACAAGGTGCCTGCCAACGAGAAGACCGAGGTCGAGTCGGCGCTCGAGTCGGCGAAAGCCGTCCTGGCCGGGCAGCCCAGCGCTTCCGAGCTCAAGGCCGAGCACGAGAAGCTCACGACCGCCTCGCACAAGCTGGCCGAGGCCATGTACAAGGCGGCTCCGGCGGGCGGAGTCCCGACGGACGGCGCTGCCGCTGCCGCCGGCGCGGCGGAAGCGAACGGACACGCCAAGCAGGACGAGGGCGTGATCGACGCCGAGTACGTCGACGTCGAGCCCAAGTCTTAGCCAGACGGGCGGGGACGCCCTTCGGGCATGAAGGCACAAAGGGGGAGCGCATTCCGCTCCCTCCTTGTATCCGATCAATCGCGGGTCATCCTGAGCGCGGCTAATTACCTGCTTTCCACTCCCTCAACAAACCATCGCGCAACTTTTGAGGTTGAGTCGAGTCATATCAAGTATGCAGATCAGCGGAGCATCAAGCCGGGAAGGTGACGGGAGAATGAACAGCACATTTTGGCAGGCGGAGCAGTTGCGCGCGGGGCAGGTGTACAGCACCATGCTGTTCCCCTCGGAGATGGAAGCCAAGCAGTTTGTGCGGCAGATGCAGCAGCAGCAGCCGGATATCTTCTGGCGTCTGCGCGCCGTGGCCGCGAACGCGATCTGGAACTAGCCCGGTTTTCGCCGGTAGTCTCGCGGGGAGGGGGCGCGGTCTCTCTCCTTTCTTTTGGAATCACTGAGGACCATGCCTGAAGGCCATGAAATTCACCGCTTCGCCCTTCGACAGGCGGCGGCTTTTGCGGGTAAAAAGGTCCGGGTCGACTCGCCGAACGGCGGCTTCCCGGACGCGGAGTTGCTGGACGGGCGCAAGCTCAGGGAAGTTCGGGCGCTCGGCAAGCACCTGGGCTACGTCTTCGGCCGCGACCTGACGCTGCACGTCCACCTGGGCCAGTACGGCGACTTTTGGGAAGGCACCCAGCCGATGCCGGCGGTGAAAGGCGCGCTGCGGTTCCGCATGTGGACCCGCAAGGATTGGCTGGAGCTGCGCGGGCCTACGGACTGCCGCATCTTCTCGGATGAAGAGTGGACGGCGCTCGCGGCGCGCATCGGCCCGGACCCGCTGGTCGAGGGAGCCGACCCGGCCCCGGCGTTCGCGCTCATGCAAAAGCGAAAGACGCCGATAGGAGTCCTATTGATGGATCAGTCGGTAGTCAGCGGGATCGGCAACATCTACCGGGCGGAGTTTCTGTACCGGGCCCGTATCTGCCCGGACCGGCCGGGCAGCGCCGTGTCCACGCCGGAGCTCCAGGCGCTCTGGGCGGACGCGGTACTCTTGATGCGCGACGGCATGGACGACCGGCGCATGGTGTGCACGCGGCCCGAGGACCGGCCGCACCCGAAAGGAAAGGCGCTCAAGGAAGAGGTTCATTACGTGTACCGCCGGCAAGGGAAGCCCTGCCGGGTCTGCTCGACCGAGATCCAGATGAAGCCCATGGCGGGGCGCACCGTGTACTGGTGCCCCACCTGCCAGAAAGATTAGGCCGGAGAGAAAAGCCATGCCCACGGCACCGCAACAGAAGGACTACTACGGCGCGCTCGGCGTCAAGAAGACCGCGACGCCGGACGAGATCCGCAAGGCGTTCCGCAAGCTCGCGCGCAAGTACCACCCGGACGTGAACCCGAACGACAAGAAGGCGGAGGAAAAGTTCAAGGTCATCTCCGAGGCCAACGACATCCTGAGCGATGAAAAAAAGCGCAAGGTCTTCGACCAGCTCGGCTTCTACTCCGACGGGATCGACCCGGCGCAGGCCGAGGCGGCGGCGCGCGGCGGCTACGGGCCCGGCCGGTCCGGCGCGGGCTCCGGCCAAGGCGGGGTTCCGTTCGACTTTTCGGGGTTCGACTTTTCCAACTTCGAGGGCGGCCCGGCCGGATCCGGCGCGCGCCGCCAGACCCAGACCGCGTCGAGCGGGGGCGGCTGGCGCGACATCTTCTCCGGCATGTTTTCGGGCGCGCAGAGCAGGCGGGCGCCGGAGCCCGGCACCGACCTCGAGTACCAGGTGCCGGTCGAGTTCTGGACCGCCATCCGCGGCGGCTCCATGCGGCTGGAAGTGAACCGGCTCGATACCTGCCCCACCTGCAAAGGGCGCGCCCACTCAGGCGGCGCGCACACCTGCCCGGAGTGCGCCGGCTCCGGCCAGGTGACGCAAATGCATGGGCAGATGAAGTTCAACGTGCAGTGCAGGACTTGCGGCGGTTCGGGCAAGGTCGAAAACAGCTGCCCCACCTGCGCGGGCGAGGGGCGCGTGCGCCGGGCCGAGACGGTGGAGTTCCGCATCAAGCCCGGGACGCGCGACGGCCAGCGCATCCGGCTGGCGGGGCGCGGCAACGCCGGGACCGAGGGCGCGCCGTCGGGCGACCTCTACCTCGTCATGAAAGTGGGGCTCAACCCCGTGTTCACGCGGGCGGGCGACGACATCACGATGCACATCCCGGTCACGATGGCCGAAGCCGCGCTGGGCGCGAAAGTGGAAGTGCCGACCATCGACGGACGGGCGCAGCTGCGGATCCCGCCCGGCACGCAGGGCGGCCAGCGTCTGCGTCTGCGCGAGCGCGGGGTGGCGTCGGCCTCGGTCGAAGGCAAGCGCGGAGACCAGATTGTAACGGTGGACATCGCGGTGCCGCAGCTCAGGGACGAGCGATCGAAGGAAATTCTGCGGGAGTTCGCGAAGCTGAACGCGGAGGACCCGCGGGCGGGGCTGTTCGAGAAAACAGAAGCATAAACCGCCTACTGCGCCCTCGATGAACCGTCAAGCGGCCAGCGGCCACTTCGTGGCGGGTATTATGCTTAGTGCCAGGGAATCGCAGTCTTCTCGGTGCTCGGGATCGAATGTAAAATCGCGACCAGCGGAAGCGCCGCTCAACCCAAAGAACACCCGCCACGAAGTGGCCGCAAACCGCGCAGGCGGTTTTAAGGTAAGAACCATGCCGGCAAAGCGAAAATCAAAGGGTGCCTACATGATCTCCTCGGTCGCGGAGATGTACGCGATCCACCCGCAGACGCTGCGGCTCTACGAGCGCGAGGGGCTGCTTAAGCCCTCCCGCTCCGACGGCAATACGCGCATGTACACCGACGAGGACCTGGAACGGCTGGAGTTCATCCTGAACCTGGCCCGCGACCTCGGCGTCAACATCTCCGGCATCGCCATTATCCTGCAGATGCGCGAGCGCATGGAGGAGATGAACCGCCAGATGCAGGGCTTCGTCGACTATGTTCGGTCCGAAATGCTGGCGCGTATGCAAGGGCAGCCCGAGGCCGGACCCGCCGCGATCGTGCCGCTGCGCCGCCCGCCGGTAAGTCCCTCTCCCCGCCCGCGACGGAACCCCGCGCCGCCGACGCTGCCGTAGACGCCTCGATGCCGCTCGCGCTGCTGATCCTCGGCCTCTTCGGCCTGCTCACCTCCACCGTCTTCACCGGCATCGTCGCCGCGGGCGCGCGCAAGTTCCTTCGCCGGCGATCCGGGCCCGCGCCGCTTCCGTTTCCGCCCGTTTCGCTGCTGAAACCCCTCCACGGCGAGGAAGCCGACTTGGCCGCCCATCTCGCGACCTTCTTCGAGCAGGACTACCCGGCCCCGTTCGAGATCCTGTTCTGCGCGCGAACCCAGGACGACCCCGGCCTCGCGGCGGCCCGCCTCGCCGCTGCCCGCTATCCGCGTGTGCCGACGCAATTCCTTGCGGTCGACGGCCCGGTCCACGTCAACGCCAAGGTCAGCTCGCTCGAACGCATGGCCGCGAGCGCGAATCACGATCTGTTCGTCATCAGCGACTCCGACGCCCGCGTCGCCCCGGACTACCTGCGCGCGGTTGCCGGCGACTTCCGCGACCCCGAGGTAAGCGCGAGCACCTGCCTGTACCGGGGCGTTGCCGACCGGGGGCTGTGGGCGAAGCTCGAAGCTGCGGGCATGACGGTCGAGATGACCTCCGGCGTGCTCGCGGCGAACCTGCTCGAGGGCATGCGGTTCCTGCTGGGGCCCACGATGTCGGTCCGCCGCGAGGCGGTGGAGCGGATGGGCGGCTTCGGGCGGCTGGGGCCCTACTGCTCGGACGACTTTCTGCTCGGCAGCTGGATCGCGGGGGCGGGCGGCAAGGTGGTGCTTTCCCGGCACGTCATCGACCACATCGTGCTCAACCTGACGTTTCTGACCAGCATGAAGCACCAGATTCGCTGGATGAAGTCGACCCGCTTTTCACGCCCGAAAGGGCATTTCGGCACGGGTCTTACGTTCAGCCTGCCCTTCGGCCTGCTCGCGTTCGCGGCGGCAATGGCGCTCGGTCGCCCGGGGCTCGGGGCGGCCGCGCTCGGCTGGTCGGTGCTGTCGCGCATGGGGCTCGCGGCGCTGGCGGCCGGCCCGGTCGCGCGCGACCCGGCATTCGCCCGCACGGTCCTGCTCTACCCCTTGCGCGACCTTCTGGGCTTCTTCTTCTGGGCGGCCAGCTACGGCAGCGGGCGCATCCTCTGGCGGGGCGAGGTGTACCGGCTCGGCGAGGAGGGGCGCATGGAACGGGTGTAGGGAAATGCTTGTTGACACTGCCGCGTGGGCAGACTAGGCTTGCGGCGTCTCCCCATCCCTCCGTTCCCCGAGGTCCATCCCGCATGCGCCGACCTACCCTTCTGCTCGCCGCCGCCGCGCTTCTCGCTTCCACCTCAGCGCTCGCCCAAACCGGGCCGCCCTCGGGCAAGATCGTCGGAGGCTACTTCGAGGAGTGGAGCATTTACTACGCGCACTACAACCTGGCCGACCTGGAGGCGAAGGGCTCGGCGGCCAAGCTGACGCACCTTTTCTACGCGTTTGGAGGGGTCAAGGCGAGCGCTTCGGCCCCGGCTACGGACAGCTGCGCGATCGCCGATTCCTGGGCGGACTACCAAACGCCCTATCTGCCGCCGGTGGCCGGCATCGCGGACACGGCACCGCTTTACGGCAACTTCGCCGAGATCGCCAAGCTCAAGAAGCTCCACCCGGCGCTCCGGACCGTGATCTCGCTCGGGGGCGGCAGCGCCGTCGCGGCGCAGGCGTTCGCGACGGCGGCCGCGACCGACACGGGACGAAAGGCGCTGGCCGCCTCCTGCATCGACCGCTTTCTGGCAGGCAACGTCGCCGGGGATGGGTCCGTGATGGCACCGGGCTTGTTCGACGGGATCGACATCGACTGGGAGTACCCGGCGGCGGCGGACTCGGCCAATTTCACGCTGCTGCTGCAGGAGTTCCGCAAGCAATTGGACGCGCTGGGCGCGAAAACCGGCAAGGCGTACAGCCTCAACTTCAACGGCCCGGCCGGTTCGCAGAACTACAAGAACATCGACCTGAAAGCGGCGGCGCAGGCGGTCGACTTCATCACCATGGATGGCTACGACTACGCCGGGACGTGGGAGACGACCACCAACGAGGGCTCGCCGCTGTTCGACTCGGCGAAAAACCCGCAGTTCGGGCAGGGGCTGGCGATCGACAACACCTTGACCGCGTACCTGAAAGCAGGGGTGCCCGCGTCGAAGTTTCTGCTGGGCATTCCCCTGTACGGGCCGGGCTGGACGGGTGTGCCGAACGTGAACGGCGGGCTGTACCAAGCCTCGACAGGCCCCGCCCCGGTTCTGCTGGCCGACGGGTCCGGCCGCTGCACGGACCTTTCGGGCAATACGGCCGGCTGCGACCCGATGCTGACGCCGGGCGACGCGGCCTACGCGACGCTCGCGAGCCTGGCGGCGCACGGGTACGAGACGAACTTCGACTTCAGCCGTCTCGCCGTCTCGCTGTATGACCCGGCCGCGCGGACCTTTTACAGCTTCGACGACCCGGGTACGGCATACCTGAAATCGATGTACACGCGCTGGCGCGTACCGGGCGGCTTGGCCGGGGCGTTCGTCTGGGCGCTCAAGGACGACGATGCGCAAGGGTCGATGGTCAAGGCGGTCGCCGGCGGGCTCGGGCGGTGAGGCGGGGGGAAGGGTGAAGGCAGGAGGGTGAAGGGTGAAGAAGGGTCAAGGACATCGATACTCTGCCCCGGCTTCGGCCAATCAATCAAAGATTCTCGCCTGACCCCTGACCCCTGACTATTCCTTGCTCCACCCTCCACCCTCCACCCTTCACCCTTCGCCCTTCGCCCTTGACCCTCTACCGGTTGCTCCAGAGCGAGCGGTCCGACAGATCCTCCAAACGCACCGGCGGCCTGCCCCCGAGCAGCGCCCGCACGTGTGCCTCGTCGCTTGCCGGGACGAACAGGAACAAGCGCGGGCCGCCGGACTGCCATAGTCGGACCAAGTCGCCATCGCTCAGAAAGATGCGCGGTACGTCTGGGTAGAAGGAGCCCCAGATCATCGACGAGGACCGCCCGTTCACGAGCAGCGCCTGTTTGTGGGTGTAGAAAAGGAGCGACGAGGCGTTGGCCTGGTCGCCGTAGACGATCAGGCGCGCATCGGGGTCGTGCGCGGCATTGACGATGTCCGCCATGGAGCGCGAGGAGAGCAGCGGCTCGAAACGCACCAGAGCCAGGTGCGCGGCGACCAGGAAGGCCGCCATGGTGAGCCCGACCGAGACGGTGGCCTCGAAGCCGTGGCCGCGCCGGCGCAGGCGCAGCGCGACCCACGGGCCGAGCCCGAGAGCGGCCATCGCGAGCGCGGCCGGCAGGCGCAGCGCGGCGAAGGAGTCGCCGGTGAGGTCGAACAGGTGCGAGGTGGCCAGCGAGTAGCCGCCCACGCCCCGGTGCGCCAGCAGCGTGCCGATGTCGGGGACGAAAGGCCGGCCGCGCGCGGTCCAAAGCCCGGCCGCGAGCGCCGCGGCCGCGAGCAGCCCGAGCCCCGCCAGAACGGCGTGCGCGCCGCCCAGGCCCGGACGCGGCGCGCGCGGGCCCAGTGCGGGCCGCTCCAGCGTGGCGAGCGAGCCGGCGAGCAGCACAAGCAGGCCGAAATACGCGGGTAAGGTGTAGTACTCCTGGTTGGTGGAGGCGGAGAAGAAGAGCAGGATAAACGCCGCGTACACCCCGAGCAGCACGGTGGTGCGCGCGCGGAAGCGCTCGCCGCGCACGGCGAAGGCGGCGTGGAAGGCGGAGGGGTGCTCGTCGACCAGCGTCAGGGCGCGCGGGCGGTCGGGAAAGAGCGCGGCGATGAAAGCAGCGCGCCCGCGCCACAAACGCAGCGCCGCCGACGGCAGAAACAGGCACCAGGGAAACAGCCAGACGAGGTGGCCGGCCCAGAACACCCATCCGGGCTGCTTGTTGTAGTCGTGCGGGTAGCGCGAGCCCAGGAAACGCAGGACGTGCTCGTTGACGAAGTAGAAGTAGAGGAAGCCGTGGACGCCGCCCGGTCCCGGCACGTTGCCGACGGGGCTGCCGTGGTCGGGGTTATGGAGCGCGGCCAGGATGTGCCAGGGCGCGCCGAGCGCCAGGAACAAGAGCAGCCCGGACCCGAGCCGCAGCTCGCGCCATCGCCGGCCTTCGCCCGTGACGAGCAGGTACGCCCCCGCTGCGGCCGCGAAAAACACCGGCGCGATGAGTCCCTTGGTCAAAAGCGCGAGCGCCAGCGAAGCCCAGGCCAGGTACATACGGCGCGGCTTACGGTCCTCGAGCGAGGTAAGGAAGGCCCAAAGCGCGAGCGCCAGGAAAAAGGTGAGCTCCGCCTCCGGGATGAAGAAGCGCGTGAACAGGAAGACGCCCGCGGTGGTGAGCAGCATGAGGGCGGCGTAGAAGCCGGCGCGGTCTCCCCAGGCGCGGCGCGCCCATGCCCAGGCCAGCGCTGCGTTGCCCAGCACCGCGAGCGCCACGGGCAGGTGCGTCGCGAACACGTTGGCCCCGAACACCCGGTACGCGCAGGCGACCAGCCAGTACGGCAGCGGCGGCTTCTCGAGGTAGCGCACGCCGTTGACGTAGAGCGTGACCCAGTCGCCCGAGTCCGCCATGTGCCGGGCGGCCTGCGCGTGGGTGGCGTCGGCGTCGTCGAGCAGCGACGGGGAGAACAGGGCCGCGCCGTACACGGCCAGAAAGACGAGAAGCAGCATCGCCCACAGCTTGCGGGGTTCGCGTAGGAGCGCGGGTTCGGCTGCGATGGGAGGAGCGCTGAGTGTGGTGGGCAAACGCGTCTTTCAGGTGGGGCGGAGGGAAGCCGCGTCCCAGCACTCAGGGTATCAGCGGCTTTCCGTTTTCCCCGGAGTCTGACCTTTGAGCGCGCGCTTGCGCACCGTCTTGGTCGCGCCGTACACGCCGCGCAGAATCCGCGGGTCCACCAGCCAGTGGAGCATGCCGGGTCGGCGCTGGAGGTCGATGCGCGCGATGGATCCCTTGCGCAGGCGCATGGCTGCCCGGCTGGGGTTGGCGCTGCCATTCATGATCAGCGAGGCCAGAAACAACGGCAAGTTGGGGTTGTGGCCGACCAGCAGCACGTTCTCGTGCCCCTGCAGCTCGTTGACGAAGGTGTTGAAGGCGGCGGTCGAGGCTTCAGGCTTGAGCGCATCCACCTGCTGGATTTTCTGGTCGTAGCCGAGTTCGGTGCCGACCAGCGAGGCCGTTTGCATGGCGCGCTTGAGCGGGCTCGAGGCGATGAGGTCGAACTGCACCCGGAGGGCATTCAAGTAGCTGCCGACCAGCAGGCACTGCCCTTTGCCCTCCTTGTCGAGCGGGCGTTTGACGTCGAGGATGGGATTGGCCCGCCGCGTCCCGGCGCTGGCATGGCGAAGTATGTAGACGTTCATGAAGTCCTATGAACACGGGCGTAAAGGCTCGTATTCACAGGATTGTAACAATAGCCGGGCGTAGCTGGTTAGTTAAAAACCGGGGAAGGACCGCCCGGGCTGGGCGCTGGAAAGCCGGGATCGATGCCGGGCAGGCCCGTTCCGGGGTCGAGCGGGCCGGGGTTCGGGTCTGGATCGGGGTAAGGGTCCGGGTCGAAGTCGGGCTCGCCGCCGGGTACCGTCGGGTCGAGCGGGCCGGGATCGATGCCGGGGATCGTCGTGAGGAACACGGGCGTGCTGGCGAGGGAAGTGTCCATGGTAGTGATTGGGAGCTGCCCGCCACGCGCGGGGTTGCTTCGGGTGCAACCTCGAACCGTGTTCGCTCGTACATAAGGGGAGACGGGGCAGGCCCGCCCTGCATTAGGATGGGGGCATACCCCCGAGCCCCAAAAAATCAGGAGCCCGAGCCGCAAGCATGGAACAAATCCCACCCGCGTCCCCGCTCCAGTCCGGCCGCCCCACCCTCGCCGAGCGCGGCGAAGCAAACCCGGAGTACGGGCCGCCGCGGCCCAAACGCCGCCGCTGGATCTGGTTCGTTCTGCTGGCGTTCTTCGCGGCTGCTTTCTTTCTGATCCTGCGCCACAAGCCTGTCGCGGCCAACGGCGCGGCGCAGGCCCGGCACCGCAACCAGGGCCCGGTGACGCTGAACGCGGCCGCCGCGCACACCGGCGAGATCGCCATCAAGCTGCTCGCGATCGGCACCGTGACCCCGACCTACACTGCGTCGATCACCAGCCAGGTCACCGGGCAGATTCTCGCCGTGCACTACGCCGAGGGCCAGACGGTCCGCAAGGGCGACGCGCTCATCGACATCAACCCCGCACCCTACCTGGCCTCGCTGCACACCGCGCAAGGCACGCTCGCGCGGGATAAGGGCGTACTGGCACAGGCGCGTATCGACCTGGACCGCTACCAGGCCGCCTGGGCCCGCAACGCCATCGCCAAGCAGCTGCTGGACGACCAAACCAAGCTCGTCGAGCAGGATGAGGGCCTGGTCCGCGCGGACGAGGGCACGGTCGAGGCCGACCAGGTCAACGTCGGGTTTTGCCACATCGTTGCGCCCATTTCGGGCCGGGTCGGCCTGCGCCTGGTGGATCCCGGCAACATCGTCCAGGGCAACGGCACGGCGGCGCTGGTCGTGGTGGCCGAGGTGCAGCCCATCACGGTGGTCTTCACTATCCCGCAGGACGCGATCCCGCAGGTCGAGCGCGCGATGCGCAAGGGGCCGCTCCCCGTGGAGGCGTTCGACCGGGCGCAGCAGCACCTGCTCGCCACCGGTCGGCTGATGACCACGGATAACCAGATCGACACCACTACCGGAACCCTGAAGCTGCGCGCCCGGTTCGCAAATGTGCCGTTTACGCTGTTCCCCAACCAGTTCGTCAACACCGAGTTGCTGGTGGACACGCTGCACAACCAGGTTCTGATCCCCAACTCCGCCATCCAGCGCAACGGCAACCAGGCGTACGTCTACCTCCTGCGCAATGGAGCAGCGACCATCACCAACATCACCATCGTCGCGGCGGACCCGGCGAACTCCGCCGTGACCGGCTTGCACGCGGGCGACATGCTGGCCAACAGCTCGTTCGAGAAGCTGCAGGACAAGAGCAAGGTGCGCGTGGTCCAGCAGCGCATCGGCCCGTCCGACGAGGAAAGCGGCACCCCATGAGCATCTCGCGCCCGTTCATCCTGCGCCCGGTCGCGACCTCGCTGTTCATGATCGCCCTCCTGCTCGCGGGGCTGGTCGCGTACACGCAGCTGCCCATCTCCGCCCTGCCGCAGGTGGACTACCCGACGATCCAGGTCCAGACCTTCTACCCCGGGGCAGCGCCGGACGTGATGTCGACCACGGTCACCGCTCCGCTCGAGCGCCAGTTCGGCCAGTTGCAAGGGCTGAGCCAGATGACCTCGACGACGGCGGGTGGCGTTTCGGTCGTCGTCCTGCAGTTCTCGCTCACGCTCGACATCGACGTCGCCGAGCAGGAGGTGCAGTCGGCGATCAACGCCTCGCAGAGCTTCCTGCCGTCGGATTTGCCGGTGCCGCCGACGTACTCGAAGACCAACCCGGCAGACGCGCCGGTGCTGACCATGGCGATCACCTCCGACACAGTGCCGCTCTCGCAGGTCGAGGACCTGATCGACACGCGCCTCGCGCCGAAGATCTCGCAGCTCTCGGGCGTAGGCCTGGTTTCCATCTCCGGCGGGCAAAAGCCCGCGGTGCGCATCCAGGTCAACCCGACCCAGCTGGCCTCCTTCGGCATGAACCTCGAGGACGTGCGGACCGCGCTCACCCAGACCAGCGTCAACTCCGCCAAGGGCTCCTTCGACGGCGAGACCAAGGATTGGCAGATCGATGCGAACGACCAACTGAACACCAGCGCGGACTACCGCAACGTCGTGGTGGCCTACCGCAACGGCGCGCCGGTGTTCGTGCACGACATCGGCAATGTCGTCGATGGGGTAGAAAACGCGAATCAGGCCGCGTGGATGAATCTGACCCCGGCGGTGGTGCTCAACATCCAGCGGCAATCCGGCGCGAACACCATCGCGGTGGTCAAGAGCATCAAGGCGCTGCTGCCGCAGCTCCAGGCGACGCTGCCGGCCTCGCTCCGCGTGACCACCCTCACCGACCTGACCACGTCGATCCAGGCATCGGTCGACGACGTCGAGTTCGAGCTGATGCTCACGATCTTCCTCGTGGTCATGGTCATCTTCCTGTTCCTCCGCTCGCTCGCGGCGACCATCATCCCGTCCGTGGCGGTGCCGCTCTCGCTGGTCGGGACCTTCGGGGCGATGTATGCGCTGGGGTACTCGCTCGATAACCTGTCGCTGATGGCGCTGACCATCTCGACCGGCTTCGTGGTCGACGACGCCATCGTGATGATCGAGAACATCTCGCGCTACCTGGAGGAGGGCGACAAGCCGCTCCAGGCCGCGCTGAAGGGTGCCGGGCAGATCGGCTTCACGATCCTCTCGCTCACCGTCTCGCTCATCGCGGTGCTCATCCCTCTGCTGTTCATGGGCGATGTCGTCGGGCGGCTGTTCCGCGAGTTCGCGGTCACGCTCGCGATCACCATCATCCTCTCCGCCGTGGTCTCGTTGACGCTCACGCCGATGATGTGCGCGAAGATTTTGCGCCACAACCCCCGCGCGCAACAAGGCCGGTTGTATCGGGCCTCGGAGCGCGTGTTCGAGACCATGATCGCGTTCTACGGGCGCACCCTGCGTTTCGTGCTGCGCTTCCAGCCCGCGGCCCTGCTGGTCGCCGTGGGGACGCTCGTGCTTACGGTGTACCTGTACTACGTCATCCCCAAGGGATTCTTCCCGGTCCAGGACACGGGCGTGATCCAGGGCATCTCGCAGGCCGGGCAAACGGTGTCGTTCCAGGCGATGGCGGACCGGCAAAAGGCGCTCGCGGCGGTGATCCTGCGCGACCCGGCGGTCGAAAGCCTCAGTTCGTTCATCGGGGCCGACGGCGCGAACACCACGCTCAACTCCGGCCGGTTCGCCATCAACCTCAAGCCGCTCGCCGAGCGCCGCATCAGCGCGGCCGACGTGATCCGCCGCCTCCAGGGGCCGCTCGCGAAGGTCGAAGGGATTCAGTTATTCATGCAGCCGGTGCAGAACATCTCGGTCGACGACCGGATCACGCGGACGCAGTACCAGTTCACGCTGGAAAGCCCGAGCCAGGCGGAGCTGAACACGGCCGTGAACCGCTTCGTCGAGCGCTTGAAGCAGCTGCCGGATTTGGAGGATGTCGCGACCGACCAGCAGACCGGCGGTCTGGCCGCGCAGATCGACATCGATCGTGTGACCGCGTCCAGGCTCGGCATCGCGCCGACCACGGTCGACAACACGCTCTACGACGCGTTCGGGCAGCGGCAGATTTCGACCCTGTACACGCAGCTGAACCAGTATCACGTGATCCTCGAAACGGATCCCGCATTTCGCCGGACGCCGCGCAACCTGGGCGACATCTACCTCCAGGCGAACGCCTCGGCGGGGGCTTCCGGGGCAGGCGCGGCGCAGTCCTTCTCCACCTCCAGTTCGTCCTCGGCGGGCTCCGCCGCGACCACCACCGGGGTGCTCTACACGCCCACCGCGGGCGTTTTCACGGCGCCCGCAAACGCGCTTGCCAACGGCGGCGCGGGTACGACCGCCACCACGGCCGCGAACGCCTCGGTGAGCACCCCCGCGGCCTCGCAGAAGCAGATCCCGCTCAGCGCGTTCGCCACCATCCGGAACACCAGCGAGGCGCTCTCGATCGAGCACCAGGGCCAGTTCCCGGCGGTCACGGTTTCGTTCAACCTGGGGCCGAACGCCGCGCTCGGCAATGCCATTGACGAGGTCGACCAGGCGGTCCAGGAGATGCACTTCCCGGCCAGCATCCAGGCCGACTTCCAGGGTACCGCCGCCTCGTTCCGCAATTCGCTGGCGAACGAGGGCTACCTGATCCTGGCCGCCCTGGTAGTGGTCTACATCGTTCTCGGCGTGCTCTACGAGAGCTTCATCCACCCCATCACGATCCTTTCCACGCTGCCCTCCGCGGGAGTGGGCGCGCTGCTCTCGCTCATGCTCTTCGGGCAGTCGCTGTCGGTGGTGGCCATCATCGGCATCATCCTGCTGATCGGCATCGTGAAGAAAAACGGCATCATCATCGTCGACTTCGCGCTCGAGGCCGAGCGCGTCCATGGAAAGAACTCGACCGACGCGATCTACGAGGCCTCGCTGCTGCGGTTTCGGCCGATCATCATGACCACCATGGCCGCCCTGCTGGGCGGGCTGCCGCTGGCGCTGGGGCAGGGGCTGGGGTCCGAAATTCGCCGCCCGCTCGGCATCGCCATGGTCGGCGGGTTGCTGCTCTCGCAGGTGTTGACGTTGTACACCACGCCGGTGATTTACATTTTCTTCGACAATTTGGGCAAGCGCCTGGGACGGCGACCCAATCTGCCCCCCACCGGCAACGAGCCCGTCGAAGCGAGCGCGACCCCACAGGTCGCGAGCCGCGTATGAGTCTTTCTCGACCCTTTATCGACCGCCCGGTCGCGACCACGCTGCTGACCATCGCGATCGCGCTTGCCGGCATCGTTGGGTACACGGTGCTGCCGGTCGCCCCGCTGCCGCAGGTTGACTTCCCCACGATCCAGATCAACGCCGGCCTTCCCGGCGCGAGCGCCGAGATCATGGCGTCGTCCATCGCGACCCCCTTAGAACGCCAGTTTTCGCATATCGCCTCGGTCACGGAAATGACCTCGTCAAGCTCGCTCGGCTCGGTCAACATCACGCTTCAGTTCGACCTCAATCGCGACATCAACGGCGCTGCCCGCGACGTGGAGGCGGCGATCAACGCTGCCCGCACCTACCTGCCCGCGAACCTGCCCGGCAACCCGACTTACCGCAAGGTGAACCCGGCCGACGCGCCGATCATGATCGTCGCGCTCACCTCAAAGAAGTACGAGCGCTCGAAGCTTTACGACCTGGCCTCCACCATCCTCCAGCAGCGGCTCTCGCAGCTTGAGGGTGTCGGCTTGGTCGGCGTCGGCGGCGGCGCGCTGCCCTCGGTCCGGGTCGAAGCCAACCCCATGCAGCTGGAGCAGTACGGGCTGACCCTCTCGAATATCCAGTCCACGCTGTCCTCCCAGAACACCGACGTCCCGCGCGGGTCGCTCCAGAACGGCGATACCAAGGTTGACATTGTCACCAACGGGCAAATCTCCCGGGCCGAACAGTACCGCCCCCTCATCATCGGCTACCGCAACGGCACGGCCATCCGCCTTGAGGACGTCGCGGACGTGGAGGACGCCACGCAGAATATCCGCACAGCGGGCTACCTCAACGGCGTCGGCGCGATCCCGGTCATCATCACCCGCCAGCCCGGCGCGAACATCATCGAGACCAACCAGCGCATCCGCGACGCGCTCCCGGCGCTGCTCTCCGCGATCCCGCAGGGCATCGACGCGACCATCGTGCTCGACCGCACCACGACCATCCTGGCTTCCGAGCGCAACGTCGAGGAGACCCTGATCTTTTCGGTCATCCTGGTTATAGGCGTGGTCTTCGTCTTTCTACGCAGCCCGCGCGCCACGCTCATCCCGACCGTGGCCGTCCCCGTCTCGCTCATCGGCACCTTCGCGGTGATGTACCTGTTCGGCTACTCGCTCGACAATCTATCGCTGATGGCGCTTACCATCGCGACCGGCTTCGTGGTCGACGATGCGATCGTCGTCATGGAGAACATCTCCCGCTTCATCGAGCAGGGATTGGCTCCGCGCGAGGCGGCGCTCAAGGGAGCCGCCGAGATCGGCTACACCGTGCTGACTATTTCGATCTCGCTCATCGCCGTCTTCATTCCGATCCTGCTCATGGGCGGTATTGTCGGCCGGCTCTTCCGAGAGTTCGCGGTGACACTGTCAACCGCCATCCTCATCTCCATGGTCGTCTCGCTCACCACCACGCCGACCATGTGCGCCTACCTGCTCAAGCACAGCCCAAAAGAAGAGAAGCACAACTGGTTCTATCGCACTTCCGAGCGCGGATTCGACGCCATTCTGCGTATATATCGTGGCTCGCTGACCTGGGTCCTGCTCAACCCAGGCATTACTCTTGTCGTCCTGCTGCTGACTCTTGCCATGAACGTGCTTTTGTTCGTGCGTGTGCCGAAAGGCTTCTTCCCGGAGCAGGACACGGGCTCCATCTCCGGCGGCCTGCAGGGGCCCTACGATGCTTCGTTCAACCTGATGAACAACTCGGTGGCGCAGATCGCCAGGATCATCAAGGCCGACCCGGCCGTCGCGAACTCCATCGCCTTTACCGGCGGCGGCGGCAACACCAATGGAGGCTTCATCTATGTGGCGCTCAAGCCGCTCGGCAAAGGCCCCGGGACCCGGCAGGAGCCCGCGAACCAGGTCATCGCGCGGCTCCGGCCCAAGTTCAACAACAAGCCGATCGCCTCGGTATTTCTTCAACCCAACCAGGATATCCGCATCGGCGGACGCGCCGGCAACGCGCTCTACCAGTACACCATCGTCGCGGACTCGCTCGGCCTGCTCAACTACTGGAGCCCGCTGCTGCTCAAGAACATGAAGGCCCTGCCGGAGCTGGCCGACGTGAACTCCGACGCGGAGCAGGGCGGGCTCTCCGCGTTCGTCAACTATGACCGCACCACCGCCGCCCGGCTCGGGTTGACGCCGCAAACCATCGACCAAAGCCTGTACGCCGCGTTCGGCCAGTCGGAGGTTTCGCTGATCCGCACGCAGCTCAACCAGTACTACGTCATCCTGGAGGTCGCGCCGAAGTACTGGCAGTCGCCCGAGGGGCTCAAGACGCTCTATCTGCGGGCTCCCGGCAGCGCGGGACCGGTGCCGCTCAACTCGTTCTCGAAAACCCAAATCAACACGCAGACCCTCACCCTGAACCACACCGGCCTGTTCCCCTCGACGACCATCTCGTTCAATCTCGCGCCGGGCCAGTCGCTCTCGACCGCCGAGGCCGCCATCGAGCGCATGGCCGAGCGGCTGGGAACCCCGGCGACCGTGCGCGGCTCTTCCTCGGGCACCCTCCAGGCCTTCCAGCAGTCGCTCAAGACGGAGCCCTACCTGATCGCGACGGCCCTGCTGGCCGTGTACATCGTGCTGGGCATTCTCTATGAGAGCTTGGTCCACCCCATCACGATCATCTCCACGCTGCCCTCGGCCTCGGTCGGCGCGCTCATCGCGCTCGAGCTCACCAACACCGACCTGAGCGTCATCGCCATCATCGGCATCATCTTGCTGATCGGCATCGTGAAGAAGAACGCCGTTATGATGATCGACTTCGCCCTGATGGCCGAGCGCGAACACGGCATGTCCACCTCCGACGCCATCTTCGAGGCCTGCATGCTGCGGTTCAGGCCCATCATGATGACCACCGCCGCCGCCCTGTTCGGCGCGCTGCCGCTGGCTTTCGGCACCGGCACCGGCTCCGAGCTGCGCCGCCCGCTGGGCATCTCCATCGTCGGAGGCTTGCTGGTCTCGCAGGCGTTGACGCTGTACACCACGCCCGTCATCTATCTCTACCTCGACCGCCTGCGCTTCCGCTTCTCCGGGCAGCGTAAGCAGGATGTTTTTCACCCCACCCGCCCCACGGAAGCCGCTCTCTGATGAAGAAAGCCCTAGCTCTCACCCTGCTCCTGCCGGCTGCCGGCTGCCGCGTCGGTCCGAAGTATGCCCCGCCCGCCGCGCTCGCCCCCGCGGTTCCCGCCTACCAGTCCGCGTCCGCGACAAATGCCGCGAATGTCGCCGAGGACGGCAGCACCTGGAAACCCGCCGCGCCCGCTGATGCAATGCTCCGTGGCAGATGGTGGGAGGTCTTCGGCGACCCGGAACTCAATGCCCTCGAAGCCCGGCTCGAGCTCGACAACCAGACCATCCGGCAGCAGTTTCAGCTCTTTCTGGAAGCGCGCGACCTGATCCGCGAGGCACGCGCGCAGCTTTTTCCGGCGGCCTCGGTCGGCCCTGCCTTCAACCGGTCGAAGTCCTCCGGCAATCTTCGCAATGCCAGTTCGGTGACTGGGTCGGGAGTTTCGAACTCAAACGGCAACACCACCATCGTGACCAACGCCGGCACGCAAAGCACGCTGTGGAACGCGCCGCTCTCGCTCTCCTGGCAGCCCGATCTGTGGGGCCGAATCCGCAACACCATCAGGCAGGACGAGTACTCGGCACAAGTCTCGGCCGCCGATCTGGAACTGCAGCGGCTGACCGAGGAGGCCGCGCTGGCCCAGGCGTTCTTCGAGATCCACGGGGAGGACGCGCTGCAGGCGGTGGTCAATTCGGTCGTGGCCGCCGACGAGGACTCGCTCAAGCTGACGCAGGCGCAGTTCGAGACCGGCATCGCCGACCGGCAGGCCGTGGTGCAGGCCCAAACCACGCTCCAAAGCGCCCAGGCCCAGGCCATCGCGATCGCCGGGCCGCGCGCCACCTACGAGCACGCCATCGCGACGCTCATCGGCCGGCCCGCCTCGGATTTCCACGTGCCGGTCCGGGCGAGCATCGTGGCTCCTCCGCCGATCCCCATCGGCATCCCGTCGCAGCTGCTGGAGCGGCGCCCCGATGTGGCCGCCGCCGAGCGCACCATGGCAGCGGCCAACGCCACCATCGGCATCGCGACCGCGGCGTACTATCCGACCCTGACCCTAACCGCGACCGGCGGCTTCGAGAGCTCGACGTTCAAGCACTGGTTCGACTACCCCAGCCGCTTCTGGTCCGCGGGGCCGTCTTTCTCGCAGCCCGTGTACGATGCCGGCCTGCGCCGGTCCACGGTGCACCAGTACATCGCCGCCTACAACGCGGATGTCGCCGCCTACCAGGAGACCGTGCTGACCGCGTTCCAGCAGGTCGAGGACTACCTGGCCCAGGTTCGGATCGACTCCGAGGAAGTGTCCAAGCAGAAGCAGGCCACTGCCTCCGCGCAGGAGTACCTGAACTTGGCGCTCGACCGCTACCGCACCGGCCTGGACCCCTACCTGAACGTGATCACCGCGCAAAATACTTTGCTGGTCGATCAGCAGTCGTTGTTGAACACACAGATCGCCGTGATGACCTACTCGGTGCAGCTGGTGCAGGCGCTCGGCGGCGGCTGGGACGCGCGCGACCTGCCCACGCCCAAGCAGGTGTACCAGGCACCGACGAAGGCGGAAAACACGATCGTGCGCTGAACGAGAAAAGGCGCTCCTCTTAGAGACGGAGGAGCGCCTTTTCCGGAATTTTCTCTTACGGCAAGTAGTAGCGGAACGAAGTCAGGAACTCATTATCGACCGCTGTCGGGGTCAAGCTATTCAGCCCGGTGTACGTATTGCGTTCCAGCCAGGAGTACTGGAAGCCCTCGCGGAGCCGCCCGGCCGGACCTTTGTAGAAGTCATACCAGATGCCCGCCGTCGCTTCACGCACGTCCTTGTTGTTCACCGGGCAGTTCACTGCCGTCGGCGAATAGCCGTTGGTCGGTCCGGTCTGCGCCGAGCCGGCCGTCGTCGTACCCGGCGCGGGCTCCACGCCGCAAAGGTTCGTCGCCAGCAGGTGCGAGCCGTAACCCGACTGCCCCGTGCCCGCGTTGTACACATGCCGGAAGACATATTCCGTGCCGTAATACCCGTAGAACGCGAGCCGCGGCGTGAGATTGACATCCGTGAAGCCCATCACCGCGAAGTTTCGCAGCGGGGCGAACTGTCCGTCGGGCCGCGTGGTTACATCGGGCAGCTGCGAGGCCGAATACCGGCTCGTCCCATCGCCGTACTGGCCCTTGATGCCGAAGTCGATCGTCTTGGTCGGCGCGTATACGCGTATGCTGCCGCCTACACCCCCGCCCACGGCTGTGTTGTTATAGGCGCGGTTGGCAATGGGGAGGCTCGCATTGACCACCCTCCCGGTCTGCGGACTGACGTTCGGGTATACCCGGTTGCGGAACTCGCGCTCGATGCCGAACATCTCGACGTGCGCCAGCTTGAAGTCCAGCGCTACCTTCGCAAGCAGGTCCGGCGCTACGTTATAGCTGTAATTCGCGAGCGCGCCATCCACCACGTCAGCGGGCAAGGCATTGACCGCCGTCCCCGCTGGAACGCCCGCTCCGTTGTACAAGCCGCCGCTGTTGCCCGACTGCCCCGCCAGATAGTTGATCGCGCAGAACGAACCCGCTGAAGCCGTACAGGTAGGTACCAGGGTTTGCGCCTGCTCCGCCGAGATGCCGACCGTGAAGAGGGGCGAGGCGCGGTAGGTCAAGCGAAGACTCGGCTGACGCGCCCACACAAAGCCCACCTGGTACTGCGCGTCGATCGTCTGCACGATCTGCTCGGTCCGGTTGTCGATCGCATGCCCGTTCTCGGTGGCCAGCGTCCATTGCTGGCCACCTGTCACGGTTAGTCCGCTGTGAAAGTTAGCCTGCCCCCACAACTGCCGCATGCGCAGCGTGTAGCTGTTCGACTCGTTGTTGTTTGAGGTCGTGCCGGAGCTCAGGAAGTCCGCCTCGTAGTACCCGCCCAGCTGTGTCCGCCCCGTCTTGCCCGAGGCATACAGCGCGATCCTGGATTGCCGGGCGCTCGCGAAGAATTCACTCAGCCGCCCATTGTCCGAAGCCGAGTACGGGATCTGCAAAAACGGCGTATTGATGTCCGCCCCGAGCGCCTTGGTCCGGTTCACAGTTTCAAACGCGAGGTACGAGCCTGTCGGAGCCAGCGTCACACCTTTGAAGTGGATCGAATCCGGGTTTTCGATCGCTTTCTTCGTCGCCGTCTGGTCCTGCTGGATCGTCGTCGCGATCGATGCGGTATTGCCCTGGAGGTCGGTCACCGAGTTTTGCAGGGCCGCCACGGCGGTCGTGTTCTGCTGGTTGGCCGCCTGCTGCGCGGCGATGGCCTGCTGCCCCTGCTCGGTGGCCTGCTCGATGGCCGCCTGGCCTTGTGTCTGTAACTGCTGGAGCTGCGCATCGCGGGCCTGCAGCTGCTGCTGGAGCGCGTCGATCTGCGTCCGCTGCGTGGTCAGGTCGCCGCGCAACTGCTCGATCTGCGCGGCGATGGTCGGCTTGGCGGCTTTTTTCGTGCGCACGTGCTTGCGCTGGGTTTTCGGAGCCTCGGCAGCGGCAGCGGGCTCCGCCGCGAACGCCGGGATACCGATTGCCGAGGTGAGAATCAGGCTCGCGACCGCTTTTAATCTGATATTCATATAGCCTCTCGAAGTGTGAAACGAGTGTGTTCGCCGGCCTCCACCGCGCCGCGTCCGGTCGGGCGTTCCGTATGCTCGCGGACGCCGAACGGCATGATCGTCTCAGAACTTTGTTACAGACACTCGATGATCGGCGGGAATATTCGAGGACAAGCCGGCGTTGTTCTGTTTCCGGTCAAAATCAGAGCCTGCCCCCGAAAAGGTCATCCTGAGCAAATGAAGGATTTGCTTTTGTTTCGCGGACACGTAAAAGCAGGTCCTTCGCCGCTGCGCCGCTCAGGATGACCCCGGAGCCGCGCTTGAGTAAACCCGGTCAGCCCAGCAGCATATCCGGCGTGATCGGCGTCGAGCGGATGCGCTTGCCGGTCGCGTTGTAGATCGCGTTCGCGATCGCCCCGGCCGCGCCTGTAATGCCGATCTCGCCGATCCCGCGCGCCCCGAGCGTGTTGAAGTTCTTGTCCGGGATGCCGAGCACCGAGACCTCCAGCGCGCCCACGTCCAGGTTGACCGGCACATGGTACTCGGCCAAGTTGTTGTTGACCGGACGCCCGTTGCGCGGGTCGGTGTGGGTGTGCTCGGCGAGCAGCAGGCTTTGCGACCACACGATGCCGCCGATGAGCTGGCTGGTTCCGGTCTTCCGGTTCAAGAGCGTACCCACGTCATATACAGCGGTGACGCGCCGCACGCGCACGCTGCCCAGGTTTTCATCCACCGCGACCTCCGCGAAGACGGCGCCCCAGGAGTGCTTCGAGAACTCCTCGGCGTCCTGCGAGGGCTCGGCTGAGGCCTTCGCCTCGACTGGCTGGTTGCCGTTGCGGGCCAGGATTTCTACGAATGGGATGGCCGTCGCACCTTTCGAAGCGTGCCCCAGCTTGCCCTCGCGGAAAACCAGATCCGCCGGTTCCAGGCCATGGAACGGTGAAGCCGGGTTCCCGATCTCCAGCGTGACCAGTTTCGCGACCGCCTCCTTCGCGGCCGCCTCCACCGCCGGGCACACGGAGACCGCGGTGTGCGAGCCGCCCGAGCCGACCCCCTTCGGCTGCTTGGTGTCGCCGAGCTTCGCATCGATGAGGCCGACGGGCAGCCCCAAGGTCGCCGCAGCCACCTGCGCCATGATGGTGTACGTCCCGGTCCCGAGGTCCTGCGTGCCGCAGGTGACGGTGACGCGCCCGTTCGGCATAAAGGCCACCGAGGCCATGGCGGCCGAGCGGTTGGCCGGGTAGGTGGCCGTCGCCATCCCGTAACCGATCAGCTCGAAGCCCTCGCGCAGCGAGCGGGGTCTGGGATTGCGGCGCGCCCAGCCGAATCTGGCCGCGCCCTCTGTGTAGCACTCCCGCAGATGCTTGGACGAAAACGGCTTGTGGCTGGTCGGGTCCAGCTCCGCATAGTTCTTGAGCCTTAGCGCGACCGGGTCCATGTTCAACGCATACGCGAGCTCGTCCATGGCCGACTCGAGCGCGAACGAGCCCGTCGCCTCGCCCGGGGCCCGCATGAAGGTCGGCGTTCCCACGTTCAGGCTGACCAGCTTCTGCGAGGTCGTGATCACCGGAGCGGCATACAGCATGCGCGTCTGCGCGGCCGAGGGTTCCATGAAGTCCTCGAACGTCGAGGTGTGCGAGTGGCAGTCGTGGCGGATGGCGGTCAAGGTGCCGTCGCGTTTGGCTCCGAGCACGATATGCTGCTCGGTCTGCGGCCGACCGCCTACAGGGCCGAACATCTGCGACCGCTCCAGCACCAGCTTGACCGGACGGCTCACCATCTTGGCCGCCATCGCCGCCAATACCACGTGCGACCACATGGAGCCCTTGGACCCGAAGCCGC
This sequence comes from uncultured Acidobacteriaceae bacterium, assembly GCA_964250195.1. Taxonomy (GTDB): domain Bacteria; phylum Acidobacteriota; class Terriglobia; order Terriglobales; family Acidobacteriaceae; genus EB88. Next base: position 25,714 of record CAXUEU010000026.1, read on the forward strand.
CGCCCGTGAAGGGGCAGAGCACGCGGACGTTGTCCTCCGGAATGCCGAAGGTCTTGGCGATGGTCTGCTTCACGCCGTTGATGTTCTGCGTCGCGTCGTGGAGCGTCAGGCGCTCGCCGTCCCACTCAGCGAGGGTCGCGTGCGGTTCCAGGGGGTTATGGTTCTGCTTGGGCGTCGTGTACACCTGGTCGACCGTGACCTCGGCCGCCGCGAACCCCGCCGTCACGTCGCCGTCGGTAAGCGAAGCGGGAATCTTGTTCTTCCCCTCGTGCGCCTCCGGGAACCCGGCCCGGAAGTCCAGCTTCGACGGCTGCTCGCGGTACTTGATCGCCACCAGCGAAGCGGCATGGATCGCCTCGTTCAGCGAGTCCGCGACGACCACCGCGATGGGCTGGTTGTTGTACTCGATGCTCGCGTCCTGAAATACACTGAGGACGCGCCCGGCAGGCGGCTTGACCCCGGCCTTGCCGCCGCTGGGCAGTTTAGGCGCGTTCGCGGGCGACAAGATGGCCGCCACTCCCGGTGCTTTCTGTGCCGCCGCCGTGTCGAGGCGCGTGATCATACCGCTGCCTATCGTGCTGGTGACCATGACCGCATAGGCCAGCTTCGGCGCGGGGAACTCCGCCGCGTACCGGGCCGCCCCGGTGACCTTGGCCCGGCCGTCCACGCGGGTGATCGGCTCGCCGATCTTTGTTGCCTGTGCATTGGTGCTCATGCCTGGTCTCCCCTCTGCGCCAGCGTCAGTGCGCGCACGATGGCCTGCTTGGCCATGGGTACCTTGAAGGCGTTGTGCTCGTAGGTCTTCGCTCCCGCGAGGGCCAGCTCGGCGGCTTGACGATAGTTCGCCTCGGTCGCGGGCTTGCCGGTGAGCGCCTGCTCGGCCTCGGTCGCGCGCCACGGCTTGTGCGCCGCGCCGCCCAGCGCGATCCGCGCGCTCTTGATCGTGCCGCCGTCCAGCTCCAGCGCCGCCGCCACTGAAACCAGGGCAAACGCGTACGAGGCCCGGTCCCGCACCTTGAGGTAGTGCTGGTGCGCCGCGTAGGGGGTGGCGGGCAAGTCGATCGAGAGGATCAGCTCGTCGCGCTTCAGGTTGGTGTCGAGCTCGGGCGTGGTGCCGGGCAGGCGATGGAACGCGGGGAAGGGAATCGCGCGCTCGCCCCTGGGCCCCTGCACGCGGACTGTCGGGTCGAACGCGGCCAGGGCCACGCACATGTCCGAGGGGTGGGTCGCGATGCACTGCTCGCTCGCCCCGAGAATTGCGTGGATGCGGTTGAAGCCGCCCACCGCCGCGCAGCCCGACCCCGGTTTGCGCTTGTTGCAGGCCGTGTAAGCCGGGTCGTAGAAGTAGTAGCAGCGGGTGCGCTGGAGCAGGTTGCCTCCGTTCGTCGCGGCGTTGCGCAGCTGCGCCGAAGCCCCGGCCAGGATCGCCTGCGCCAGCATCGGATAGCGCTCCCGGACCAGCGGGTGCGCGGCGGTGTCCGCGTTGCGCGCGGTCGCGCCAAGCCGCAGGCCGCCACCCGGCAGGGGCGCGATCTCGGAGAGCGCGAGCCGGTGGATGTCCACCAGGGCCGAGGGCTGCTCGACGCCTTGCTTCATCAAGTCGATTAGGTTGGTGCCGCCGCCCAGCAGCTTCGCCGCGCGATCGCCCGCCAGTGCATTCACGGCAGCATCGGGGGCGCTTGCTCGTACGAACTCGAAGGTCCTCATGCCCGCGCCCCAACTTTCGGGGCTTGCTGGGCGGCTTGCTGAACCGCGGCCACAATGCCCGGGTACGCCCCGCAGCGGCACAGGTTGCCGCTCATGCGCTCCTTGATCTCCTCCGGCGTCAGCGTGACCGGGCCGGTTCGCCGCAGGTCCGCCGTCACCTGGCTGGGGTGGCCCTGGCGGGCTTCGTCGAGCAGCGCGACCGCGGAAACCACCTGCCCCGGCGTGCAGTAGCCGCACTGGTAGCCGTCGTGGTCCAGAAAGGCCTGCTGGACCGGGTGCAGCGCTTCACCGTGCGCCAGGCCTTCGATGGTCGTGATGGAGTCGCCCTCGTGCGCCAGCGCCAGCGCCAGGCAGGCATTGATGCGCCGGGCACCGTTTCCATCATCGATCAGCACGGTGCACGCGCCGCACTGGCCGTGGTCGCAGCCTTTCTTGCTGCCGGTCAAGCCCACCTGCTCACGCAAGAGGTCGAGCAGGCTGATGCGCGGGTCCACCTGGAGCTGCTTGCGCTCGCCGTTGATCGTCAACGAGAGCGGCACGAGCTTGACAGGCCCCGGCCCCGCCTGCGCCCCGGCCGACGGCCCCGCCACTGCCAGCCCGCCCGCCGCCAGCGTCGCGCCCTGGAGAACGCCGCGCCGGGTGCCCGCGTCCCCGGGGAGGGTGTTTTGCGGCAGAGCCTCCCACGGTTGGCGGGGGCTGCCGTCATCCTCGAAAT
>CAXUEU010000027.1:0-27068 GCA_964250195.1 uncultured Acidobacteriaceae bacterium
TCCCGGTCGAGACCTGGAACACGCTCCAGCGCCCGCTGATCCAGTTCGGCGGCATCGAGTACATCTCCGGCACCGCGCCGTTGTTCATCCACCAGTACGCCCATGCCTGGTGCGACTACCGCGATCAGCGCGACCTCCACGCCAACTACTTCACCAACTCCATCGCCGCCACGCGCGCGCACCAGCTGTGGTGCATCCACCTGGGGCAGAAGTACAACTGGGTCGACATGGACATGTGGGGCATCACCGCCTCGGACTCACGCGACGGCTACCGGGTCTGGGGCGGGCCGCCCGCGATCGGCCCTCTCGATGGAACGCTGGTCCCCTGCGCCGCCGCCGGCTCGCTGCCGTTCCTGCCGGCGGAGTGTTCGCACGTCCTGCTTTACATGCGCGAGAAGATGGGCCCCCGCGTCTGGACCCGCTACGGCTTCGTGGACGCTTTCGACGTGAAGGGCAACTGGTTCGCCGAGGATATTCTCGGCATCGACCAGGGCATCAGCGTCCTGATGGCCGAAAACCTGCGCACCGGCTTCTGCTGGGAGTACTTCATGAAGAACCGCGAAATCACCCATGCCATGCAGGAAGTCCAGTTCCACCCCGACCCGGACGCCAACTCGCAGGTGCTTTAATTCCACTTCAGGCTCGATTCCTCCCCGGCATGGGCGCGCGGCTTTTCCCGACGAAAAGACCGCGCGTTGTCTGAGCTGCCTGTTTACTGCTGCGCATACAGCGCGCGCAGGATTTCGATGCCGAGAAGGATGTGGAATGAGGTGGTCGGATGCTGGCCGTCCCAGAAGACGTACTGAAGGGGATCGGCACAGACCACTCCCGCGGGGTCGGGCGTGACCGGGCCGGAGTAGCAGGGGGTTGTCGCGTTCACGAAGCCGTAGCGCGACGGGTTCGCGACGACTTTGTCGATCAAGCTGAAGGTATCAAAGCGAATTACGCGGATGCCGGTGACTCCGTCCAGCGCCGCGTTGAGCGCCGCGTTGTACTGCCGTGTCAGACCGGTCGCGGCGGCACTGATTCCCGGAACAATCGGTGCGAGCGCGGTGACCACCGGAAGTACGCCTTCATCGGGCAGATTCGGTACCAGTACCGTCTTGCCGCCCGCGGCCTTGATGGTCTCGATGGTACCGAGGATGCCACCGATCGTGCCGCCAACGGTAACGCCGGGACGCCCCTGAAGGATGGCTGCGACATCGTTGAGGCCGGAGAAGACCACATACAGCGCGTTCGGGTCGGCGCCAGACTTGGCCGCTTGGGCGGCGAAGGCCTGCGTTTCCGCCGTGAGCGACCATGGAAAGGCCCCGCGCGCGTAAAAGCCGGTCCCGTTTGGAGGCAGTTCGTTCACATTGGAATCATTGAGCGCGCCGCCGAAGGCATAATCGCCGCCGCCCAGCAGGGAGGGCTGGAGCGCGACGTGAAGCCCGAACGCCAGGACATCGGTGTAGATGGGCCCATTCGAGAAGCGACCGTAGAAGTGATGGTCCAGTGCCGGCTGCACGGGCTGGCCCGTGCTCGCCTGCAGCTCGGTGGAAGCGACAAACAGGTTACCCACATCCGAGTAGCTGTCCCCGAAGACAACGAGACCGGTGTAAGGAGCAGGGGCAGCCTGCGCGGCTGTGGCGGCCGATGCGAGAAGCAAGGCACTTGCGAGAGACTGCTTGGCAATCATGTTGGGGCTCTCCAGACAGTTCTGATGCCTGTGGGATGCGTTGACTTTGAAAGAGCAAATTATTTATCTGTGAGTAACAATTAGAAAATCAGTTAGCCGGCTGCGTTTCCAAAAGCGTTTCAGCGGGTTCGTGCCGTTCTCAGCCGAGATTCCAGACGCAGGCACAGGGTGCCCTGAAACTGCTGTGCCAAGGAATGAGGCTCCCGAAAACGCTTCAACGCCCCGCTCCGGATAGACCCGCCTGGATGTGCTTTTTGGAACGCGATGTCGCAGGAACATGCGATGCTTCAAGCCTCCCAGGGATGAATCACCTTCACCCCGGCCGCCTCGAACGGCTCGCGATCTCGGGTGGCAACGATCGAACCGCGATGGCGCGCGATTGCGGCAATCTGTGCATCGCCGACGCTGAGGGTGTACCCGTTTGCCTTGGCGTTGCGCACCGCGGCCGCATATTCCGCGGCCGCTTTCCTGTCGAACGGCAGAATGCGCGGCCCGAAAAGTTTCTCGATCAGCCCGTCCAGACCTTCAGCAAGCCCGCGTTTGCGGCGCCCTTTCGGCAGGGCATCAACGCCGACCAGCAACTCGGCCACGCTTACCGTCGTGAGATACAAGTTTTCGAGTGCCTGCCGATCGAGCCAGTCCAAAACCGCCGGGCTCGGCCTCGGCTTGGTCGGCTCGGAAACCACGTTGGTATCGAGCACGATCACTCGAAACTCGCCGCTTCCGTCGGGGCGGGGTCGCGTGCGATGTCGAGCTCGATGCCCCCGAACCGCATGGCGAACTCGTGCAGCGCCGTCCCCAGGCCGACCTCGTCTCTTTCCTTCGGACGCACCTCCGCCTCCAAAATCGCCCGCACCTCCGCCTCGGTGCTCTTCCCGTGCAGCATCGCCTGCTGCTTCAGCGCCCGGTGTGTCTCGTCCGGCAAATCGAGAATTGTCATCGCATGCATAGGCCACCTCCTGCTCCTCGAACGATAGCACTCAAGGGCCGCTTGATAGCATCCCCGGCTGCCTCGTTCTGAAGCAGGGCTCGCGCTACTCTGGAAGCGCGCGCAAACGGAGGACGCCCCCCATGCCCGACCACGCCGAACAATACCTCTGGCTTCCCCAGCAAGGCGAAGCCCCCGGTGCCCCCGGCCTGCACGGCCGCTGGACCTCCAGCGTCAAGAACAGCGTCTGCTGCGCCTACTCGGCCTCCTCCGAGATCTGGTTCACCACCTCGCACGGCATCCTCAACGAGATTTATCACCCCACCATCGACCGCCCGCAGACCCGCGACATGGAGTTCCTCATCACCGACGGCGCGACCTTCTTCCACGAGGAGAAGCGCGATTGCGAGCGCCACTTCTCCTACATCGACCCGGTCGCGCCCGGCCCCCGGCAAGTGAACCGCGACCCTGAAGGCCGCTACACGCTCACCAAGGAAACCATCTGTGCCCCCCACGCCTCCGTGGTGCTCGTCCGCGTCCGGATGGAGGCTGACCCCGATATCCTCCCCCGCCTGCGCCTGTATGCCCTGCTCTCGCCCCACCTGGGCGGGGGCGGCGCGGGCAACTCCGCCCGCGTGGTCGACGTGGCCGGCTCCCGCACCCTGCTCGCCTGGAAAGACCAAAACACCCTCGCGATGGCCGCCAACTGCGGTTTTTCGCGCGCATCCTGCGGCTTCGTGGGCGTCAGCGACGGCTGGCAGGACCTGAAGCACGACTACCAAATGCACTGGGAGTACGGCTCGGCCACCGACGGCAACATCGCGGTGGTGGGCGAGGTCGACCTCGCCCGCGCCGTCCAGCCCACAGAGAACTCCCGCGAGTTCACCCTCGCCATCGGCTTCGGCGAGAGCCCCCATGCCGCGTTGGCCGCAACCATGAGCTCGCTCGCCACCCCCTTCTCCGAGGACCTCAAACGCTTCATCCGCCAGTGGCAGCGCGTCACCGTGCCGGAGGGCCTGGAGACCGTGACCGGCGACGGCGGGCGGCTCCTGCGGGCCTCGCAGCGCGTCCTGCTCATGCACGAGGACAAGACCTACGCGGGCGCTTTCATCGCCTCGCTCTCCATCCCCTGGGGCTACGCCAAAGGTGACGATGATCTGGGCGGCTACCACCTGGTGTGGACCCGCGATATGGTGCACTCCGCCTCAGCGCTGCTGGCCATGGGCCGGGTGGAGACGGCACTCCGCGCCTTGGTATACCTGGCCTGCTCGCAGAAGCCCGACGGCGGCTTCGCCCAGAACTTCTGGGTCGACGGCACCCCCTACTGGACCGGCATTCAGCTCGACGAGGTTGCGTTCCCCATCATCCTGGCCTGGCGCTTGTGGAAGGCGAACGGTCTCGGCGACTTCGACGTCTTTCCCTTCGTCGCCCGGGCCGCGGGCTTTCTGGTGCGCTACGCACCCGTAACCCAGCAGGAGCGCTGGGAGGAAAACGCCGGCTACTCCCCCTCCACCCTCGCCGCCGTCATCGCGAGCCTGTGCTGCGCCGCCGAGATCGCCGCCGCCCACAACGAGGCCGCTCTCGCTCAGTTCCTCGACGAGCACGCCGACTGGATCCAGTCCCACTTGGAAGACTGGACCGTGACCGAGGAAGGCACGCTCCACCCCGACGTTCAGCGCCACTACATCCGCGTCCGCCCGCCGGCCAAGGGCGAGCCCTGGTACCGGCCCGACGTCGCGCCCGGCAATGTCCGGCTCAACAATCGCGCGCCATGGGAGGAGTCCGAGTTCCCCTCCTCCGCCATCGTGGACGGGGGCTTTCTGGAGCTGGTGCGCTACGGCGTCCGCCGGGCCGACGACCCGGTCATCGTCGATACCATCCGCGTGTACGACCGCGTGCTTCGCGTGGAGTGCCCGCAAGGCCCCTGCTGGCGCCGCTACAACCACGACGGCTACGGCGAGCAGAACGGCGGAGGCCCCTTCCTGACCTACGGCCAGGGCCGCGCCTGGCCTCTTCTCACCGGCGAGCGAGCCCACTACGAACTCGCCGCCGGGCGCGACGTCCGGTCCTTCCTCCTGACCCTCGAAGGCTTCGCTTCCCGCGGCGGCATGCTGCCGGAGCAGGTGTGGGACGAGCGCAAGTCCCTTTCGACCACCGCCGGCCCGGTCGTGCTCGGCGATCCCGCGGGCTCCGCCATGCCGCTGGCCTGGGCCCATGCCGAGTACCTCAAGCTGGTCCGGTCCATCCACGACGGGCGCGTCTTCGACCGCATCTCCGCCGCCGAGGCCCGCTACGGCGAAGGCCCCGTGCCGAGCCCGTTTGAAGTCTGGAAGCAGCGCCGGCCCATCGCGGAGATGCGCGCGGGCAAGCGCCTCCGCATCCTCTCCGCCGACCCCTTCGAGGTGCTCTACTCGGCCGACAACTGGGCCTCCAAGCGCTCGCTCGCCTCCCGCGAGCTGGGCGCCGCCGGCTCGGTCGCGGACCTGCCCCCGTCGTCGGACGGGGAGCTCGTCTTCACCCTGTACTGGCCGCGCGAGCGCCGCTGGCAGGGCCGCGACTTCCGCGTGAAAATCGTGCCCGCGCCCTCGCGAACGGCCTAAACCGGGGCATAGAATAGCCACGACACCCCCGAATCCGGAGAAAGACCTTACACCATGAGCGCCACCGCCATCGCCCCCGTCCAGACCGATATCGACCAGCTGTCCATCAACGCTCTCCGCTTCCTCGCCGTCGACGCGGTCGAGGCCGCCAACTCCGGCCACCCGGGCGCCCCGCTCGGCTGCGCGCCCATCGCGTACCTCTTGTTCCACAAGTACATGCGGCACAACCCCAAGCACTCGAAGTGGTCCAACCGCGACCGCTTCGTGCTCTCGAACGGCCACGCGTCCGCGCTGCTCTACGGCATGCTGCACCTGGCCGGCTACGATCTCTCCATCGAGGACCTGAAGCAGTTCCGCCAGTGGCACTCCCGCACCCCCGGCCACCCCGAGTTCGGCGAGACCGACGGCGTCGAGGTCACCACCGGCCCGCTCGGCCAGGGCTTTGCGATGGCCGTCGGCATGGCCATGGCCGAAAAGCACCTCGCCGCCGTCTACAACAAGCCCAATTTTCCCATCGTCGACCACTACACCTACGGCATCTGCGGCGACGGCGACCTGATGGAAGGCATTTCCCACGAGGCCGCCTCGCTCGCCGGCACCCTGGGCTTGGGCAAGCTGATCTTCCTATACGACGACAACCTGATTTCGCTCGACGGCCCCACTGATCTCTCCTTTACCGAAAATGTTCAGGACCGCTTCAAGGCCTACCACTGGCACGTCCAGACGGTCGCCGACGGCAACGACCTCGAGGCGATCTCGAAGGCCATCGAGGCCGCGAAAGCCGAGACCGGCAAGCCCTCGCTCATTGCCGTCCGCACGGTCATCGGTTACGGCTCCCCGGCGGCCGGCACCAGCAAGGCCCACGGCGCGCCGCTCGGCGAAAAGAACGTCAAGGAGACCAAGCGCACCCTCAACTGGCCCGAGGACAAGACCTTCTACGTCCCCGACGAGGCCGCGCAACAGTGGGGCGAGATCGTCCAAACCGGCGCGAAGTACGAAGGGGAGTGGAACGACCTCTTCGCCAAATACAAGGCCGAGAACGCCGAGCTCGCGGCCGAATACGAGCGGACCCAGGCCGGCAAGCTCAAGGAAGGCTGGGAGACGTCCCTGCCTACCTACCCGGCCGACGGCAAGCCCATGGCCACCCGCAACGCGGGCGGCGCGATCATGAACGCCTTCGCCGATGCGGTTCCCGAGGTCTTCGGCGGTGCCGCCGACCTTACCGAGTCCACCAAAACGCTGCTCAAGAAGTCCGGCAACTTCCACATCGACCCCGCCGGCCGCAACGTCTTTTTCGGCGTCCGCGAGTTCGCCATGCACGCCGCCGTCAACGGCATGGCCGCGCACGGTGGGCTCATTCCCTACGGGTCCACCTTCTTCACCTTCTCCGACTATGCCAAGCCCGCCGTTCGGCTCGCCGCGCTCATGCACATCCACTCCATCTTCGTTTACACGCACGACTCGATCGGCCTCGGCGAGGACGGCCCTACCCACCAGCCCATTGACCAGCTCATGATGCTGCGGGCCATCCCGCACCTGATCGACTTCCGCCCGGCGGACGCGAACGAGACTGCCGCCGCCTGGCGCCTGGCGCTGGAGCACAAGGAAACCAGCTTCATGGCGCTTTCCCGCCAGGACCTGCCCCTGCTCGACCCGTCCAAGCTCGACATCTACGAGGGCGTCAGCCGCGGCGCGTACGTGATCGACCAGGGTGGGGACCAGCCAGACTTGATCATGCTCTCCACCGGTGCCGAGGTCTGGCAGATCGTCAAGGCCGCCGCCAAGCTCAAGGAAGAAGGCATCATCGCCCGCATCGTCTCCATGCCGAGCTGGCAGCTGTTCGAGCGCCAGCCCGCGAGCTACAAGCTCGAGGTGCTGCCCGAGGGCACGCCGAAGTTCGCGGTCGAGGCGGGCGCGACCCTGGGTTGGTGGAAGTGGGTCGGACGCCACGGCGACGTGCTCGGCCTGGACCGCTTCGGCGCGTCGGCCCCGGGAACGCTCGCGCTCGAAAAGCTCGGCTTCGGGGTGGACAACATCGTTAGCCGCGCGAAAGAGCTGATCGCCAAGGCCGGCAAGGAGCTGCCGGCGCTGGCGGGGATCAACGACAAGTAAGCCGTAGCTGGAGGAGGCGGGCGCGGAACGAGGGCCGCCCGCAGGAGGACCATGACGAATCAGCAGCTTTATTTGGCGATCGGCGTCCCGTCTCTCTTCGGGCTCGCCAACCTCATCATCGTGCTCGTAGGCTTCCTGGTGCAAAGCCGCAATCTCGACAAGCGCTTCGACCAGCAAGAAAAGCGCTTCGATCAGCAGGAGAAGCGCTTCGACCGTCTCGAGTCCAAGGTCGACCGCATGGACACCACCCTGCACGAAATCCACCTGATGCTGGGACGCCACGACGCCCGCCTCGACGCCTTGGAAAAAGAACGCCGCTAATTCGTCATGGAGTTTAAAAATGCCAGCAGCCGTCCGATATCCTGCTCATTCGTCGCGATCCCGACGGACGCCCGCAGAGCCCCTACCGGCCCCTGGAGATGCTCCCGCAGCTTCGTGATCGAAAAGGTACCTTCCAGGCAAGCGCGCATCCGTTCCGCATCCATCGCGAACGCTTTTTCCGCCGCTCCAGGGTTGCAAAAGCAGCCGCCGCGCAGCCAGATGCCGGCGGCGCGTGCCTGCGCCTCCACGGCCTCGAACGTCATGAGCTTGCCCTTGCGGGACAGGTTGAATGGGACCGTCCCTCCGCGCGCGCCCATCGCCGGAGGTCCGTATAGATGGACTTTTCCGCCCAGCGCCGCCAAACCCTTCAGCAGGCGATCCGTCATCGCCGACACATGCGCCTGCGCGGCCCCGATGCCGATGCCGTCCAGCCAGTCCAGTCCGTCTGCAACGGCCGGCATCGCGAGAAAATTCGGCGTTCCGTCCTCCAGGCCCTCGCCGCCGGGCTTTTTTCTCACAAGCAAGTTCTGTAGGGACACGAACTGCACTGTGCCGCCGGCAAAGAAGTCGCGTTCCAGCAGCGCCAGTGCTTCACGTCGCGCCAGCAATGCCCCAACCCCGGTCGGGTAGCCGAACATCTTGTAAAACGAAATCGCAACGAAATCCGCCGGAGTTTCTCGTAGTGAAAGCCGGTTGGTGGGCGCATACGCGGCCGCGTCCAGCAGCACCTTATAGCCTCTCCGGTGCGCGTCAACCACCCAGCGCAGTGGGTGCTGCACCCCTGAAAAGTTTGACTGGGCCGGATATGCGAGAAGGGAAGGTCCGCCGGCCGGCAGCAGCCATTCTCCCGGATCGCGGCTGCGCAGGTCCGTGCCAAGCGGCACGTAGGCGGCCGCTGCCCCGCGGCGTTCCGCGGGTAGGCGCAAGCCGTTGACGGAGTTGTGGTTGTCCGCTGTCATCACCAGCCGGGAACCCGCGCGAAACGGGAACGCATCCGCCAGCAGCCGCATGGCCGCGCTCGCATTCGCGGTAAACACCACCTCGTATTCCGCTGCGTCTGCGTCGAAAAACGCGAGCGTACGTCGGCGCGCATCCTCAAGATCCTTGGCGCTTCCCTCTGAGGGGCCGCCGGCTGAGTGAGGATTGCCGGTTACACGGCTGAGCAGCCGCTCTGCATCCTTGCGTACGAGCGACTCAGGATAGAGCGCGGCACCGGTGTAATCGAAATAGGTTGTTTCTGTTCGAGAGAGGCGCGCAAACTCAGTATGCCGTAGCTCTTCTAAGAACATAGGGAGAGCATACCGTGGGCAATCCCGGCTCCCGGACGCTTGCGCGAACCTTCGCCGAAGATTGACTGCCGCCGGGGACTCTTTTCTGGCGCTTTCCGCTTTTTGCCCGCATCCAAAAAGCGAATGAGCAAGTTCAGCACCATTCTTTGGGACATCGGCGGCGTTTTGCTCACCAACGGTTGGGACCGCTACGAGCGCCGGACGGTTTTTGACCGGTTCGGCTTTCCGCCCGCCCTTCGCGAGACCTTCGAGGCGCGCCACGAAGCCGCGAATGACCTCTGGGAAAAGGGGACGATTACGTTCGAGGACTATCTGGTCCAGACCTGTTTCTTCGAGCCGCGCGAGTTTTCCCTGGAGCAAATGCGGGCCGCCATTGAAGATCGGTCGGCGCTCCTGCCTGACTCCGCGCTGCCGGTGCTCGAAGATCTGCACGCGCGAGGCGAGGTCAGGATGGGCCAGCTCAACAACGAGTCCCGCGAGCTGAACGACATGCGGATCGAGCGCTTCGGCCTGAAACGGTACCTGTCTACCTTTTTCTGCTCCGGCTATGTCCGGCTCCGCAAGCCCGACCCCGCCATTTACCGGCTCGCATTAGAGGTACTGCAAAGCCCGGCCGCGGAGGTCGTTTTCATCGACGACCGCGAGAAGAACGCCGAGGCGGCCCGCTCGCTCGGCATGCACGCCATCGTCTACACCGGCTCGGCAGCCCTGCGCGCCGAGCTTCAATCCCTCAACCTTCTGTAGAAAGAGACGAATGCCCACTCCCGACCAGCCGGTGACACCCGAAACCATTCCCCAGGCCTCTGAAACTGCCGGCGATCGTAAAGCCGAGCCCGCCGTCGTCGTCATCTTCGGCGCTTCCGGCGACCTCACCAAGAAGAAGCTGCTCCCCGCGCTGTTCCACCTGGAGCAAAGCGGCCTGCTGCCGGAGCAGTTCGCCGTGGTCGGCGTCGCGCGCCGCGACCTGTCCCAAACCTTCAATCCGGACATGAAGAAAGCCATCGTCGCCTCGGGCGTGGACGAGTCCGACCCCAAGCTCGCCGGGTTCATGGAGAAGGTCTCCTACTTCACCACCAACTTCGACGACGCGGAAGGTTACGGCCGGCTCAACGAGGAACTCAGGAACATCGACGGGGAACGCGGAACCAAGGGCAACCGCTTGTTTTATCTCGCGGTCGCGCCGGAGTACTTCGGCCAAATCGTCGACACGCTGGGCCAACACGGCATGCAAAAGGGCGAGGACGGCGCGACCGTTCGGGTCATCATCGAGAAGCCGTTCGGGCACGACCTCGACTCCGCCCGCGCGCTCAATGACGAGGTCGCCAAGGTGTTCGAGGAAGATCAAATCTTCCGCATCGACCATTATCTCGGCAAGGAAACCGTTCAAAACATCCTTGTCTTCCGCTTCGCCAACGCGCTGTTCGAGCCGCTCTGGTGCGCCGACTACATCGAGAACATCCAGATCACGGCCGCTGAATCGATCGGCATCGAAGGCCGCGGGCCGTTCTACGAGAAGGCCGGCGCGTCGCGCGATATCCTCCAGAATCACATGATGGAGATGCTGTCATTCGTCGCGATGGAGCCTCCGGCGAAGTTCGAGGCAAAGGGCATCCTCGAGGAAAAGACGAAGCTCTTCAAAGCCATCCAGCCGCTCACGCCGGAGACCAGCGCGCGCGGCCAGTACGGGGCCGGGAAAGTCCCGGACGGCAAGGGCGGCACGGAGCAGGCCAAGCCCTACCGCGAGGAAGACCGGGTCGACCCCAGGTCCGCTACCGAGACCTTTGCCGCCGTGAAGCTCTCTATCGACACCCCCCGCTGGAAAGGCGTGCCCTTTTACCTGCGCGCGGGCAAGCGCCTGGCGAAGCGCGTCACCGAGATCGTCGTCGAGTTCAAGCAGCCGCCCAGGCAGATCTTCGGCGAGACTCCGACCAACCTGATCCGCATCCGCATCCAGCCCGACGAGGGCATTACCTTCCTGTTCGGCAACAAGCTGCCGACGCCGGACACCACGATCGACCCCGTCACAGCGACTTTCAAGTACAACGACGCCTTCGGCAAGTACACCGCGAACGGCTACGAGCGGCTGCTGCTCGACGCCATGCTCGGCGACGCCACCTTGTTTTCGCACCGCGAAGCCGTCGAAGTCGCCTGGGCCCTCTACACCCCCCTGCTCGAGGCCTGGGCCGCGCATCCGCCCGAGGACTTCCCGAACTACGAGAGCGGGTCGTGGGGGCCGAAAGCCGCCGACGAACTGCTCGCGCACGACAACCATACCTGGCACAGCGTTTAGGAGACCCGCCTTGGCAGACCGCGTTCACGTCACCTACCGCGTTTCCCGCGACCACGCCCACCTGGCCCAGCTGGCGGCCGAGCACTTCGCCGACCGCGTCGCGCAAGCCGTCGGGAAGCGCGGCCGCGCCCGCGTCGCCATCTCCGGCGGCAACACCCCCAAGGACACCTTTTCGCTCCTGTCTGCGGAGCCTTTCAAGGACCGAATCGCCTGGGACAAGCTCGAACTCTTCTTCGTCGACGAGCGCGCCGTCGGCCCGGACGATCCGGACTCCAATTACCGCATGACCCGCGAGCACCTGCTCTCGAGGGTCCCGATTGCGCCTGAAAACGTCCACCGTATCGAGGGCGAACGCGACCCCCAAGAGGCGGCGGCGCTCTACGAGTCCGCGATCCGGGCGGCCTTCCGCCTTGAAGGCGCCGAGGCCCCCCGCTTCGACCTCGTCTGGCTCGGCCTGGGCGACGACGGCCACACCGCCTCGCTCTTCCCCCACACCGAGGGCGTCCACGAGCTGGGCCGCATCGCTTTCGCCAACCACGTCCCGCAGAAAGACACGTGGCGCATCTCGCTCTCCGCCCCGGTGCTCAATGAGGGGCTGGACGTTGTCTTTCTGGTTTCCGGCGAGCCCAAGGCCGGCCCGCTGGAGCGCGTCCTCTTCGGCGAGCGCGATGTGGAGCAGACCCCGGCACAGCTTATCCTGCCCACCAACGGCACCCTCACCTTCCTCATCGATCCCCGCGCCGCGGCGAAGCTGCCCAAGCCCGGCCCGGACGGGGTCGGCCACGCGGAGATCGCGCGATGATTCTGGCCGGCGATGTCGGCGGCACCAAGGTGCACCTCTCTCTCTACGAGTTCGAGGACGGACGCCTTCAGCACGTCGACGACGAAAAGTTTCCCGCGCGCGACTACCCCGGCCTCGAAGCGGTCGTCCGCCGCTTCCTCGACACGCACCGGCACGACGAAATTACCTCGGCCTGCTTCGGCGTGCCTGGCCCGGTGCGCAACGGGCGGCTCAAGCTCACCAACCTGCCCTGGCTCCTGGACGCGCGCGAGCTGGCCCGCAACCTCGACATCGACCACCTGTTCCTGATCAACGACCTCGAAGCCAACGGCTACGGCATCCCGGAACTTACCCGCGACCAGGTCTATACGCTCTCGCCCGGCGACCCCAGCGCGCTCGGCAACCGGGGCCTGGTCTCCGCGGGCACCGGCCTCGGCGAGGCCGTCCTGATGTGGAACGGCAAGATGCACGTCCCCGTTGCCTCCGAGGGCGGGCACTGCGACTTCGCCCCCCGCAACGACACGGAGATCGACTTGCTGCGCTATCTCCAGCGGTCGCTCCGGGGCCGGGTCTCCTACGAGCGCGTCATCTCCGGCATCGGGCTCAAGAGCGTGTACGCGTTTTTGCGCGACGAACGCGGACTTGCCGAATCGCCCGAGCTGCGCGACCGCATGGAACACGAGGACCCTAACGCCGTCATCGGGGAGCTGGGTGAGTCCGGCCGGGACGAGCTCTGCGCTCAAACCCTGGACATCTTCGTTTCCGTCTACGGCGCGGAGGCCGGCAATCTCGCCCTGAAGGTCCTCGCCACCGGCGGCTTGTTCATCGGCGGCGGCATCGCGCCCAAAATCCTCCGCAAAATGAAGGACGGCACCTTCATGCACGCCTTCACCGACAAGGGCCGGCTCTCGGAGCTGCTCGTGCAGACCCCGGTGCACATCATCCTTGAAGCCCGCGCGGCCCTGATGGGTGCCGCCGCCTACGCCGAGGCCCGCGCCGGCGAAATCAGCGGGCAGAGCCCCCGCATGGCGTCGAGCCGCCTGGTTTGATGGAGCGACTGCCGCTGTCGGGTTTATGAGGGCAATCCAGCAACCATCGCGGCCTTGCTGAATCTCTCTAAACAGTTCAAACGAAACCATTTCAGGAAGCCTCCTTGCCCAGACTCCGCCACATGCTCGCCCTCGCCGCCGCTCTCGCTCCGCAGCTCGCCTTCGCCCATGCGGTTCTGGTCGCTTCCAACCCGCAGCCGCACCAGGCGGTCCACGGCGAAACACTGCCGGTCAAGCTCCGCTTCAACTCGCGCGTCGACGGGCCCCACTGCACCGTGTCCCTGGTGCGGCTGGGCGGCAATCCGGTCCAGCTCGCGCTCGATGCCCAGCCCGCGCCTGACACCATCCAGACCAAGGCCGAGCACCTCGAAGCCGGCACCTACACCATTCAGTGGCAGGCTCTGGCCGCCGACGGGCACATCACCCGCGGGCAGATTCCGTTTACCGTCGATAGTCAGTAAAGCAGGCGTCAGCGCCGCATCACCCCCAAGAGGAAAGACGTTTCGGTGTTCTGGCTTCTCAAGGATTTCGATTTTCTCAGCGTCCTGCTTCGCGCCGCGGGGCTGTCGCTGGAGGCCTTCGCGCTCGGCGGGTTGCTCTTTCTCCTGACCGCTTTCGTGCCCGGCCGGGCTATTCCGGCTCAGCTTGCGTCCGTTCGTCGTATCGCTTCCCGCATCGCCATCGCCCTGGCGTGCGTGCAGGCCGCCTCCGCCGGGCTTTCGCTCTCCATCCTGACCATCCAGTCCGGCTTCCCGCTGCGCTCGCTCCTTACGGCCAGCTTCTTCCTGGTCGCCTCGACGGAGATCTTCGGCGCGCTGCTCCTGGCCGCGCTCATCCGCCGCCCCAGCCTGCGCGCGTCCCGGCTCGCGGCATTGCCCGCTCTGCTCGTGCTGGCGGGCTCGGTGGCGCAGTCGCACGCCAACTCCCGGCTCGACCACCGGGGCGTTCTGGTCGTCCTCACCGCCCTCCATCACCTGGGCACGGCCGGCTGGGTGGGTGCGATGCTCTTCCTGCTGCTGGCCCTGCGCGCGAGCCCCACGCTCGCGAACGCGCAGGGGCTGGCCCGCCGCTACTCCTCGCTCGCGCTCGTCAGCGTGCCCGCGCTCGTGCTCGCCGGCCTAGGCATGAGCTGGTTCTTTGTCGGCTCGCTCTCCGGCCTGTACGGCACCGCCTACGGCCTCATGGTCCTCGCGAAAACCTCCTTGCTGCTGGGCATGCTGCTGCTGGGCGCGGGCAACTACCGCCTGCTGCGCGAGCCCGCGCCGGTGAGCGGCGGGTCCGCCGTGGCCGTGCTCGAGCAAGTGCCGGTCCAGCGCGCCGCGCGCCGGCCTTTCCTGCTGCAGCTCCGGCGCTTCTCCGAGGCCGAGATCTCGCTCGGCATCTGCGCCCTGCTCGCCGCCGCCTCGCTCACCTCGCAGCCGCCCGCGGTCGACCTGGTCCAGGACCGGCTCACCGCGCACCAGGTCCTCGCGCGGCTCCGCCCCGAGCCGCCCCGGCTCACCAGCCCCTCCTTCGCGCAGCTGCCCCAGCGGGTTTCGCTCCAGGCCGCGCTCACGGCCGCCCAGTTCGGCGGGGATACCGGCAACACCGCTGAAGACCGCGCCTGGTCCGAATACAACCACCACTGGGCGGGCCTGGTCGTGCTGTCGGCGGCGCTGCTCGCGTTTGCCTCCAGGGCCTTTCCGCCCGGGCGGCTCCGCGCGTTCGCCCTCAACTGGCCGCTGCTCTTCATCGGGCTCGCGGTGTTCATCCTCCTGCGCGCCGACCCCGAGACCTGGCCGCTGGGGCCGCAGTCGTTCTGGGCCAGCTTCGCCGCGCCCGACGTGCTCCAGCATCGCTTGTACGCCGTGCTGATCACCTCGTTCGCGTTCTTCGAGTGGGCCGTCGCCACGGGCCGCTGGCATTCCCCTCGGGCGGCCTATGTGTTTCCCCTGCTCTGCATCGGCGGCGGCGCGGCGCTGCTGACGCACTCGCATGGGCTGGCCAACGTGCAGGAGGAAACCCTGGCCGAGCTGTCCCACACGCCCATCGCTTTACTCGGGGCAGTTGCCGGCTGCGGCCGATGGCTTCAGCTCCGCTTGCCCGAGACCGCTACCGCGCGGCGTGCCGGGCTGCTGTGGCCCGTGGCTTTGGCGCTCGCCGGCTTGGTACTGCTCGACTACCGGGAATCCTGATAGTTTGGTACCAGTCGGGACATAGGAGAAGTGATGGCGAACCTGGAGAAAGTGGAATCGGTCGTCGGCGGTCTGCGGCAGGTCATCCAAGACCTCGTTGCGCCGGAGATGCGAGAGATCAAGGCGATCCTGCAAGGCATGAGTGCGCGCATGGATCGCATGGACGCGCGCATGGACAAGCTGGACGCGCGCATGGACAAGCTGGATGACACAATCGCTCGCGGCTTCGAGGATGTGCGCCGTCAGCTTGACACTTACAAGGATGTCCAGCTCCTCAAGGAGCGCATGATTCGCGTGGAAGCGGAGCGTAGCTTTCCGGCTGCGGAGTCGAGTTCCGGCGCATCGGAGCGGCCTGTTCATGGCCCTGCGTAATCCCGTTTTCGCAAATTTCGCTGAAAAGGCCCTCATGCCCTTCCGCTTTGCCTCTTTTGCCGCTCTCCTTTTCCCCACTGCGGTTTTCGCCCAGCGCCTGCCCTCGAACGCCGTCCCCACGCACTACACGCACTACACGCTCGCGCTCGCCCCGGACATCGCGAAAGCCGTGTTCACCGGCGAGGAGACCATCGACCTGACCCTGGCCGCGCCCTCGCCGACAATCACCCTCAACGCGGTCGACATCGCGTTCCAGTCCGTGGCGGCGGGCTCCGAAACCGCGAAAGTAAGCGAAGATAAGGACAAGCAGCAGGTTACCTTTACCTTTCCGAAGCCCCTTCCGGCCGGGCCGCAGTCGCTGCGCATCCGCTACTCCGGCACGCTCAACGATAAGTTGAAGGGTTTCTACCTGTCCAAGACATCCAAACGCAACTATGCCGTCACGCAGTTCGAGGCGACCGACGCGCGCCGGGCTTTCCCCTCCTTCGACGAGCCGGCCTTCAAGGCCACTTATACCGTTGCGCTCACGGTCGACTCCGGCGATACCGCGATTTCCAATACCAACATCGTGAAAGACACTCCGGCCGGGGCGGGGAAGCACACCCTTTCCTTCGCCACCACCCCGAAGATGTCCACCTATCTGGTCGCGT
Organism: uncultured Acidobacteriaceae bacterium; assembly: GCA_964250195.1. GTDB lineage: Bacteria > Acidobacteriota > Terriglobia > Terriglobales > Acidobacteriaceae > EB88. Next base: position 16,245 of record CAXUEU010000027.1, read on the forward strand.
TCCTGGTCGGTGATTTCCAGTGCACCAAGGGTGAGGCCGACGGAATCCCCATTCGCGCCTGCGCCACTCCGGATAAGCTCGCGCTGACCCCGTATGCCGTCAAAGCCGCCGAGTTTGTTCTCCATTACTACAATACTTATTTCGGCATCAAGTATCCGATGCCGAAGCTCGACATGGTCGGTATTCCGGACTTCGAGGCCGGAGCCATGGAAAACTTCGGTGCCATTACCTACCGCGAGACCGATTTTCTCATCGACGAGCAGCACAGCTCGCTCGACGCCAGGGAGCGCGTGGCCCAGGTGGTCGCGCACGAGATGGCCCACCAATGGTTCGGTGACATGGTTACCATGCAGTGGTGGAACAACGTGTGGCTCAACGAGGGCTTCGCCAGCTGGATGGAAAACAAGCCCGTGGCCGCCTGGCACCCCGAGTGGCACATCCCGGAGCAGGAAGCCGCGTCGCTCGACGACACGCTCAACTTGGACGCTCAGGCCGTGACCCGCGCCATCCGCGCCGAGGCCGATACGCCCGACGAGATCACCGAGATGTTCGACGGGATCACGTACCAGAAAGGTGCCGCGATCCTCGGCATGCTTGAGAGCTACCTTGGCGAGGAGAAGTTCCGGGAGGGCGTGCATAATTACTTGCAGGCGCACCTGTTCTCGAATGCCACGGCCGAGGACTTCTGGGAGATGCAGACCCGGACCAGCGGCAAACCGGTCGACGCCATTATGCAGAGCTTCGTCGGCGCGCCCGGGGTGCCTTTGCTCCAATTTTCCGCCCCCGCCGGCGGCAAGGTATCCGTAGCCCAGTCCCGTTTTTTCCTGAGCCCGAGCGCCCGGGAGGCGCACGCCTCCGAGAAGGCGCAAAGCTGGACCATCCCCGTCTGCCTGAAAACCGCCGGCTCCGGTGAGGCCTGCCGACTGCTGACGCGAGCCGGTGAAACTTTTCCTACTGCGTCCGGCGCGCTGTTTTTTGCGAACGCTCGCGCCAAGGGCTACTACCGGACCCAGTACCCGCCCGAGCTCCAGGGCAAGCTTGCCGCGGGGATCGAAACCGCATTGACCCCCAGCGAGCGCATCAGCCTGCTGGGCGACGGGTGGGCCGAGGTGCGGTCGGGCAAGGGCAGCATCGGTGGTTGGCTCGACCTGGCGGCAGCCACGCACGCGGACCCGAGCGCGGAGGTGACCGGCTCCGTGTTGGCCGATTTGCGCTCCATCGACGCGCGCCTGCTTGCCGATGGCGCGGGACGCGATGCGTTCGCGGCTTGGGTCCGCGCGACGTACAAGCCGGAGCTCGATAAACTCGGCGAGCCCCGCCCGGGCGAGCAGCCCGACGCGGCCCAGCGCCGCGCCGACCTCTTCGCCGTGGTCGGCGGCATCGGCAAGGACCCCGCGACCATCGCCGCCGCGAAAGAACTGGCCGCCCGGTCGTTCGCGAATCCCGATTCCGTCGATCCGACCCTGTCTACTTCGGCACTTGTCATAGCCGCGCAGAATGGGGACGCGGCCTTGTTCGATCGGTTCCAGAACGCGTTTGAAACCGACCCGAACCCGCAGCGCTCCGAGCGCGCCCTACATTTTCTGGCGACCTTCGAGCAGCCCGCCCTGACCGATCGCGCCATGGCCTATGCGGCATCGAGCAAGGTCCGGAACCAGGACGCGACGTTCGTCTTCGCGACCGCCCTTCGAGGCACCGCGACGCGCGAAACGGCTTGGAAGTACATCAAGGCGAACTGGCCCGCGGTTTCCGCCCAGCTGACCGGCGGCTTGAACGACGGCTCTATCGTCCGGGCCACGGGCGCATTCTGCTCCGAGGCGAAAGCGGCGGAGGTGAAGCAGTTCTTCACGGAGCACCCAGTCCCCGCCTCCGCCCGCAGCCTCGATACCGCGCAGGCGCAGATCAAGGACTGCGCCCAGTTACGGGCCGCCCAGGAGCTGAACCTGCAGACCTGGCTCAATGCGCACGCACAGCAGGTCAGCCAAGTCAGCCCGGTACGCTGATACCTGGTGCGCTGAGAGCCGGAACGGCGTTGCGGTCGATCTGTGCCCGGTATACCCGCGCACAGGCGCGCAGCAGGGCTTTGGCGGGGATGCGGCCCGCCTCCGCCGCGATCAGTTCGCCCTCGCGCTTGGTTTGCGGGCGGAAGTACCAGCGAGCAACCAACGCCTGGTGGTCCGCAAGCAGCGCTTTGTCGGCCGGTTTGCGGTCGTTTTCAAGGGAGTGCAAGGCTTTGGTAAGCCGGTCCTCCGGGGTCGGCTCATGCCCGGCCTCGCCGCCCAGCGCGACCGGCCTGTGCGCGGCGGGGTGCGCGAACAGGGAGGTCGAACCGGAGCTTTCATTCGGCAGCTGGATCGCGAGCATGGAAAACCGCTCCGGCCCGGCAAGAATGCCCTCCTTGAGCAGGTAGAGCTCCACCTCGTCCGGCTCGGAGCAGGCCTGAACGATGGCTGCATGCTGGGCCGCCAGCGCCCCGGCCAGCTCCGGCGCGCTCCTGGCCACTGCGTTGACCTTCTGCCAGCGCCCGTGCGCGGCGGCCGCCGCTTCGAAGTCGAGCCGCTCGCTGGCCGCCTCGCGCTCTCCGGCGGACGTATCGAGCAAGCTCTGCCCGCGCGTCCGCAGAAACGCATGGACCGCCGCAGCCTCCGCCGTGTAGCGCTCGTCGGAGCAGCCGCCGAAGCAGGGCGCCAGGCACTTCCGCATCTCCGAGTACAAGCAGCCTGGGAACTCCGGGTCGGGGTCCAGGTCCTGGAAGCACCTGCGCAGCAGATGGAGATCCAACACCTCCTCGGCGTAGCGCTCCGCGGCGTGGCGCGAGGGGAAAGGCCCGAACAGGTCCGCCATCGCTGAAGGCGCGAGCGTGTTGGTGACCCACGCGCGCGGGAAGCGGTTGCGCATGCCCATGCGCAGGAAAAAGGGCGCGCGCAGATGCATGCGACGAGCGGCCTCAGCGCCGAATAACGCCGCGGCGGCCCGGTACAGCAGCACCTGCGCGCCGAACTCGGAGGCGGTCTCCGTCCAGCCGATGCGCCGGACCAGACGGGCCAGCTGCAGACGGCGGCTTTGCGCCGGAGCCGGCAAGAGCAGCTTGCGCAAGCGCCGGCGCAGGTCCGCGGTGCGGTTCAGGTAGGGCTCGCCCGCTTCGCCGCGCAAACTGAAGACCGCCGGTGCCGCGGGCAGTCGAGCAAACGCGGCTTCCGGTTCGCCCGGGTCAAACTCGATCTCGTGATTGAACAGCATCGATCCTTCGAGCCTACGAGAAAGCCGTCGCGCCTGTCGCTCCGGGGCGCGGTCGGTGTTCCGAAAGCTGTCAGCCTTCTTGAATGACAAGGCTGCGCAGCAGCTCCAGCACTTCATCCCCTGCGCCATCGGGGTTGACCAGAGCCTGATTCAGCGTCGCTGCCACGCCCGTTGCCTCCGAATCGGAGGGCAAATGAACGTATGCCATCGACCACTCAGGAAAGCTGCGCCGATCCGCCGCGCCGCTTTCGAGCACCGTTACCTCGCCATGACGCGGATCCTGCTGGATGCGCTCGAAAACGCGCTCGATCGACGAACGCGGCCCTTCCAGAACCTGCGCGAAAAAGCCGGAGTTGAACAAGAGCGCGCCGGTGATACTTTGCCTGCTGTTGTTTGCCTTCGCCGCGTCCAGGATTTGCAGGATTTCTCCATCCCTCTCGACGTGGCCGCCCCCGATGTAATTCCTGCTGCAGTAAACGATTTTGTAAAGTTCCGTGTTCATGCGGCTCCTTCGTCAAGATGTTTTGCATGGGTTGCGCTGAAGAATTGAGGAATGACTGCGGCGAGCTCGCCCGAAGGCACGGCCTTGCTGTAATAAAAACCTTGCACGGAGTGGCAGCCCTCCTCGCGCACATGCGCCAGGTGCTCGGCCGTCTCTACGCCTTCGGCCAGCGTCGAGATACCGAGCGAGTGACCAAGCGCCGAGATAGCGCGCACGATGGCGCGATTCCTGCTGTCAGTCTGCTGCATGGCGATGAGCGATCGATCGATCTTGATTTTGTCGAAAGGAAAATTGACGAGCTGACTGAGCGAGGCGACGCCCGTTCCGAAGCTGTCCATGGCGACGCGTACACCCAGCGCCCTCAGATCCTTGAGCGTCGCAAGCACAGCCTGCCCGTCCCGCAGCAGGATGCTCTCGGTCACCTCGATCTCCAGCTTGCGCCCGGGCAGCCCGGCGGCGGTCAACGCGCGTGCGACGGACTGGGCGAACTTGCCCATCTCGAAATGCAATGGCGACACATTGACGGCGACGGTTACGGAATCAGGCCAGCGCACCGCTTCGCGGCAGGCTGTTTTCAGTACCCAATCGCCTATCGGCACGACAAGGCCGAGTTCTTCGGCCAGAGGGAGGAAGTCGCCCGGCAGCAGGAGGCCGCGTGCCGGATGCCGCCAGCGCAGCAAGCCTTCCAAGCCGATCACCAACTCTGTTTCGACATCGATTTGAGGCTGATAGTGCAGCTCGAACTGACGAAGCAGCAGGGCTTTCCGCAGGTCGAGTTCGAGCGTGCGCCGATTTTGCGCTCGTTCCAGCATCGAGGTCTCGAAAAAGTGGTAAACCCCACGCCCAGCTGCTTTGGATTGGTAAAGAGCGAGGTCGGCGCTGGACAGGATCTCGGCTCGGGTTTGACCGTTTTCCGGTGCCAGCGCCAATCCGATGCTCGCCCCGACATTAATGACGTGACCGTCCACGAGGTAGGGCCTCTGAATGAGATCGATGATCCGCGCCGCCAGGGCGGCTGAAGCCTGGCGCTCGACAGAACCGCCGAGGAGGATAGCGAACTCATCGCCGCCCAACCTCGCAAGCACGTCGCCTTCGCGCAAAGCCTGCCGCAGCCGATCGCTGACCAGACGCAGCAATGCATCACCGACGGCGTGACCGAGCGTGTCGTTGACCGCCTTGAAGCGATCCAGGTCGACGAAGAGAAGGGAAGCGCTTTCCTGGTCGCCGGTCGTGAGCTTCGCCAGAGCACGCTCAAGCTGCTGTTCGAAAAAGAGGCGGCTGCCGATGCCGGTCAGGTGGTCGCGCAGTGCGCTGGCGTGCTCGCGCTCCACGATGGAATCGTTCGCCGGCTCCTCCTTGAAGGTGGCGAGCCAGCAGCCCTCGCCTATCTCGCTTACACGGATGCGAACGCGCGTGTGCGGGTCGAGCGCAACTAATTCATCGAACGGCGCAACCGGAATCCTTGATTCCAAAGATGCGTCGAACCAGCTTCGAAACGCTTCAATCGCGGACAGCTCCGAGGTGAAAACGGCGCGAGCGGTCGTCAGGAAGGACGCGCCGATCAGCCCGAGAGCACAGGGGATCCCAAGCAGGGCCTGGAGGCTGTCGCTGGCATACAGGATGTGCAGTGAATCGTTGAAGATGAGCGAGCCCTCGCGGATCGTACTGCTCCGGGAGGACTGCGTCCAGGCAGGCGGCAGGTTTGCGCCGGTTGCCGTGCGGCTGCTTTGTGAGAGGGTTTGCAGGGTAAGTCCTCGCTTGCGGTTTCACTGTGTCCTCGCTTCTATCGGCACTTCCGCCGTGAAAGAACAGGCCCCGGCGCGAAATTTTTCGCACCGATGTAACTGAACGGATTTTCCGAAAGTGCCGATAGAGTAGCTGCAAGCGAAGCGAATCAAGCCCCGGCGATGGTCAACCCATCGATGCGCAGCGTTGGGCACGCGGTCGAGGAACGAAACTCCAGGTCGTTGCCGATGGCGCTGATATTGAGGAACATCTCTTTCAGATTGCCCGCCACCGTAATCTCCTGTACCGGATAGGTGAGCTCGCCGTTCTCGATCCACAGGCCGGAGGCGCCGCGCGAGTAGTCGCCGGTGACCATGTTGATGCCGCGCCCGAGGAACTCGGTCAGGTATAGACCCTGGGGGACGGCGCGGATGATCTGTTCCGGCGTCTCCGTGCCTGCGGGCAGGTAGAGGTTGTGCGTGCTGATGCCGGGGTTGCCGGCCAGCCCGCGCGCGGCCGAGCCGGTGCTCGCCATCCCCAGCTTGCGGCCGGTGTAGGTGTTGAGCAGGTAGGAGCGGAGAATGCCGTTCTCGATGAGAACGGTGCGGCGGGTGGGCAGGCCTTCGCCGTCGAAAGGCGAGGAGCCGAACAGGCCGGGCATGGTGCCGTCGTTGACGACCGTGATGGACGCGGCGGCGACGCGTTCGCCGAGCTTGCCCTCGAAGAAGCTCGCGCCGCGGTAGATGGCGTCGCCATTCGCGGCCTCGGCCATCGCGCCCAGGATGGACCGGGCCATCTCCGGCGCGAAGACGACCGGCGCGCGCTGGGTGGGCACGCGGCGTCCGTCGAGCCGGCGCAGCGTGCGCCGGGCGGCTTCGGCTCCGACCGCCTCGGGCGACTCGAGTTTCGCGAGGGTGCGGGCGCTCGAAGACCAGCCGTCGCGCTGCATTTCACCGTTTTTGCCCGTGGCTATCGGCACGGCTGAAAGCCCGCAGTAGGACGACCGGGACGCCCCCGTGAAGCCGCGCGAGTTGGCCAGCACGCGCAGGCTGGTGGCCGCGGAAAAGCCGCCGCCGTCGGAGTTGCGAATGCGCGGGTCGGCGGCGAGCGCGGCCGCTTCGACGCGCCGTGCGTACTCGATGCGCTCCGCACCGGGAAGCGAGTAGACGTCATCGTGGTAGAGGGCCAGATCGCCTTGATAGAGCCCGTAGGCCGATACCTCGGGCAGGCCCTGGTGCGGATCGGGCGAGCTGATGCGGGCGAGCGCGAGCGCGCCTTCGACGAGGTGGGCCAGGCCCGCCGGGGTAAAGTCCGAGGACGAGGTGGACCCGACCCGCGCGCCGTCAGCCCCGGCGAGGAAGACGCGCAGGCCGACGCCGCGCGAGCCGGAATCCTTGAGCGACTCGAGCGCGCCCATGCGGACGGTCGCGTCGAACTCGTCGCCCTCGCGGATGACGACATCGGCATCGGTCGCGCCTGCGCGCAGGGCTTGTTGGACGATGGCCTCGGCCTGCTCGGCGAGCGGGGCAGCGTAGGTGGGAATATCTTTCTGTTGCGGTTGGATCTCGATGCTCACTGAATAGGGCTCCCGTCCCATTGTCGCCGATGCCGAGACGGAGAAGATCGATGGCGTTTTCGAGGTGCGGCTCGGATAGGGACATACGACTTTCGTAACTTTGCTCATCGTCATTTCCCGTGTACGCTCATCCCGGATCGAGTGATGCCGGTTGTGAGTGGAAACCGGGATTTTGGAGGAGTGATGAAAAAGCTTCTACGCAATGGCCTGACGCATGGACTGCCCTTCCTTCTCCTGTTGGCCCCAGCCCTCACGCGGCTTGAGGCCCAGACCGGCCCGGTGTCGCCGACGATTCCAGCGCCGCTTGTTGTAAAGGACGATTTCACTGGAAAAGCGGTTCAAAACGCGATCGTGATGGGGCAAATGGTGGCGAACGTCGCTCCCGACAACCTGCAGTTGCTGGGTAAGTTCGACCAGGACGGCAAGCTCGTCCTCGCGGTAATTCCCGACAAGACGTATGCGGCGGAAATCTCCGCACCCGGCTACAAGACCGTCCGGACTACGATCGGCGAGGCGAGTGGGCAATCTCCGACTACGGAGGGGTTCAATCTTGTGCCGTTGAGTAAACCCGCCGCTATAGTTCAAGCTGAAGCACAGACAGAACCCGGATACGACATTCTCGTCGGCTACGTCTTGGATAGCGCTCATGGTACCGGCATCGCGAATGCTACGGTCCACCTCGAAAAAAGTGACATCACGACTACTACTGACGCCGAGGGATTCTTCTCTTTAAAATTCGCAGTATCTCTCCATGCCAATCCGAGCAAGACCCCAACAAGCGAGGACGATTTCGACTTAGAAACCCTCATCATCAATGCTCCAGGATATAAAAGATATGAAAGAGAAAACATTGAGCTTATCGATAACAATGCTGAAGGTAACAGTTTCAGTCTTGATCGTGGTATAGGTGAAATTAAGGAAGTCTTACCCTTGCCTGGTGTCGGTACCGGAACCGGTGTAGACGCCGATGGTGAAGCAGAGCCCGACGAAGATGCTGAGCCGCGCTCGCCTTCACTTGAGAACTGGCTAAACAAGAGGGAAACAGACAAACCGAGCCTTAAGACACAAGCGTCTGGAACGCAAAATCCCAATGTGGAAGAGTCACAAGGCTCATTCATAAGCACAACAGTATCATTGCCAGATGTAATCTACGTTGGCTCGGGATGCAAGCGTACCGCTCAAGCAGCAGGCGTCAAACCGCATTATGTTTGGTCCTGTGCCAGCTCTGCCCCCTACCCGCTTGAGGAATACGTTGCGAAGGGGCTTAGCGACGAATGGCGGCTCGCGAATAGCCCGGACTCCCTCGCCGCCGGTGCGGTTGCTTATCGATCCTATGCGGTTTGGTATAAGAACCACCCTATCTCTAAGGATCTCAAAATCGATATATGCGACTCGACTCTATGTCAGGTTTTCAGAGACAAGCTTATTACGCCCAAGAAAACCCAGGTAGCTGCTTCAGCAACTGCAGGCGTTGTGCTCTCGGCGGATGGAGTAAGCGCGATCAAGGCCGAGTACGCTGCGGAGACGAACGGCCTCGCCGTTCCGAAAGGAGGATGTCAGGATGGCCAGACTGGACAAATGAACAATCTTGCGACCGGAAAGCCTCTGTCGGCGAATCAGGCATGGCCGTGCATGCCGGATAGCCTGAGCAAGGGCGCGCCCGCTTCACCTATAACGAACAAGCAGACCGGCGTGGCCAAGCCTGAAAGCGACCACGGCCGGGGCATGAGCCAGCGCGGGTCGGAGCGGTGGGCAACCGGCAAGAACCCGCAAGGGATCAAGGTGACGCAGACGACGCCCTGGCAGTGCATTCTCGACCACTACTACAACGACAACGGAAACAGCACGGGCTCGCGCCGCGGGGCCAGGAAGGCTTACCAGGAAAACGGAACCGGAGACGGGCTTTTATCAGCTGGGTCTACGCTGTTCAACTTGGACGGATCCGTCTTTCAATCGCCTATTGCGGGAGGAATGATCGATGGAGTCTGGTCCCCATCACAACACTTCATGCTTGGCATTGACCAATCGCATTCCAATTATCAGTTGACCGACATTGTCACGGGAAAGAATATTCTTTTGCCCTCGGTTATGAATCTTGATTCGGCTAGTTGGTCTCCCGCAGGGAACACGCTGGACGGTTCAACGGGCCTCATCGTTTTCACAGGACAAGCCGGAAACTTCGATGATGACTATGAACTTGCAACGATGACAGCGAGCGGTCAAGGTGTCACTCAGATTACAAACTACCAATCCACGCAAGATATCTATAGCGATCCCTCTTTCTCGCCGGATGGCAAGAAGATCGCAGCGGTTCTCGAAGGCGAAACAACTGGCTCGTCTTACAGCCTGCTAGTTACGATGAACGCCGATGGCAGCGCCATCACTCCTTTGCCGCTCTTCGCGGATAACCGAACTGAGTGCAACTATCCTGCATGGTCACCGGACGGACAAACTATCGTCGCGGCGTGCTACATCTACGGTGTTGCAGCAACGGCCAACCTGTATACGGTCGCGGCGGACGGAAGTTCTCCTCCAAGACAGGTGACGAACCTAGCTATCCCGGGCAACGACACCACCCCGATACTGGGGCCGCAGTTCACTCAGGATGGACGACAACTTGTCTTCAGCGTACCGGACCCGACCGGAACGACAGTATATCGGTCGGCCGCCGATGGCAGCGGTCCTCAACCGGCTTTCACGATTCCAGCTAGTACCGGCTATTCCATTCCGCAGCTGACTCGATGCCGTAGGTTCGACACGTATTGACATCAGCCCCCCGTCCCGCCGACGGTCATTCTATCCAGCTTGATGGTGGGCATTCCCACCCCGACCGGCACCCATTGGCCCTGCTTGCCGCAATTGCCGACGCCTTCGTCGAGCGCCAGGTCATGGCCGACCATCGACACGTACTGGAGCGCCTCCGGGCCGTTGCCGATCAGGGTCGCGTCGCGGACCGGGGCGGTGATCCTGCCGTCCTCGATCAGATAAGCCTCGGACGCCGAAAAGACGAACTTGCCGGAGGTGATGTCGACCGAGCCGCCGCCGAAGTTGACCGCGTAGAGGCCGCGACGGACGGAGCGCAGGATGTCCTCGGGCTCGTCCTCGCCGGCGAGCATGTAGGTGTTGGTCATGCGCGGCATGGGCATCTGCTGGTAGCTCTCGCGACGGCCGTTGCCGGTGTGGTCCACGCCGAGCAGCCTGGCGCTGAGCTTGTCGTTCATGTAGCCGCGCAGGATGCCTTTTTCGATCAGGACGTTCTCGCGCGAGCCCTCGCCCTCGTCGTCGACGTGAATCGACCCGCGGCGGTTGGGGATTGTGCCGTTATCCACGACCGTGACCCCCTCGCTCGCCACCCTTCGGCCGATAAGGCCTGAGAACGCGGAGGTGCCTTTGCGGTTGAAGTCGGCTTCCAGGCCGTGGCCGACGGCTTCATGGAGCAGGACGCCGGGCCATCCGGGGCCGAGGACGACCTCCATGTCTCCGGCCGGGGCGGGCACGGCGCTGAGCTGGAGGATGGCCTGGCGGGCGGCCTCGCGGGCGTAGGACTCGGGGGTTTTTACCTCGTCGAAGTAGGTGAGCTCGACGCGGCCGCCGCCGCCGGAGGAGCCTCGGGTGCTTTGGAAGCCGTCCTTGGCGAGGACCGAGACGTTCATGCGCACCAGCGGCTGGGTATCGCTCGCGTAGGTGCCGTCGGAGGCGGCGACCAGGATGTGCCGGAGTTCGTCGGCGTAGGAGGCGCGGACCTCGGTGATGCGGGGATCGTAGGAGCGGGCGGCTCCCC
>CAXUEU010000028.1:0-26993 GCA_964250195.1 uncultured Acidobacteriaceae bacterium
TCCCAACGTCGCGCCCAGAACCCACTCCCGCCCGCGCCCCGGCCTTTTCGGCAGGCCCATGGCAGCGACCGGCGCATGCTGGCGCTGGCCGCTCGCGCCCATGGCCGCATAGCCCGAGAGCAGCAGGAGGATGAACAGGAGGCGGCTCGCGACCGGGCGCAGCGCGGGGGTGAGCAGGTGCGCGAACCGCCGGGAGATCTCGTGCGCGAACGCCGCGTACAAGCACGCGAACAGGAACCAGGCGAACGCACGAAGGCGGGGTCCCCCTCCCCGGCGGCGGGCCGCGAGCTCAGCCATGGCGTTCAGGCCGTCGCATGGGCGGTTTCAAAGAAGGGAGCCATGGCGCGGAACTTGTTGTAACGCTCGTCCAGCAAACGGTCCAGGGGCAGGGCCGTGAGCGCGGCGAGCTGCCCTTCCAGCTCGGAGCCGAGCAGCGCCGCGGCTTCGTCGGGCGCGGCGTGGGCACCGCCCTCGGGCTCGGGCACGATGCCGTCGATGCAGCCCAGGGCGTGGGCGTCGGGTGCGGTGGCGCGCAGGGCTTCGGCGGCCTCGGCGCGGCGGGCCGCGTCGCGCCACATGATGGAGGCGCAGGCCTCGGGCGAGATCACCGAATAAACGGCTTTTTCGAGCATCAGCACGCGGTCTGCCACCGCAAGCGCCAGGGCACCGCCCGATCCGCCCTCGCCGGTGATGACCGCGATCGTCGGAACGGTGAGGCAGGACATTTCGCGCAGGTTGCGGGCGATCGCTTCGGCCTGGCCGCGCTCCTCCGCGCCCAGCCCGGGGTTGGCGCCCATCAAATCGATGAGCGTCACGATGGGCCGGCCGAACTTTTCCGCCAGCTTCATCGCGCGCAGGGCTTTGCGGTAGCCCTCGGGGTCGGGCATGCCGAACCGGTGCGCGACCTTTTCCTTGGTGGTGCGGCCCTTGACGTTCGCGATGACCAGCACTTCCCTGTCGCCCAGCCGGGCAAACCCGCAGCGGATCGCCGGGTCGTCGCCGAACAGGCGGTCGCCATGGATTTCGAGAAAATCCGTGAAGAGGGTTTCGAGAAAAAACACCGGGTCCGGCCGTTGCGGGTGCCGGGCGATCTCGGTCTGTGCCCAGCGTGCGGGGACTTGCGGCGTCGCGGGCGCTGGATCGGGTTCGGGGACGCGAAAAGTCTTGCCTGCCATTACGGGAATTGTACTCAGAGCGTTTCTCCTGTGCGCGGCGAGCCAGTACTGCGGCGAAATGCCTTGATGGAAGCAGAACCGGGTGCTCGTGTTCACCTATCCATTCAAAAAGAGAGACCCCTAGCTAGCGAACCTGCCTGCGCTCGTACACATCCCGTATCGCAGCTACAACAGACGCAGGGTCGTCGCGCTGAACAAAATGGCCGCTTTGCCGCCGAAAGGTTTGCACCGATCGCGGAGAAAGCCGGAGAAGGTCCGTCTGCAAACCTTCCCAAAGCCTCTGCAAGTTCGCGCCCTCCTCTGCGGGGAGGAACGGCGCGGACAGGAAAGCTCCCGCCGTCAGGACATGCAGCGGTAGGTCGCCGAGTGAAACGATGCTTCGATCCTGCGCGAGCAGCTTGAGCATGTCGATATGTTCCACGTTTGCCTCAGGCCTGCGGTATCCGCCTGTCCAGAAGCCGCGCATTCCTGCGAGGACCGGGGAATCGTGCAATCTCGGTGGTGGGAAAGCCGGGCCGAGTACGTCGAACTGACTTGCATGCATCGATTCGGCTAAAACCAGCCCGGCGACATCGTGCCCGTGCTTCTCAGCGAAGACGCGCATAAGGATGCCGCCGAGCGATTGGCCGACCAGCAAATACGGACCAGGCACCCCGACGGCCATCAGCAGCGCGTTCAGTTCGGTGACCAAGGCGATCGCATCGCGCAAGCCCGTTGCCGCGGAACTGCCGCCGCGGCGTGCGCGGTCGTAGCGAAACACGCGGCAAAACGCCGCAATTTCGCGTTCCACGCTTTGCCACTCCTCGCTTTCGGCTCCCAATCCGGTTTCCAGGATGACGGTAAGCGCGCCCCGCCCTACCAGGGAGAAAGCGGCCTTGCGGCCGTTCAGAACGATCGTGTCCAGCTTCGACCTCCTTTGCCCATCAATCCATTACCTGCACCGCGCCCCTCCCGAGCAGGGTTTCGGCGCGGTCGATGAACGCGCGGTCCGCCGCGACCAGGATCCGCGGCTCCAGCACCACGCAGTACTCGTTGCGCTGCTCGAGCGAGAGCATCACCTTGCCCGGCCCCGGGGCGGCGCCGAGGATGCCGTGCAGCTCCCGCAAGAGCCCGTCGCTCGCGACGTCGAGCTGCACTTTGATCTTCAAGTGCTTCGGCAGCTTCACTTTCAAGTCCTCGATCGGCTGGATGGACGAGACACAGAGCTTGTTCGCCGCATCTTCCTCGGCCCGAAGCGCGCCCCGCACCACGACCGGCACCTCGATCTTCAGCGACTCGGCCAGCGCGGCATAGTCCTTGGGGAAGCAGATCAGGTCGATCTTGCCGACCGTATCCTCGAGCGAGGCCTGGGCGTAGAGCTCACCGGAACGCTTCGACTTCGCGACCTTCAAGCCGACGATCACACCCGCGATCTGGACCTCCTCGCCGCGCTCGCCGCGCCGGGTGGGGGCGGCGGAGGGCTTGGATTCGAGCGCCGTCGCCGTGTCGAGCACGCCGGGGATGTTGCGGAGCTTGTCCGCGTACTTGTCGAGCGGGTGGCCGGAGACGAAAAAGCCCAGGACCTCCTTCTCGTTCGCCAGGCGCTCGTGCTCATCCCAGTCCGGGATGTTGGGAAGCGCGTCGGAGGCCGCGGCGGTGGCCGGGTGGTCGTCGAAGATGCCGAACAAGCCATGCTGGCCGGAGGCCAGGTCGCGCTGAGCCTTTTGCGCGCGTTCGATGGCTTTGTCGGCGGCGGCGATGAGCTGCGCGCGGCGGCCGAAGGAGTCGAGAGCCCCGGCCTTGATCAGCGACTCGAGGACGCGCTTGTTCATCAGCCGCAGGTCCACCTGCTCGCAAAAGTCGTAAAAGCTCGTGAACGGCTTCTTCGCGCGGGCTTCCAGGATCGAGTCGATCGCGTTGCGGCCCACGTTCTTGATTGCGGTCAGCCCGAACCGGATCGCCTCGCCATTGGGGGTAAAGTCCGCGCCGGAGAGCGTGACGTCCGGCGGCTGAACAGAGATGCCGAGCTCGCGGCACTCCTTGATGTACTTGACGACGTTTTCCGGCTTCGAGATTTCACTCGTCAAGAGGGCGGCGATGAACTCGACCGGGTGGTGCGTTTTGAGGTAGGCCGTATGGTAGGCCAGCAGGGCGTAGGCGGCGGAGTGCGACTTGTTGAAGCCGTACCCGGCGAACTGCTCCATGAGGTCGAAGACGCGCGTGACGGTCTCCTTGCGGAAACCTTTTTCGGACGCGCCCGAGACGAAGCGCTCGCGCTGCTTGGTCATCTCCTCCAGATTCTTCTTGCCCATGGCGCGGCGGAGCAGGTCCGCCTCGCCGAGCGAGTAGCCGGCGACCGCGTTCGCGATCTGCATGACCTGCTCCTGGTAGACGATGACGCCCAAGGTTTCCTTGAGGATCGTTTCCATGGGGGGCAGATCGTACTCGACCTTGCGGCGGCCCCACTTGCGCTCGATGAAGTCATCGATCATGCCGCCCTGGATCGGGCCGGGGCGGTAAAGCGCGTTGAGGGCGGTCAGGTCCTCGACCGAGGTGGGCTTGTAGCGGCGGAGCACGTCGCGCATGCCGCCGGACTCGAACTGGAAGACGCCCGAGGTGAGCGCGCGGTGGAAGATGCCCTCATACGTCTGCTGGTCGTCAAGCGGAATCGTGTCCAGGTCGACGGACTTGCCCGCGGCGCGCAGCAGCTTCAGGCAGTCGTCGATCACCGTCAACGTGGTCAGCCCAAGAAAATCCATCTTGAGCAGGCCCAGCTTTTCGATCGCCTTCATGTCGTAGGCGGTGACGATTTCATCGTTCTTGGACCGGACAACGGGAACCAGGTCCGTCAGAGGACGAGGCGCGATCACCACCCCGGCGGCATGGACGCCCGCGCCGCGGACCAGGCCCTCCAGCTTGAGCGCGGTGTCGATGACCTCGCGCATCTGCGGGTCCTTGTCGTAGGCGTCTTGGAGTGGAGGAGAATCTTTCAACGCTTGCTCGAGGGTGATGCCGATGGTCGCCGGCACCATCTTGGCGATCTTGTCCACGTCGCCGTAGGGCAGGTCGAGCGCGCGCCCGACGTCCTTGATAGCCGCCTTTGCGGCCATGGTGTTGAAGGTGATGATCTGCGCCACCTGCTCGCGGCCATACTTGCGCGTGACGTAGTCGATGACCTCGCCGCGGCGGTTCATGCAGAAGTCGATGTCGATGTCGGGCATGGACACGCGTTCGGGGTTGAGAAAACGCTCGAAGAGCAGCACATTCTGCAACGGGTCGATGTCGGTGATGCCCATGACGTAGGCGACCAGCGAGCCGGCCGCCGACCCGCGGCCCGGCCCGACCGGGATGTCGTGCTCGCGGGCGTAGCGGATGAAGTCCCAGACGATAAGAAAGTAGCCGGGGAACTTCATGGCTTTAATGCAGTCGATCTCGCGCTCCAGCCGGGCCTGGTAGTCGGTGAGCGGTTGGCGCAGCTTGCCGGTGTCCTGCAGGTGCTTGATGTTGGTGTTGAGCCGGGTTTGGTAGCCCTCGCGGCACACCTGCTCGAAGAAGGTATCGACCGTGTGGCCGGGCGGCACGGCGAACTCCGGGAAGGGGTTCTCGACCTTGTTGAGCTTGAGCCGGCAACGCTCGGCGAACTGCATCGTCCGGCCCACCACCTCGGGCGCATGGGCAAACAGCCGCTCCATCTCGGCGGCGGTCTTGACGTAAAACTGGTCGGAGTCGAACTTGAACCGCTTGGGGTCATGGATCGACCCGGCGGTCTGCACGCAAAGCAGAATCTCGTGCGCGTGGTGGTCGTCCTCGCACAGATAGTGCGAGTCGTTGGTGGCGACGAGCGGGATGCCGGTTTCGCGCTCCAGCCGGAACATGTCGTCATGGATCTTCCGGTCCAACTCCATGCCATGGTCTTGAATTTCGAGAAAGAAATTTCCTTTCCCGAAGAGGTCTTCGTACTGCCCGGCCGTGCGCTTCGCGGCTTCATACCTATCCTTCATCAGGTTCTGCGCGAGCTCGCCGGCCAGGCAGCCGGAGAAGCCGACCAAGCCGGAGGCATGCTCGGCCAGGTACTTCTTTGAAATGCGAGGTTTGCGGTAGAACCCATGAAGTGACGCTTCAGAGGTAATACGGACCAGGTTGCGGTAGCCTTCCTCGTTCTCGGCCAACACCAGCAGGTGGTTGTAGTCGTCGCCCTGCGGGTCGGCCCGGTGGTCCTCCTTCTGGCAGACGTAGAGCTCGCAGCCCAGGATCGGCTTGATGCCCTGCTTCTTGGCGGCCTCGAAAAAGTGCACCGCCCCGTAAATGTTGCCGTGGTCGGTAATGGCGACCGAGGTTTGGCCGATGTCCTGAACGCGCTTGACCAGCTTGTCGACGTCGCAGGCACCGTCGAGAAGCGAAAAGTCGGTGTGGAGATGGAGATGGGTGAACTCGGGCACCCCTCCAGTTTAGTGCGTGGCCAGGATGAAGGCAGTGCAGGGGCGTCGGTGTGGATGCTTCGGAAAACCGGGATCGCTGTAGGAAATCCGGGTATTTCGCGGCGCTGGACGCGGACGAGCCGCTCTAGCAAGCCATCCGCAAGGCTCACTGGGTGATAGAGTCTGGCTTGAAGCGGCCGTTCTAGCGGGCGCGATTGGAGCCTGAATGAGAATTTGGACGGTTTGCGCGCTTACTCTGGCGAGCATAGGCATGACTCAGGGGCAAACGACCAAGATGCCCGCGCCTGCCATGGCGGTGGAAGACCTGGTCGAACGCTTCGAGGGTGAGATGATGAGCGCCGCTCGAGCCATGCCGGCCGACAGGTACGACTTTACACCCGCCTCGCTCCATATTCCCGGTGCTGACTTCACCAAGGTGCGGACCTTCTCCGAGGAGCTCACGCACGTAGCGGCTTCGAATTACATCACCGCTGCCAATATCACCGGCAAGGACCCGGCGATCGATATCAAGGCTGTCAACGCCACGAGAGGCAAGGCTAATATTCTGGCCGCGCTCCAAGGTTCGTTTCAAGCCGTGCGGGAGGCAATCGCGACAATCACCCCGGCCAACCAAGGCGAGTCTGTCGACGATGCCGGCGTGGGCCCCCATCTGACCAAGGAAACCGAGGCCGCGTGGGTGGCGGTGCACGGTTTCGATCACTACGGCCAGATCGTGGAATACCTGCGCATGAACGGCATCACTCCCCCGCCTGCCGCGCCTCTTCGCTAACTGCACCGCGCGAGGGTCCGCGCGGCCTGCTCCAGTTCCGCGCGGGTGGTGAGCAGGTCGGGGCACAAGCGGAGATTACCTGCGCGCTCGTCGATGAGGATGTTTTCCCGGGCGAGCGCGGCGACGAGCGCCGGGGCGCGGGGACTGGGAGCCGTGAGAAAGGCGCCGTGGTTTGCGTCGCCGCCGCGGCTTTCGATACCGTGCTCGGCAAGCGCTCCCTTTAGAAACGAAAGCTGCCCGAGCGAGTACGCCCGAAGGCGCTCGACACCCAGCGCCAGGGTTGAAGCGAGCCCTGCGCGCGCCTGGTAATACGTCAGCACCGGAGGGTTGCCGTCGAGCCATCCATCCCCACCCGGCAGGAGCGCGCCGGCCTGCCAGGGGTCTGCCTCCGGCGCGAGCGCGAACCAGCCGCTGTCGCGGGGGACGCCGTCGACCTTGTGCGGCGCAAGGGCCAGAAAAGCCGCTCCCGGCCCGCCGCGCAGGTATTTGTAGCAGCCGCCGATCATGCAATCGCAGCCGAGCGCCGTCATGTCGACCGGCAGCACGCCCAGCGAATGGTAGCAGTCCACCAGCAGCGCGCACCCGGCGCGCGCGTGGCAGGCGCGCGCCACACTCGCGAGATCGTCGAACACGCGCCCATCGGCGTAACCCACCTGCGAAAGCACGACGAGCGCGACGTCTTCGCTCAAGGTTTGCCGGACACCCTCCGCGGTCCAGCGCCCGGCCTCGTCCGGCGGCACGAAACGCAGCTCGATCCGCCCCTGCGCCGCAGCCTGCGTCAGCACCACGGCGACCGAGGAAAACTCCCCGCGCGTGGTGAGCACGACCGCCCCGGCGGGCAGTGTTGCGAGAACCGTTCGCAGCGCCTGGCCCGCGGAAGTTTTAGGGATTACGCAGTCGGGCCGGGGTAAGCCGAGCAGACGGGCCAGCGCCGCGCGGTAGCGGGTTTGCTCGGCCAGCCACGGCTCCCAGGCCCCGCGCAGCTGCCCTGCCCATAGGCGAACGGCTTCGGCCACATTCTCCGCTGTTTGGTCGAGCGGCCTGCCCAGGGAATGGGTAGCAAGATAATTGCCGCCGTCGGCGAGCGCCCGGGAGAACAGGGGGCGGAGGTGCGCCTGAATCGCCTGCTCGGTCAGCGGGCCGGGGCCGAGCGCGGCAACGGCCTCCTGCACGGAAATAGATGACGACGGCACTATAGTGGATGCTAAAGCCTTCCTTGTGAAATCGTCCGCACGCTTTCCACCGTCACGCGAAATGCTTTACCGTACCGGAATGCGCCTTCCGCTCGCCCTGCCCTTTCTGCTCGCCGGCTCCGCCCTCCATGCGCAAACTGCCGCACCCATTGCCTCCACCGCGCTCGAGGCGCAGCAGAAGGAGCTGGACCGCTACCGTTCGCTCGGCAACGATTACGGAACGCTGCAACGCTACGCCGCCGCCAACGCCGCGCTCGCGCCGGCCAACCCCGGCGAGCAGCGTGTGGTGTTTTTCGGCGATTCCATCACCGATTCCTGGCACCTGGACCAGTCTTTCGCGGGCAAGCCCTACGTGAACCGGGGCATCAGCGGGCAAACCACGCCGCAGATGCTGGTTCGCTACTGGCGGGACGTGCTGGCGCTGCACCCGGCGGCGGTGCTGATTCTGGCCGGGACCAACGACCTGGCGGGCAACACCGGGCCGGAAACGATGGAGCAGATCGAGGCCGACTACAGCGCCTTCGGCGAGCTCGCCAAGGCGCACGGCATCAAGGTGATCTTCTCCTCGGTGACGCCGGTAAGCTCGTACGGAAAAGCCGGGCAAGCGATGCTGACGGGGCGGCCGCCGGAGAAGATTCAAATGTTAAACAGCTACTTGAAGAATTTGTGCAACACCAGCGGCTACACCTACCTGGATTACTACCCTGCGATGCTGGACGAGGCGGGAATGCTTAAAAAGGAGCTGTCGAACGACGGCCTGCACCCTAACGCGGCGGGGTACGCGGTCATGGCTCCGCTGGCCGAAAAGGCGATCGATCTGACGTTGGGGCGTTAGCGGGGCAGCAGCCGGTGCACGCCGAAGCCGTCGAGCGCCGGGTCTGTACTCAGAACATCGATATCCAGATGAATGGCATGCGCCGCGATCATCCGGTCGAACGGATCCGGGTGCGTGGCAGTGAACCGGGCCGCCCGATGCATGATCTCCGGGGTAAGCGGCAGCAGGGTGAAGCCGAGCCGTCCGATATTGGGGATGAGGTCCCGCTCGAAAAGCCCAGCTTCCGCCAGCTTGCCTTTCTGAACCTTGCAACCGATCTCGTAAACCGAAGCCGCGGACACCAGGACGTCGTTCCCGCCGCTGCCCAGCAGCGTATCGGCCCAGGGCGGGATGCGCTCAGGCCGTACTGCCGCCCAGATCACATACATCATATCGACAAGCAGTCTCACTTGGACTCGTCATCCCAGGTACGCCCTTCCCACAACCGCAGGTCCTCTTCCGGCATGGGATCAGTGAATACGGAGTCCGGCACCGGCGCGGCACCGGGCATTCGGAACATACCCAGCGGACGCTGCTTGAGCGGCTGGATAGGCACCAGCTCGGCAACAGGTGTCTTTTCCCGTCCCATGGTCAGGATTACCTGCTCCCCCTGCCGGGCTTTCCGTAGGAGCGATGAAAGATGCGTCTTTGCTTCGAGAATCGTCGCGTGCACAAGCATTCCTTCCTATGATGACTATCTTATTCCTGACCAGGATGACGGCCAAGAGCAGACGAAAGCTGAGAAGTGTGTGTCTCGCGCGTGGAACACCTTTGCTATACTCAGCCGAGGCAAGCGGAAGTGGTGAAATGGCAGACACACCATCTTGAGGGGGTGGCGCCGAGAGGCATGGGGGTTCAAGTCCCCCCTTCCGCACCAAAGAATTTCGAGGACTCATGACCATTTTCCTGACCATCGTCCACGTGCTGCTGTGCCTTTTCCTCATCGGGGTTATCCTGCTGCAGCAGGGCAAGTCCGCCGACCTGGCCAGCGCATTCGGCGGCCAGGGCTCACAGACCGCCTTCGGCCCGCGTGGAGCCTCGAACATCCTGTCGAAGTCGACTACCTGGTGCGCCGTGGCATTCATGCTCTCGAGCATCGGGCTGACCGTGCTGATGCAGCGCAGCTACGCGGGTTCGCACTCGGTGCTTTCCGGAACCAAGACCAAGCAAACGGCTCCCGCTCACACGCCGCACAAGTAAGCCGGCCGCGCATCCAAGCGTGGCATGAGCGAAGAAACCACACCGGCACATCCCTACCTGAAGCTGCTCGAGGACCGAGACCCGCTTGACGTCCTCGCGATCTCCCCCGCGAAGCTCGACGCCATGCTCGACGGCCTGAGCCCCGAGCAGACCGAGCGCCGGCCCGCGCCCGGCAAGTGGAACCTGCGCGAGATCGTCACCCACATCGCCGACTGCGAGATCGCCTACAGTTGGCGCTACCGGCAGGTGTACGGTTCGGATAACCCCAGCCTGCAAGGCTTCGAGCAGGACCGCTGGGCCGGGGTCTACGAGGGCTACACACTCGCCCAGGCGCAGGAGATGTGGCGGGTGCTGCGCGGGTGGAACGTCGCCATGCTGCGCCGCCTGTCTAAAGCGGAGCGGGACCGGGTCGCGCAGCACGCGGAGCTGGGCGGGGTCACGCTTTGGACCCTGGCGAGTATCTCCGCCGGGCACGACCTGCACCACCTTCGGTCGCTGGAGCATGTAGTCGCGGCGCTGAAGAGCTAAAGCTGCCGCGGGCTGGAGCCGTGCTCCTTCAGCAAAGCCTCGATGTTCGTGGCGGTCTTGGAGCGCCACGACTCATCGAGGCTCGCCTTTGTGCCGCTCGCGGAGCCGGTCAGCTCCTTGTACACGAAGGAAAGCACGCGATCTTCCGGCTCGTCGGCCCAAGTGTTGCCTTGCCCGTGGACGCGGGTCGACCCTTTCAGCCAGCCCCCGGGGGTCAGGTGCCATTCGGTCCATTCGTTGCGCATCGCCATAGCCTCTATTATGCAAAAGAGGTCCCCACATGCCCCCATTCGTGCGTGAAACGTTTCCTGTCGGCCTGTTGGCATGCAACTGCACCCTGCTCGGCGACGCCGCGACCGGCGAGGCGATGGTGATCGACCCCGGCCTGAGCATGGGGTCGCCGGTAGGCCCGGGCTGCCCGGCGCAGCTGATGCACCGGCTCCAGGCGCTGGGGCTCAAGCTCAAGCAGATCGTGGTGACGCACGCGCACATCGACCACGTGGGCGGCGCGCTGATCCTCAAGCAGGCGACCGGCGCGCCCATCCTGATGCACCAGGCGGACCTGCCTCTGCTGGCCATGATGGAGATGCAGGCCGGCTGGCTCGGCATTGAAGCGCCCCCGACCGCGCCTCCGGATGCGAGCGCGGAGGACGGGCTGCACATCGGCCTCGAAACCCTCCAGGGCACGGTCCTGCATACGCCGGGCCACACCGAGGGAAGCATCTGCCTGCACTTTCCGGAGCAGCTCTTGCTTCTATCCGGAGACACTCTGTTTCAGAACTCAATCGGTCGAACCGACCTGCCCGGCGGCGACGCGCAAAAGATTCTGCGGTCCATCGAGAGCCGCCTCTTGCCGCTGCCGGACGTCACACGGGTTGTCCCCGGGCACGGTGCGGAAACGACGCTCGGGGCGGAGCGCGCCGGCAATCCGTTCCTGCGCGGGATGCACGCTTAGCCGAAGCTGCCGAGCATTGCCGCGATCCCGGCGCGAAATACCTCCGGCTCGGGCAGCAGGCTCACCACGACCCAGCCGCTCGGCGGAAAGCCGAACGGCGCGCCGGGCTGGACCAGCGTGCCCGTCCGCGCCAGCAGACGCACCGCCCAGCTTTCGTCCGGTTCGAGCGCCGGGATGCGCAGCACGGCGGACCACCCGCCTTCCCCCACGAGACGGCTCACGGGCGTTCCCGTAAGCATTGCATCGAGCGCCAAGAGGTTCCCCAGCACCCGTGTCCGCACCCCGGCCTGCACCGGGCCGCGCCCCGCGAGCCAGCCGGGCAGGGCCGCCTGCGGCAGCGCGCCGACCGACAGGTACGCATCGGCGACAATCTCGAGCCGCGCCAACGCCTCCCGGCGGGCCTGCTCCGGGCCGAACACGGCGCACCAGCCCACCTTCATCTGCGGCAGCGCGCACACTTTGCTGAGGCCGCTCAATACGAAGCATAGAGCGGGGTGCGGGCCCTCGGCAAAACTGCGCGCCCCCTGCCCGGCCCAAGCGTAATCGAGGAAGACTTCATCCACGATCAAAGCGAGGTCGCGGTCGGCGCAAAGGCGTTCCAGCGCGGCGCGTTCGGCGGCGGAAACGAAGTGGCCGGTGGGGTTATTGGGGTGAACCAGCACGAGGGCGCGGGTGCGCGGGCCGATGCGGGCCTCGACCGCGCCGGGCTCGATCTGCCAGCCGTGGTCGTAAAACAACGGGTACGGCACAAGCCGGATGTCGTCGAGCGCGGCGAGGTGGTCGAAGAGAGGATAGCTGGGCGAGGCGATCAGGATCTCGTCGCCCGGCTCGCAGAGCAGGCGGAACAGGAAGCTGTACGCCTCGCTGGTGCTCGCGGTCAGGCAGATCTCCGCCGGGTCGACCGGGGCCCGGTAGTAGGCCGCGACCGCCTCGCGCGCGGCGAGGCGGCCGAAGGGTTGGGGGTCGTAGCGCGCCGCATCCTCAACTTTCAGCGTCCGCAGGAGAGTCTCGGGTGCGAAGCCCAGCCCGCAGCGGGTCGGGTTGGAGGCGGTGAGGTCGACTTTTCGTCCGACGTACAACCACGCCGCCCGCGCCAGAGCGGATTCTTCCCTGTCCCAGTTGGTGCGCGAGGAAAACACTCTGTCGATTGTCCCGCATAATCGAATGCATGGCTTTGGAAGCAGTGATCTTCGACTACGGAATGGTATTGAGTACGGCGCGCGAACCGGCCGCCCTAGCGGCTCTCAAGCAGATTACCCGGCTCGACGATGCGGCCTTCGACGACCACTACTGGCGTCACCGGCACCGCTACGACCTGGGCGAGCTCGACGGTCCGGGGTTCTGGGGCGCTATCGGCCGCGATGCCGCGCTGGAGCTGACGCCGCTCGAAGTAGAGCGCTTGATCGAGCACGACGTGCTCATGTGGTCCACCCTCAATGAGCCGATGATCCGCTGGGTCGCCGCGCTCCAGGACGCGGGCTTCCGCACCGCCATCCTCTCGAACATGCCGGCGGAGCTGGTGCTGTACCTGCGGCAGGAGTTCGGATGGCTGGGCCGCTTCGACCACCACACCTGGTCGAGCGAGATCCGCATTGCCAAGCCGGACCCGGCGATCTACCGTCACACCTGCGAAAAACTCGGGGTCGCGCCCGAAAACGCATTGTTTCTGGACGACAAGCCCGAGAATACCGCGGCGGCGGAGTCGGTGGGCCTCGAAGCCATCCTGTTCACGACCGCCGAGGCTTTGGAGGCCGAGCTCGCCCGGCGCGGGCTGGCCGGAATGCTGCCCGCCCTCGGGGTGAGAGCGGGCTCAGGATCGTAGAACGGGTCAGCTCAGCTAGTTGGCCGCGGGGGCGACGGGGTTGACGGGCAGCGAGACCGCGCCCTGGTTGGCGAGCGCCTCGGCCAGCGAGTAGCCCGGCCCGGTGCTCGGCGTCAGGAACGGCGTGAGCGCCGCTACGGCGGAGTTCGGCCCGTTGTAGACGGAGTTGAGCCCGTCCAGCTGCTCGTAAGCCAGGTTGTTGGCGGGGTTGGTGTTCGAGATCACGCGGCCGAGCACGCGATGCTCCGCCTCGACGCCCATGGTGGCGGCGGCGATCTTGGCGAAGTAAACCAGCTGCACGGATTGATACTTGGCTCCGTCGACGTCGGTGTAGACGCCGCCCGAGATCGCGCCGTAGGCCGCCATGGTGGCGAACTCCTGGATGGCGTTGAGGTACGCGCCGATGAAGGCGTTCTCGAGCGCGTCGAGCACGCCGGCAAAAGCCGCGAGCGTGTCGAAAGTGCCGGCCGGCAGATAGAACGTCTGGTAGGGGTCGCCGGCCGATGCGGGGATCTGGAGCAGCGAGCGCGCGACGGCGGCATGCTCGACCTCCTCGGATAAGGCGGCCCGCAGGTACTGGACATTGCCTTCGTTGCCGGCGGCGGAAACCTTGACCGCCGTACCACCGGGGCCCGCGAGCGCCGGGTCCTGGATCACCTTGCCGACCAGGGCGTTGTAGTAGAACGTGCTGGCCAGGTCCTCGGCGACCAGCACGGCGGTCAGGATCTGCTTGACGGAGTCCTGCACAGGGGCCGCGCTCTGGGCGAAGGCCTGCTTCGGGCTCGCGAGCGCCAGGCCCGCCGCGGCGACGCCCGCTCCGGCGAGACCGGCTCTGGAAAGAAAACCGCGCCGGTTCAGGCGCGGTTCGGCTGCATTTTTGACTTCCTGGCTGGCGATGAAACTGTTCATGCGAGGGCTCCCTTACGGCGCGGCTGGTTGATTCGGGCAAGGCAGCCGCCTGGGAGTGGCCCGGACGGCTTGAATACAAGTAGTTCTGCTCGTATCACGCTGCGGGGCCGGCTTTGGATTGCTGCGGATCGCACAAATCTCATGAATCTCTCATGAACTCCGCGGGGCCTGCTCTACCCGGGCAGCGAGCGCCCGGTCTCGAAGTCGCCGGCCACCCAGCAATCCGTAAAGGGCGAGCATGGCGCGTCCAAAGGCTGTGGTGAGTCTGCGCTTGATCAGCATCACTCAAGTCAACGCCCGGCCGGGACCCACTCCGGAATAGGCACCTGCTCGATGATTTCCACCCCGAATCCCTGAAGCGCGGGCACGTGTGTGCGCGTGTTCGAGAGCAGGCGGATACGGCGGATGCCGAGATCCGACAGAATCTGGCCGCCGAGACCGACCTGGCGCAGGATGCGGGCGTGGCGGTCCTCGTGGGTGTCGGCACCGCGCGCCTGCTCCTTATGGAGCAGAATCGCGCCGGGCAGGCCGGGCATACGCGCCTGCGCGGGGTCCACGTCGAAGCCGCGCCCGCCGTTGTGCAGGTACACCAGCGCCCCCCGCCCAGCCCCGGCGATGGCGGCGAGCGACCGTTCGACCGAGCCCCGGCAGTCGCACAGGGCGGAGCCGAAGACCTCCCCGGCCAGGCAGTGCGAGTGGACGCGCACCAGCACGGGGGCGTCCGCGCCATCGGCCTGGGCCACCTCGCCCCGCACCAGCGCCAGGTGGCTTTCGCCGCCGTGGACCTCGCTCTCGTAGGCGATCATCCTGAACTCGCCGTGCGCCGTGGGAAGCGCGGCCTCGGCGATGCGGACGATGGAGCGCTCGTGCTGGAGCCGATAGCGGATCAGCTCGGCGACCGTCAGCATCTTCATGCCGTGCTCGGCGCAGAAGCGGACGAGGTCCGGCACACGCGCCATCGTCCCGTCGTCGTTCATGATTTCGCAGATGACCCCGGCGGACTGGAGCCCGGCCATGCGTGCCAGGTCGACGGATGCCTCGGTCTGCCCGGCCCGGACGAGCACGCCGCCCTTGCGGGCGCGCAGCGGAAAGACATGGCCGGGCCGGGCGAGGTCGGCGGCGGTGGAGGCCGGGTCGATCGCGACGCGGATGGTGCGGGCGCGGTCCGCGGCGGAGATGCCCGTGGTCACGCCCTCGCGGGCCTCGATGGAGATGGTGAACGCGGTGCCGAAGCGCGAGGAGTTCTCCGCCGCCTGCGGGTCGAGCCGGAGATAGTCGGCGCGCTCCTCGGTCAGGGTCAAGCAGATGAGGCCGCGCCCGAAACGGGCCATGAAATTGATGGCCTCGGGCGTGACGAACTCGGCCGCGAGGGTCAGGTCGCCCTCGTTTTCACGGTCCTCGTCGTCCACGACGACCACCATGCGCCCGGCGCGAAACTCCTCCAGCGCTTCCTCGACGGTGCAGAACGGGGTCATGCCGCCTCCATGCGAAAGGGCCGGTTCAGGGCTTTGCACGCGGCCCTCGCTTTCCACGCCGGCTTACAGGGTCGATTCGATCTCGAAGCCCCAGGCCTCGAGCAGCGCCTCGGGAATGTACTTGGAATTGCGGTTGCGCCGGGCCCACTCCCGCAGCCGCGTGGACCGCTCGTACTGATCGGGGGTGAGCTTGAACTCCTTGACGACCTGCTCGAACGAAGTGATGGTGGGCACCACCGGGCCTATCGGCTCCGGTTTGCCCCAGTTCGGATTGCCGCGACGCTTCGCCATGGGCTTGTTCTCCTGCTTAACTGATGTCCTCCCAGTTTAATTGAAGCGGCTCAGGAGCCGGTGCCGCGAATCACGACACGCGCCGTCCGAACCAGGATCTTGAGGTCCAGCCAGAAGCTCCAGTTCTCCACGTAGGCCGTGTCGAGCGCGATGTAGCGGGCGAACGAGGAGTCGGACCGGGCCTGCACCTGCCACAGCCCGGTGACCCCGGGCAGCACCTCGAGACGGCGAAAGTGCTCGAGCGCGTACTTGGCCACCTCGCTCGCGATCGGCGGCCGCGGCCCGACGATGCTCATCTCGCCCCGCAGCACGTTGAAGAACTGGGGCAGCTCGTCGAGCGAGTACTTGCGCAGCACCCGGCCCACGCGCGTGACCCGGGGGTCCTTGGACATCTTGAACAGGATGCCGTCGCGCTCGTTGTGCTTGGCCAGCTCGCGCTTTTTCGCCTCGGCGTCGCGCACCATGGTGCGGAACTTGAAGCACGGGAAGACGCGGCCGCGCTTGCCGATGCGCTCGGAAACGTAGAACACCGGCCCGCGCGAATCCACCAGCACCGCGATCGCGATCACCAGCATGATCGGAAACAGGGCCAGCAGCGCGGCCAGCGACAGGATTATGTCGACCACCCGCTTCATCAGAAAGGCGAAGGTGCGCGGGTTGCGCCGGTGCAGAGCCACCACCGGGTACGCGCCAAGGTACTCGATCGGCGCGTTCTGGGCCAGCTCGACATAGAAGCCGGCCACCGCGCGAATGTCGAGCTCCACGTCGTGCGCCTGCTCGAGCAGGTGGATCACCGTTTCCACGCTGCACGGCTCGGCGATCACCAATTCATCGATGAAGTGGAGCCGGGTCAGCTCGCGCAGACGGTCCATGGTGCCCAGGATCTGCCCCGCCGGAACGCCCGCGGATTCTCCGCCCGAAACATCCAGAAACCCGCACAAACGATAGCCGAGGAACGCGTCGTCCTGAATCTGCTGGCCGATGGCCATCGAGAGCCGGTTGGTGCCGAGGATGACCACGTTGCGGGTCTCGACGCCCTTGGCATACCGCGCCAGGCGTACCGTGCGCCACAAAGCCCGTCGAACTCCGAGCGTCACCATGGTCGTGGCCACCATGATAAGGACCAGCGTGCGCGAGACCTCGAGATTGCGCATCAGGTACAGCCACCCGCACAGGAGCACGCCGGTGGTGAGGCAGGCCTGCGCGATCAGCCGCTGCTCGTGGAGCCCGCTGCGCGCCGGGATGCCGTTGTACAACCCGTAGCGGCGCAGCACGAACACCAGCACCAGCAGAAAGCCGAACAAGTACCAGAGATTGCCGGGCTGCGGCGCGAGGCTGGTCGGCAGCGCGCTCAGAAACGAGGACTGACTGAAGGCGAACGCGTGGATCAGAACCGCGAAGACAAAAGCCGCGAGCGTCGCGAGCACGTCGTTGAGCATCATCAAGGCGATGGCGGCAGCGGCCGGGCTGGCCTGCCGGGCTGGCTGGCTCAGGGGCCGCAGCGGCGTGGGCCCGGCCGCGTCCCCTCTTCCATTTCGCCGGATAAATTCTGAACTGGCCATCTGAACCCTTGGCGCCTTTGCCCGTTCTGCGGATCTTCTTCCCGGCCGCGGGCCGGAAGCAAGGGTAATTGGGAACCACCCCAGGCGAAGCCGTCGTTTAATTTGGCGGCTTGGGCCGCTCTGCTCATCCGACTCTACCTGAACCTCCTTCAACACAAAATAAGAATGTCCCGCGCTCGTGCATAAAGAACGGCTGCGGCGAACACAGCACCACTGTTCTGTCACGGACCGGCGCGCTCGCCGCTCAAAGAAATCGCTTTGGGGTACTCTGCTCTCAAGGTTCCCGCGACCCCATCCATGCAGCCGCCTCCCTCCCACGGCCCTCAGGCCTTCCGCCCCCGGCTCGAAAGCTTCCTCCGGGAAGCCGCGCGGCCGCTCGACAAATACGGGCACCAACCCCGCCTGTACGCGCTGAGCCGCCTGTGCGGCGCGGGGCATAGTTACGACGACGACATCGTCTTCGCCGCGGCGTTTCTCCACGACCTCGGCGTCTTCATCGGCCGCCGCCCGGAAGACCCGGAGCTGCTGCCCCGGTGGAATCACGTGCGCCACGCGATCGAGCACGCCCCCGCGATCCTGCTCGATTGCGGCTTTCCCGAGGAAAAGATTCCGGCCGTTCTCCGCGCCATCGAAACCCACCAGCCCGGGGACGAGCCGGAGTCGGTCGAGGCCGTGATCCTGCGCGACGCGGACATCCTCGAACAGTTGGGCGCGATCGCGATTCTGCGCGCGGCCGCGAAAACCGGCCGGGATACCCGCTACCCCACCTTCACGCCGGTTGTCGCTTTCCTGGAGCGGAGCCTGGCGACCCTGCCCGGCGCAATCCGCCTGCCCGCGACCCGCGCGCTGGCCGAGCCGAAAATCGCGCTGCTCCGGGCGTTTCTCGACGCGGTCGCGGCCGAGGATCAGGGCTTCCTGCTCTAGGGCAGTCTTCCTGACGACGTGGAGCGCGGAGAGCCTCTCCATCGCGGCAAGCCGATCGCGGCAAGCCGATCGCGGCAAGCCGGTGGCTTTTCCCGCCGAAAGAGCCGCATTCATGGCAGCTTGACCCTCTGCGCCTGCAGGAAAACTGCCTCAGCTCGACGCCAGCAGCTCCTCGGCGACCTGCACGTACAGCTCGACCGCCTCCCACAGCTCGGCCTTGCGCAGGCGCTCGTCCGGCGTGTGGGCGACGTGGATCGACCCCGGCCCCAGCAGCAGCGGCTCGCCCCACTCGGTGAGCGCGGGGATGTCGGTGGTGAACGCCGCGACCATGGTCGGCCTGCCGGGCAGCGCGCGCAGGCGCACGAACGGGATCTCCAGGGTGAACTCCACTTCCGCGTGCGGGGCGGCGGCCGCCCGGACCGCGGCCCGGGTCTGCTCCGACGGGCCGACGAGCCGGATCAGCAGCTGCGCCCGCGCCGCGTCGGCGATCACGTTGGGCGCGCGGCCGCCCTCGATCAGACCGATGTTCAAGGTGCTGGGCCCCACGTCCTCGACCGCGGGCAGCGGCACGTCCAGCACCGCGTCGAGCGCGCGCACCAGCTTGTGGATCGCGCTTGCGCCCAACTCCGGGTAGGCCGAGTGCGCCATGGTCCCGTGTGCCCGGACCTCCGCGCGCAAAGCACCCTTCGAGGCCAGGCCGAGCCGGTTGTCCGTGGGCTCCCCATTGATCAGGAACCGGCTGCCCGGGGCCTGCGCGTTCGCGACCCGCGCTCCGGCCGAGTCGCGCTCCTCGCCCACGACGAACAGCATCGCAACCGGAGCCCCCGCAGCCCGGAGACGCTCGGCCGCCAGCAGCATCGCGACGACGATTCCCTTGGCATCGCACGCGCCGCGCCCGCGCACCCACTCCTCATCCTCGCTGCTCGCGATCCATGGCGGCACCGTATCGAGATGAGTCGAAAACACCACCACCGGCCGCTGCCCGGAGACCGACGCGTACACGTTCCAACGCTCGCCGGTTTCCGCCGAGCCTTCCGGCTGGGGCACCGCCGTGCGTTCCACCGCCCAGCCGCGCCGCGCGAGCTCGTCCGCGAGGAACCGCCCCGCCGCGCCTTCCCGGTAGGTGGTGGAGTCGATGTCCATCAAGCGCCGCAGCAGGGCGAGGGCTTCCCGTTTGTCTGTCCCATTCACGACCCCCAGCATACCGGAGCCGCTTTTGCCGGACGCCGTGGGCGGTCTACAATCGATATCGTGAGTGCCTCACCAAGTCTGCAGGCCATGCCCTCGGGCGGCGTTCGCTCGGTCGAAAACCTGCGCGGGCCGGCAGGCCCCCTGGAAGCCCTGGTCAATTACGGGCTCCGGCCCGACGCCGACGCCGCGCCCCTCTCCGTTCTGCTGTGCCATCCCCACCCGCTGTTCGGCGGCACGGTCCATAACAAGGTGGTATACCACGCCATGAAGGCCCTGACCGGCCTGGGCCTGCCGGTGCTGCGCTTCAACTTTCGCGGCGTGGGCTCGAGCGCCGGGCAGCACGACGGCGGCCACGGCGAGCAGGACGATGCCCGCGCGGCGCTCGACTGGCTCCACGCCGAGTTCGCGCTGCCCGTGCTCTCGGTCGGCTTCTCCTTCGGGGCGAGCATGGCCCTGCGCGCAGGCAACAGGGATTCGCGCGTGGCCGGCCTGGTCTCGCTCGGCACGCCGGTGCGCGCGGCCGACCGCCGGTACAGCTACAAGTTCCTCCTCGAGTGCACCAAGCCCAGGCTGTTCCTGAGCGGCACCGCGGACGAGTTCGGCCCGGTCGAGGAGGTCGAGGCCGCGCTCGCGACGCTGCCCGAGCCCAAGCAGGTGAGCTGGATCGAAGGCGCGGACCACTTCTTCGCGGGCCGTCTGCCGGAGATGCAGGCGGTCCTGTCCGAATGGGTCGGGCGCAATTTTTTGGAGCCGCGATGAGCGCGGCCGGGGTGCTCGAACCGGGCGCGACGGATGCGCTCGCCTCCCTGCGCGCCGATGCGCTCGCCATCTTCGAGCAGGCCCTCTGCCGATGCAAAATCGCCGACGCCATGGACCGGCACCTGCGCTTCGAAGGCAAGCTGCTGCGCCGTTTTCCCTCCCCGCTGCTGCCCCCTGTCGAGCAGTCCTTCGCTGCGGTCAAGAACGTGCAGGTCGTCGCGCTGGGCAAGGCGGCGATCCCCATGCTCGACGCCCTGCTGGACCGTCTGCCCCCCAAGCTGCGCGTGGACGGCGTGTGCGCCGCGCCCGAGCCGCCGGTGCGCCGCCACAAACACATCGAGTATTTCCAGGGCAGCCATCCTCTTCCCAACGAGGACTCCCTGCGCGCGGCGGCGGCGGCGCTGGACCTGCTCCGCCACGCCCGCGCGAACACTTTCGTCTTCTTCCTGGTCTCGGGCGGCGGCTCCGCCCTGCTGGAGCTGCCGCTCGACCGGTCCGTTCCCCTCGACGACGTGCGCGCCTTCCACGAAACGCTCGTGCTCTCCGGGGCGGGGATCGCGGAGATCAACGCGGTGCGCAAGTTCTTCTCGGCGACCAAGGGCGGCAGGCTTGCCGAGGCCGCGCCGGACTCGGAGAAGCTGACCCTGCTGCTCGCGGACGTGCCGATGAAGGACCTGGGCGCGGTGGCTTCCTCGCCGAGCCTGCCCAACGCGTCCACGCCCGAGGAGTGCGCGGCCGTGCTGGACCGTTGGAATCTGCTCCCGCGCTTCCCCCCCGCGGTGCGCGCTTTTTTCGAGGCGGCCCTGCGCGCCGCGCCGCGTGCGAAAACACAGCCGGAGCACACGCAGTACGAGATCCTGCTGTCCAATCACGACCTGGTCAGCGCCGCGCGCGACCACGCCCGCGCGCTCGGCTACAAGGTCGTCATCGATGACAGCTGCGACAACTGGGGCTCCGAGCGCGCCGCGCGCTATCTGGTTGACCGCTTCCGGCGGCTGCGCGCCGAGCACGGCCGCGTGTGCCTGCTCTCAGGCGGCGAGGTCGCGGTCGCGGTCGAGGAGCAGCGCCGGGGCTGCGGCGGCCGCAACCAACACTTCGCTCTCCAGACCGGGCTGCTGATGGACGGAGCCGACGGTTCAGTCGCGGCGCTGAGCGCGGGCTCGGACGGGGTGGACGGCAACAGCCCTGCGGCCGGGGCGATCGTGGACCCGACCACCGCTGCGCGGGCCCGGCGGTTCAATTTCGATCCGGAAGACTCCCTGCGGCGCTTCAACACCTGCCCGCTGTTCACCGCGCTGGGCGACGCGATCGTGACCGGGCCGACCGGCAACAATCTGCGCGACCTGCGGGTGTTCCTGGCCCACGACGCCGCTCGCTGACCGCGCGCCGGGCGAGAGGAAGCTACTTCTTCTTGGGAACGGCCTTCTTCGCGGGCACGGTTTTTTCCACAATGGGCGCGGGCTGTTTCATGGGCGCGCTCTTCACGGGCGCGGCTTTCGCGGGCGCTGACTTCGCCGGAGCGGTCTTCTCTGAAGCGGGCGCGGCTTGCTTCGCGGGCGCGCTCTTGGCCGGGGCGGGCGTTTGCTGCTTCGCGGGGGCGCTCTTTGCCGGCGGCTTCGGCTCGGCTGCTTTCGCGCTGGCCGGGGCCGCTTTCGGGGCGGGCGCGGCCTTCTCCCCCGCCGCTTTCTTCGCCGGAGCGGGCTTGGCGGCAACCGGCTCGGCCGGCTTTTCAGCAGACACCCGTTCGGCGAGTTCGGGTTTCCCCGCCTCGGCGGCTGTTGCCGGCTCAACCGCTTTCCCCGGCGCAGCGGGTTTCGAGCCACCCTTCAGCGCAGCCTTCTTTGCTGGAGCGGGTTCAGGCGCGGCAGCAGCCTTCGGCTCCGGCTTGACTTCAGCGGCTTTGCGGGCGGCGGGCTTGGACGCCTTCACCGGAGCTTTCGGCTCGGCTGCGCGTTCCCCGTCGTCTTCCTCGTCCTTTTCGTCCTTCTCGTCTTCGGGCAAGGCCGCGCCCGCCGGCGCGTCGTCATCCGGCTCGGCATCGGGGTCGGACTGAATACGCCCCAGCACCGCGCCCAGGTCGGCCTTGCCCAGCGAGCGGCTCAGGTCCAGCTCGGGCGGGCCCCCGGCGCTGTCGTCTTCCTCGTCCTCATCCTCGGTGTCGGGGCCGTCCTCAGGGTCTTTCTCCTCGTCGTCCTCATCCTCATCGCGGGCCGAGCCCTTGCGCTTGGAAGCCTTCTTGGCGCGAGACCGCTTTAGCGAGACCGGCGGCGGGGGGGCAGGGGGCGAGTACGGCTCCAGGAAAGCGCGCAGGGCCTCATCGGTCTCCAGCTTGCCGTCGATTTGCGCCAGGAACAGCTCGTGCAGCAGGGCGTCGTAGCCGGGCAGCTCCGGGACGATCCGCAGCTCCAGCATCAGCGCGATCGGCACCTTCTTGGCCGCCTCCGGCCACACCGTGAACAGGTTTTTGAACTTCGCTTCGGCCGCGGGAGTGCGCTTGCCCTGGGCCAGCCACAAAATCGGCTCGGCGGCGTGGGTGTGGAACAACTTCCAGGTGGCCGAGGGCGCGGCGGCATCCCGGCCCGTCAGCAGCTGCGCGAACTGCTTGGCGCTCTCGTCCAGCCCTTCCCACTGTTTGCGCAGCCCGGGCCGCACCATCGCGGCCTTGAGCTTTTCGCGAACGGCCGGCTTCATCTTCGCGGTCATCAACTGCAAATGGGCCGCGGTCAGGTCCGGGGCGATGCCCTGCATTAAAAGCTGGATGCGCATCCGGTGCAGCTCGTCGAGCGCGACCGTATCGATCGCTTCCGCCGTCCACTCCGGAAACAGCTTCGCCATCCAGCCTTCGGCGGCGAGCGAGCGCAGCACGGCCGGCGCGCCCTCCTCGGCGGCGATCTCCTCGAGCTCGTACCCGCGCTGGAATGGGGAAATCACGTCGAAATTGTCCGCTTCCCTGGCGTTTTCATAGCGCTTCTGCGTTCGGTCCTCGACCGTCCAGCCCAGGCGCTGCCGCAGGCGGACCAGCCGAACCAGCCGGGAAGGGTCCTCGAGGAAACCGTAGTTGCTCACCAGCCTTAGCTGCCGCGCCTCGATGTCCGCGACACCGTTCAAAGGGTCCAGCAGCAGGCCGTGGGAGCCCTCGTTCAGCGAGAGCGCCATCGCGTTCGCGGTGAAGTCGCGCCGGTAGAGGTCCTCGACCATGCTGCTCCACTCGTAGACCGGCTTGCCCGGCTTGGGAAAGCTCTCCTTGCGGGTGCTCGCCACTTCCACGCGCACCGACCCCGGAAAGAAGAAGAACAGGGTCCGAGTCGCCTCGGCCTTGCCCCACAAAACCCCTCCGCGCGCCTTGATGGCTTCCTCGAGCAGCAGGGCGTTGCCCTGCACGCTGAAGTCGAGGTCGCGGACCGAGGACCCGGTGGTCAGGTCGCGCACCGCGCCGCCCGCGAGGAAGACGGTCATGCCGGCTTCGCGCGCCGCCTGGCGGACCTGCGCGAGCGCGTGTTGTTGAGCGGAGGAAAGGCGAGTCTCGAGCAGGTAGGTGTATTCGGGCATGAGGGGGCGTTCGGTCTTCGTCGCGCGCGCCGGTCCCTGAGCAAATGTCGCTGGAAGAGGCAAACGCCTGCGAGCAAAATGCGATGGTAACAGAGAGGGGCCGGCCCGGCTACTACAATGGTGCGATGACTTTGAAGGAGTTGGCCGAGCGGTTGGGCGCGGAGCTTCAGCCGGGGGCCGACCGCGAGGACCCCGGCGCACGCGCCGTCACCGGCGTGGCCGGACTGGAGCACGCCGGGCCCGGCGAGGTCAGCTTCGTCGCGAACCTCCGGTATGCCGCCGCCGCCCGGATCACGCGCGCGGCCGCCGTGCTGGTGGAGCCGGAGTTTCCTTCCCTCTCCATGCCGACCCTGCGCATTCCGAATCCGTACCTGGCCTTCGCGCGGGCGGTCGGGCTGTTCTATCGCGAGCCGGTGTACGCGCCGGGGATACACCCGACGGCCGCGGTCGACCCATCCGCGCGGTTGGGTGAAGGCACCCATGTGGGCCCGTACGCGGTCATCGGGGCCGGCGCGCGGGTAGGCCCAGGCAGCACGCTGCTGGCCCACTCCGTCCTGTACCCGGGCGTGGAGGCGGGGGCGCGGCTCTTCATGCACGCGCACGCCGTGGTCCGCGAGGGCTCGATTTTGGGCGACGACGTGACGCTCGGCAACGGCGCGGTGGTCGGCTCCGACGGCTTCGGGTTCGCCAGGGACGAGCGTGGTTCCTGGGTAAAAATCCCGCAGAGCGGCCGCGTGGTGGTCGGCGACGGCGTCGAAATCCAGGCAAACAGCTGCATCGACCGGGCCAGCGTCGGCGAGACCACCATCGCGCGCGGGGCCAAGCTCGACAATCTGGTCCAGGTGGGCCACGGGTCCACCGTGGGCGAGCACACCCTCTTGTGCGCGCAGGTGGGCCTCGCCGGGTCCAGCCACGTGGGTCGTGGCGTGATCCTGGCCGGGCAGGTCGGGGTGGCGGGGCATCTAAAGGTAGGGGACGGCGCGGTGGCCACCGCCCAAACCGGCATCCCGAGCGATGTCGCGCCGGGCGAAACGGTGAGCGGCTACCCGGCGCTGCCGAATCGGCAGTGGCTCCGGGCTTCGGCCGCCTTCGCGCGTCTGCCGGAAGCCCTGCGGCGGCTCGGCAAACTCGAGCGGGAGCTCCGGGAGCGCCCGTAGGCGGTTCGGAGTCGATCGAGGCCGGGAGAAAACTCCGCCGCGGCGAGGCAAAGCCGCGCGGAACGAAACCGCAAAAGGCCGCGGTCGCCCGGAAACTGCTTGCGCGCGCGGGCGCATCTACCCTGCCTATGTCCGACACAACCGATTGGCCCGATGCGCCCGATTCCGAACTGCTCGACATCCTCGCCGTCGCCGATGGGGAGGAGACGCCGGTCAAGGTGCTCCTACTCGACGACCAAGTCGACAACCTGCTCCTGCGCGCGACCATTCTGCACAAACACGGCTATCAAACCGAGACTGCTTCCACCGTCGAGGAGGCCCTCGAGCAGCTGCACCGGATCGACGTGGCGGTTCTGGACTACCACCTGGGCGCGGGCAAGTTCGGCACCGAAGTGGCCCAGAGACTTCGGGAGTCCCGCCCGGAAGTGCCCATCATCATTCTATCGGCCACGCTGGAGCGGCGCTTCGGCGGGCCCGAGGACATGCACCTGCTCAAGGGCTACAGCTCGGTCGACGATCTGGTGGCGGCGCTGCGTTCGTTCCGGGCCAAACGCGCGGGCAAGCCGGTGATGGTGGATGCGCGCGATTTCTTCTACTCCCGCATCAACATGGCGATGGGCGACGACGTGGTGCTCGAAGTGCTGGACGCCCGGGGCAACTGGCAGTACGTGAACGAAACCTGCGCGCGCCTGCTGGAGCGCCCGCGCGACTGGTTCCGCGGCAAGAACATGTTCTACGAGATGCCGGAGCTCGCCCCGGACTGGCGCGAGATCGTCGCCCGCGTGGCGACGACGCGGGAAACCTACATCGACCGCACCTTTCGCGGTCTGATGAACCTGCCCCGCAAGGGCGAGGAGTGGGTCTGGAACGTGCTCGCCTTCCCCATGACGCTCCACAACAACGAGAGCGGCGTGGTGGTGACGGCGAGGATTCTGGAGCGGAAGGGGTAAGGCACGGGCGAGTGACAAGTGGCGAGTCACAAGGAAGAAGGTAGATCATTGAGCGGCCAACACCCCCCTTACCACCGCGCTGATTGTCTACATAATCCGGATCGGGTTTCCTTGCCACTCGTGACTTGTGACTCGCCCCTCGATCCTGCCCTACTTCACCACGCTCTGAAACAAAGACGACCGCAGCAGCGTCGCGAACTGCGAGTCCGAGGACGAGAAATCGACGTTCAGCGTTCCGGCATTCGACGCGATCCGGGTATTCTGGATGGCCTGCTTCTCGACGTCCGAGCCGCCGATCTTTTCGAACTGCGCCGCCGCGTTCATCAGGCTCGACATGGTTGCCGCTGAAAAAGTATCCGGCGTCACCACGGCAAGGTTGAACTTGACCCCGTTGTCGAAGTTCATCGTATACCGCGAGCTGACGAGCCGCTTGCGGATCGACTCGAAGTCCGCCAGCTGCGAGGCCTGGCCCACCACGGACTTCATCATGATCTGCGTGCCCTTGCCGTCGAGCAGGCTCCACAACGGCTCGGTATCGACCAAGCCCATTTGCTGAACCAGCGGCTGATTGGACAGCATGTTCGGCGCGAACCCGTCGCGCGAGTCAAGCGCGTGCTTGAGCGCGTCGGTCGAGCCGAAGATCATGGTGGTCGGGTTCACGAACGCGACCTGCATGCCCGAACCGGTCAGCGGGAAGATTTTGTTGGTCCGATACAGCACCGGCTTGACCTTGCGCTTGCGAAAGTCGGCGAGGATGTCGGCCAGAGCGAACTGCCCCTGCGCGACGCCGACGGTGAGCGCGTTATCGTCGCCCGGGGCGGGCCGGAAGCTCGCGAACGCCAGCTCTTCCACGTCATGGCCGGAGTCCAGGCCGGACTTCGAGAGCGCCGCCTCGAGCTGCTTGATCTCCGGCGGCAGCACGCGCGCCTTCAGGTCCAGCGCGGCCTGCGAGTTCTGCATGGCCCGGTAGTCGACCACGATCAGCTGCTGGATATCTTTGGGAATGGCCCCGCGGGCGTCCTCGCCCAACTGGGCGGCGCGGGCGGCAAACGGCAGAAGCGAACAGGCGGCGACGGCGAAGAAGGAAGCGAAAACACGCACGGGAAAACCTCAAGCCGCAGCGAGCGCGGCGTCTACACAGATTTTAGACGGGCCCACGCCGGATTCGCTCGGGTAAATAGATGGCGGTAACGTGACCGGGGAGGGAGGCATGGTGAAGGGTGAGGGGTGAAGAAAAGCGCCGATAAGCTCATCTTGAACTTGAATTAAACAGAGCGAGGCGGCTGGACCAGAATCGTAGACGACGGAAGCTATGCTAAGCGCATCGCGCAAGCCTCCACCCTCCATCCTCC
>CAXUEU010000029.1:0-26487 GCA_964250195.1 uncultured Acidobacteriaceae bacterium
CGGTCCTGGCGCACCACGGCAACGCGGCCCAGGGCACGGGCATGGTGCTGGACGAGATGAAGCTGCTGGAGGTACGCGGCGGCCGCTGGGCGACGGTGCTGACCACGACCGAGTACCGGTCGGAGGACGTGATCGGCGAGGCACTCACGATCGAGCAGGCGTCCGTATTGCAGCCGTTCCCGGACGGCAGCGTGGAAGAAACCCGCGCGACCACCCGGCACGAGGGGCAGCCGGAGAATCTACGTTTGATTGTCGAGCGGCGACGGTGGCGTTGGACACCCGCGCAGAGATCGTTTCAGCCTGGGCCTTTTGCCGTCGCGCGCTGATTTCATGGCGATCTCAGACTGTTCGCAAAAACCCGATCAGCTGCCGAAAATAAGCTTCCTGATCGTCCCAAAAACAGAGATGGCTGCCCTTTGGGCAGTACGCGTAGCTGCCATGTGCGACCAGGCCTGCCATCTTTTTCATATCGGCGGGGTCCATCTCGTCCCACTGCGCGCCGATCGTCAACGTCTTGACCTTGATCTCGTGCAGGCGGTCCCAGCGATCCCAGCCCTTCAGGCTGCCGGTGATCTCGAACTCGCTCTTACCCTGCATTTGGTTGTAAATGACTTGATTGCCGTGCTCGAGCGAACGGGTGACCGGTTCGGGCCACGGCTGCAAACGGCAAATGACTTGCGGATAGAGTTCGCCCTCGACGATGCTCGTGTACTCCGGCGTGTCCTGCGCGCCCTTGGCTTCGAGCGCATCGAGCCGTGTCTGTTTTTGGGGAGTGAGTAAGCGCGCCTTGAGTTCGTTAAGATGGCGGAGCGCTGCCGCCGTGCTCGCCGCCATATTCGAGATGACCAGTCCGCGCAAGTGTCGCTGGTAGGTAAGCGCGTATTCGATGGCGAGAATGCCGCCCCAGGAGTGCCCGTACAGCACGAAGTCGTCGAGTCCAAGCCCTTGGCGCACCTCCTCGACCTCTTGCGTGAAGCGGGGCAAAGTCCACAGGGAACGGTCGTCGGGAGCATCGGAGTTGCCGCAGCCGAGTTGGTCGTAATAGTAAAACTCCATGCCGGCTTGCGGCAGAAATGATTCGAAGGCTTCGAAGTAGGCGTGTGGAAATCCAGGTCCGCCGTGGAGGAGCAAGATCTTGACCTTGCCGTCGCCGACCTTCTTGGTCCAGACCTTGTATTTGCCGCCCACGACCGGGATCATGCGGATGCCTGCCATCTTGATGCCGGATGGATTGAGCGTATCGCCTTTCGTTTTCTCCTGCGGGGCTGCGCCGAACCCGGAAATGGAACCGGCTGCGGCGGTGATGGCGGCGATCTCAAGAAAGCGGCGGCGATCCACGGACATAGTTTTGAGACTAACGCATGTCTCTGGCTTTTCTGTAGATTCGGCCAGCGTTTTTGCCCCGAAAACATACCGTATCCGCAAGAAACCGGGTATATCCTCATCCGATGAGCGGCCCTCGAACGGAACCGATCGCGGAAACGCCCCTACCCGCCGCGCAGACGAGCGAAAAAGCTTCCGTGGCGCTCGGCTCCGTGATGACCGCGCTCGTGATGACGGCTTTGAAGCTGGCCACGGGAATCGTGAGCGGCTCGCTCGGCGTGCTGTCCGATGCCGCGCACTCCGGGCTCGACCTGTTCGGTGCGGGGTTGACCTACGTTTCCGTGCAGGTGGCGGACAAGCCGGCCGACGAGGACCACCCTTACGGGCACGCCAAGGTCGAGAGCATTTCGGCGTTCGTGGAAGTGTTTCTCATGGCGGCCTCCTCGGTGTGGATCGGCGCGGAAGCGCTCGGGCGCATCGCGCGGCACACCGATGGGGTGCGCGCCTCGATCTGGCCGATGGCCGTGCTGCTCGTGTCGATCGGCGTGGACCTGTGGCGGTCCCGGCGGCTGGGCGCGGTCGCGAAGCGCACCCACAGCGATGCCCTGGCGGCGGACGCGGCGCACTTCGCCTCGGACATCTGGGCCAGCGTCGCGGTCGTGCTCGGCCTCGGGCTCACCTGGGCCGGCGAGCACTGGGGCGTCCCGGCGCTGCGCTACGCGGATTCCGCCGCGGCCCTGTTCGTCTCCGGGATGATTCTGCTGTTCGCATGCAAGCTGGGCCGGCGCACGGTGGGGACCCTGACCGACGCGACCCCGCGCGACGTGCGGCGGCGCGTGCTGGCGGAGGTGCGCCGGGTGCCGGGCGTGCTCGAAGTGGACCAGGCGCGCATGCGGTCGGTCGGCGGCGCGCACTTCGCGGATCTGACCCTGTCCATGTCGCGCCAGCTCACCTTCCAGCGCACGGAGCAGTTGGTGGAGGAAGCGACGGCAGCGGTGCGCCGGGTGCTTCCGGATGCCGACGTGGTCATCCGCACGGTCCCGCGCGCCACCGAAGCCGAGAGCATCTTCGACCGGGTGCGGGCGGTGGCGCTCAGGAACAACGTCGTCCTCCACGACGTTTCCGTCCAGACCTTCGAAGGCGGCCTCAGGATCGAGCAGCACCTCGAAGTCAACGAGCGCCTGCCGCTCAAGCGAGCCCACAGCTTCGTGCGCGGCATCGAGGACGAGATTCGCGCGGCCCTGCCGCAGGTCCACAGCGTCTTGACCCACATCGAGAGCGAACCCGCGACCATCGAGCGGCCCGAGGTGCAGGCGCGGGATCGCAGCATCGAAGCGCA
The DNA here is from genome assembly GCA_964250195.1 of uncultured Acidobacteriaceae bacterium. GTDB lineage: Bacteria > Acidobacteriota > Terriglobia > Terriglobales > Acidobacteriaceae > EB88. The sequence continues at coordinate 2,663 of CAXUEU010000029.1, forward strand.
GCTGCGGTTCGCGGCCGCGCCGCTCCGGGAGATCCTCGATGTGCACGATGTGGTGGTCAGCCGGGTAGGGGATCGCTTCCAGCTCTCCTGCCACTGCGCCATGCCGGACGAGCTCGAGATGCAGCGCGTCCACCAGGTCATTACCTCGCTCGAGGATCGATTCAAGAGCGGGTGCCCGGAGGTGGACCGCGTGCTGATCCATCCGGAACCGGTCACGGACAGCAGGCACTGATGTTTGCGAGCGCGGAGTGGCGGGGCGGGCTGCGGTTTGAGGGGACCGGCGAAAGCGGGCACGGGGTCGCTTTCGACGCTGCTCCCGGGCACGCGGACGGGCTCTCCCCGATGGAAGCGGTGCTGGCCGCGCTGTGCGCGTGCGCGTCCGTGAGCGTGGTGGGCATCCTGCGCAAGAAGCGCCAGGACCTGCGCGAGCTGCGGGTGGAGGCGTCGGCGGAGCAGGCGGAGGCACCGCCGAGGGTATTCACACGCATCCACCTCGTCTACAAGGCGAGCGGGCCGGGGTTGGACCGGTCTGCCGTCGAGCGCGCGGTGGAGCTTTCCAAGGAAAAATACTGCTCGGTCTCGCTCATGCTGGCCCGCGCCGTCGAGATCACGGCTTCCGTCGAAGTTGAGGTCACGGTCGAGAGCGCGCCGTGAGCGGCTGGTTCCGGCTCGGGCTGGTGGTGCTTCTGCTCGCGGGCATCGCGGGCGTGTCGGCGATCGTGACCATGCAGTTCGCGGTGCATCGCGGCGTGGTCGCGGTGCCGGACCTACGCGGGCTGCCCGTGGCCGAGGCGGCGAGCCGGGCGGCGGGGCTGGGACTGGATGTATCCGTGACCCGGAAGTTGTACTCAACCGTGCTGCCCGAGGGGCGGGTGCTGCTGCAGACACCCGTGGGAGGAGCGGAGGTCCGGCGCGGGTGGAACCTCGCGGTCGCGACCAGTCTGGGTCCCCGGCGCGTCGCGGTTCCGGCGGTGGTGGGCCGGAGCGAGCGGGAGGCCGTGCTGCTGCTGCGGGCGCGCGGGCTCGATCTCGGCTCGATCGCGCACCTGCCTTCGGCGCGGGTGCCCGCCGGGACGGTGCTGGCGCAGGACCCGGAAGCGGACGCGCAAGGGGCGGAGCAGCCGAGCGTGAGCCTCCTGGTGGCCGAGGCCGCGCCGCCCCAGGGAGCGAGCTTCGTGATGCCGGACGTGGCCGGCAAGCCTTATGGCGAAGCGGAAGCCTTGCTGGAGCGGGCCGGTTTCCGGGTGGAACGGCGGGCGGGCGCGCCGCCGGGAGCGCAGGTGGTACTCACACCGGAGACCGCGCCCGGAACGGTGCTGGCGCAGGAGCCGGAAGCAGGGGCGCGGATCGAGCAGGGTGGACGGGTGGTTCTGTGGGCAGCGCCGTAACGTTATGAGTATTTTTCTACTCTCGCCCAAAGCCAGGCGAGGTCGAGGTGGGTGGGCGAGCCCGGGAGCTGAAGCTCGGTTGTGGGCTGCCATGCGCCGCCGGTGAAAACATACGCTTCATGCTTTTTCGGATCGACAAGCCAGACATGGTCCACACCCATGCGCGCGAGATCGGAAGCCCGATCTCGGAGAGCCGCGAATGTGTCCCGCTTCGACATCACCTCGATCGCGATCAAAGGCGGCTGGTCCATGGGCTCATCGAGCAGCTTTGTTCCGATCCGAACGACAGCCACGTCCGGCAAACGGAAGTCGCTCGGGCGCACCCGTGTACGCACCTCGGATAGAGCGAGGGTTCCCCACTCATCCGTGTGGTTCAAAAACCATTGACTTATCAGGGCCCGTACAAAGCCATGCAGTCTGGTCGGCATGGGCTTTTCCTCCAGACGACCGTCGATCAGCTCACGGTCCGGCCTGTAGGAGGTATTGAGATACTCCTCCACGCTGACGATTCGGCTTACGGCTTCCGCGACTGTGACCATGGTGCCCTCCAATGCCACACTTACTCCTCCGCGCCTTCCCAGCAGCGCCGGCTCTCGTTACAAACGCTCCGGTGCACGAAATGGTCGTCCGGCCCGGCCTTGGACTGGGTCTTGATGCACCAGTAGGTCGTGGTCGAGCCCAGGACCTCGTTCATTTCCTCGTGAAAGTCGCCGAACGCGCCGTAGGAGCTCTTGGAGCGAAGCGCGGCGCAGCGGGTTTGCAGGACGGGCAGTGCTGACATAGTGCCTCCTTTGCGCGCGGACGGCGCGTTAGCCGATCGCGCTGGGGTCGCGGTCCATTTGCCCGGCCGCAAGCAGGACCGTGCGGTACACGGCGGTGTGGAACAGCTGCACTTTGTAGCCGTTCATGGAGAGGGGCGTGGCCCCGGCCATCGCGGCCTTGCCTGCGGCGCGGGCCGTCCTCTCGTCGATCTTTTTGCCGACGAGCAGGGCTTCCGCCGCGTGGGCCCGGATGGGCGTGGGCGCGGCGACGCCCATCACGATGGATGCCTTGCGGCACACGTCGCCGTCCATGACCAGGACCACCCCGGCATCGGCCAGAGGCCAATCGAAGCTCTCCTTTTCGCCGTACTTCTGGTACGCCGAGCGCGTTCCGGCTACCGGCGTGGGAACCACTACCGCCGTGATGATCTCGCCCGGGTGCACGGCGGTCTCGTTGAGCAGGTCCTTCTCGGGCGGGTTGTAAAAGCTGTGCATGGCGACGACGCGCTTGCCCCGCTTGGAGGTGAGCTCCACGTGCGCGCCCATGGCCAGCAGCGGCACGGCGGTGGAGGACGGGTGCACCATGGCGCAGGTGCCGTTGTTCACGACGGCATGATACTGATTCTCGCCCTCGTGCGCGTGGCAGGCGGTGCTGGTGTCGCCCTTCTTCTTGCAGTCGTGCGCGCCCGAGCGGAAGTACCAGCAGCGGGGCCGCTGCATCAGGTTGCCGCCGAGCGTGGCCATGTTGCGCACCTGCGGGGTGGCCGCGTGGCCCGCCGCGTCGGACAGCGCGCCGTAGCTCCGCTGCACCTCGGGGTGGAAGGCGATCTCGCTGAGCGTCGTCAATGGCCCGATGCGCAGGCCTTCCTCGCTGAGAGAAATACCGCGCAAGCTGTCCACGTTGCGGATGTTCACGAGCCTGGGCGGGGCGACGATGCCGTCCTTCATCAGGTCGAGCAGGTCGATGCCGCCGGCCTTGATGGTGGCGTCGGGGCCCAGCTGGTCGAGGGCTTCCTCGACCGTCGCACAGTTGAGATAGGAGAAGCGGTTCATGCCAGGTCCTCCTGGGAGCTTGTCTTGCCCAGTGCCGCGAGCACGGCCGAGGGGGTCATGGGAATGGAGCGCATGCGCACGCCGGTCGCGTTGTAGAACGCGTTGCCGATGGCGGCGGCCAGGTTGATGATGCCCGCCGACTCGGCAATGCCCGCCGCATCGGTGGAGCTTTGCGCGATGTAGTTCTCGATCAGCTCGACCTGGATTTCCGGCACCTCGCGCGCGCCCAGGATCTTGTAGTTTTCGAGGTTCGCGTTGAGCATCACGCCCTTTTGCGGGTCCATGATGCGCTGCTCGAACAAGGCGTAGGAGATGCCCTGAAGAATGCCGCCGGTGATCTGGCTCTTGACGCCGGTCGGGTTGATGGGTCGCCCGCAGTCGTGCACCGCGTAGACCTTCTCGACGTGCACACGGCCGGTTTCGGTGTCGACCGCCAGCTCGACGTAGTCCACCCCGCCATACTGGAGCTTTTCCTTGGCGTACTCCGGCCCGCGCGTGACGCGGGCGGAGATGTCGCCGGTCGGCAGCTTGCTCGCCACCTGCTTGAGGGTGTAGCTCTTGTCGCTTCCCTTCACGACGATACGGCCGTCCTTCGGATCGACCGAAAGGTCGTCCGCGCCCACGCCCAGCTTCGGCGCGACCGCGGCGAACATCTGCCTCTTCGCCTGGTAGGCCGCGTTGCGGACCGACGGCGTGATGGACCCGGCCGTGACCGAGCCGCCCGAGTCCGGGCCGAGCGGGTAGCGCGTGTCGCCGATGCGGACCACGATCTGCTCGGGCGGGATGCCGAACTCCTCCGCGACCACCACGGCCAGCATGGTTTTGGTGCCCGTGCCCAGGTCCTGGACCGAGGACATCAGCTCCACCGAGCCATCGCGCGAAACACGCACCTCGCAGGAGGAGTCCTTGTTGACGAACCGGTACCAGACCGATTGGGCGATGCCGGACCCACGCTTGATGGGGCCCTTGTCCGCCCCGGCAGGCTTGCGGTTGCGCCAGTTTGTCTTTTCGAGGATCAGCTGCCGCTCGACCTTGCGGGCCGGGCTCTCGTCGATCCGCTCGCGCAGCGCGAGGGGGTCCATGTCGAGCTTGACCGCGAGCTCGTCGACCAGCTGCTCCAGCGCGAAGCATCCCTGCGGATGGCCGGGCGCGCGAAACGCCTTACCGGGGCCGGCGTTGATGAAGACGTCGTACTCCTCGGTGGCGATGTTGTCGCACTTATACATGTTGGTAGCCGGGCCGGCGGTGCCCGCGCCCGTACCCACGCCCGCCGTGCCGTAGCTCACCAGCTCGATGCCTGTGAGCGTGCCGTCGCGTTTCGCGCCGATCTTGAGCTTCTGGTGCGAATCGGGCCGGTTGGCGACGATGTGCTCCTGCCGGCGGTCGAGCATCAGCTTGACTGGGACGCCCGCTTTTTGCGAAAGGTAGGCCGCGGATACGCCCTCGTTGCCCGCGCCGAACTTCGCGCCGAAGCCGCCGCCCATGTACTCCGTGATGACCCGGACCTGCGACTTGGGCAGCTTCAGGATTTCGGCGAACTCCTCGCGCGCGCTGGCCGTGCCCTGCGTGGAAGCGTAGACGGTCAACTCCTCGGGCTTCCAATCGACGACGTAGCCATGGGTTTCGAGCGCGGAGTGGGTCTGGACCTGCGTGAAGTACTCGCCCTCGACCGTGACCTCGGCCGCGGCGAACCCGGCCGCGGGATCGCCCTTGGTCTTGCGCTGCGGGCCGTGTACGTTGCCGTGCTGCGGCACGTCCTTGGGCCCGCCGCCGCCGCCCGCCGAGCCTGCCGCATCCGCCGGGCCGGGGTACACCACCGGAGCGCCGGGCTTGCGGGCCTCCGCGCGGCTCACCGTGAAAGGCATGGCATCGTATTTGACCCGGACCAGCTTGGCTGCATCCGCCGCCACCTGCGGCGTGGTCGCCGCGACCGCCGCGATGGGCTGGCCCATGTAGCGCACGATCGGGTAGCGCGAGGGGGTTTCCTGCTTAGGGTCGCGCAGCTCGGCGACGCCGAAGGTGTGCTCGATGACGTGGACCGCGCGCACGCCGGGCAGCTTTTCCGCCTCGGACGTATCAATGGACAGGATGCGTCCGTGCGCGACCTCCGCGTCCACCATGCGGCCGTACAGCATGCCCGGCAGCTGCACGTCGGCGGTGTAGCGCGCCTTGCCGCTTACCTTTTGCGGGCCGTCGTAGCGAACGGTGGGCTTGCCGATGAATCGCAGCTGATCGTTCGGCGCGAGCGGCGGCGGCTCGTCGAATGGGACCTCGCGCCGCACCTCGGTCAACCCGGCCTGCGGGATGCCGAACGCGAACGAATCGGTCCGCTTGGCCCCGGGCTGCTGCGCCGTCGTCGGCTGCGCCGCGACATCCTGGCCCTTGACCTTGGGTTTGCCGGTCTGCTGTGTGCTGTTCTGCGTCGTGTCGTTCTGATCGAGCACCGGCATGGCTCAGGCTCCCTGCAGCACTGCGAGCTGCTTGTTGGCCGCGACTTCCAGCGTCGCGTCGAAGATCCGGGGGTAGGTTCCGCAGCGGCACAGGTTGCCGCTGGTGGCATGCTTCACGTCGGCCAGGGTGGGGTTCGGGTTGCGGTCGAGCAGCGCGGCGCAGCTCATCACCATGCCCGGCGTGCAAAAGCCGCACTGGAGCGCATCGTGCTTCACGAACGCGGCCTGCACCGGGTGCAGCTCGCCGTTCTTGCCGCTCATGCCTTCGATGGTGGTGATCTCGCGGCCCACCGCATCGACGGCCAGCGTCATGCACGCCAGCGCGGGGGTTTTATCGAGCCAAACGGTACAGGCCGAGCAGGAGCCCCGGTCGCAGACCACCTTGGTCCCGGTGAGGCCGATCTGGTCGCGCAGCGTCTCCGCCAGGGTGTAGCGGGGCTCGACGGCGACCTTGTGCTCGTGGCCGTTGATGCGGAGCTGGATAGGCACGGCGTCCGGACCGACGGCCGCATCCGGCTTCAAGCCCTCGCGGGTTTCGCGCGCGAATGCCTGCGCCTGCTCGACCGCCGCGGCCGCCGCGGCGACGCCGGCCCCTTTCAGGAAGCCTCGGCGGGTGAACTGCTGCTTGGGGGTCTCTGCCATGGAGTCAACCTTTCGGGCGAGTTTGCGGGAGCGGGTTACGGCAAGTCTACTCCCGGTTTTGGACACGGCGATCAGGCTACCAGGTAGTTTTGACTGGGCTACACGTTTTTCCGAATCAAGGGTGCGACCCGAGCGCCGATCAACTCTGTCGACCGTAAGAGTTTGGCGTGCGGCAGCCCGGCAACCGACATCTGGAAACCGATTTGCGCGATGCCGCCCAGGGCCTCGCGCATCCGCAGCACCTTCGCGGCGACCGTCTCCGGTGAGCCCACCATGAGCGCGCCCGTGGGGCCGAGCAGCGCGTCGAAGTGGGCGCGGGTCACCGGCGGCCAGCCGCGCTCGCGGCCGATCTTGGTGAAAGCCTCGGCATAGCCGGGGAAGAAGTCGTCCGCGGCTTCCCGGTCGGTCGCGGCGGCGTAACCCAGCGCGTGGACGCCGACCTTGAGCGCCTCAGGGGCATGTCCGGCACGCTCGCCCGCTCGGCGGTACAAGTCGATCAAAGGGCGAAACCGGTGCGGCTCTCCGCCGATGATAGCCACCATGAGCGGCAGCCCGAGCGTACCCGCCCGGGTGAACGAGGCAGGCGTGCCGCCCACCCCCAGCCAGACGGGGAGCAGCGGCTGAACCGGACGTGGGTACACGTCCTGTCCGACCAAAGGCGCACGGTATTTGCCATGCCAGGTGATATTGGGCGAAGCGCGCAGCTGCAGCAGCAGGTCGAGCTTCTCGGCGAACAGCGCGTCGTAGTCCTCGAGCGCATAGCCGAACAGCGGGAAGCTCTCGATGAACGACCCGCGCCCGGCGACGATCTCGGCCCGGCCGTTCGACAGGAGGTCGAGCGTGGCGAACTCCTGGAAGACCCGCACCGGGTCGGCGGCGGAGAGCACCGTGACCGCACTCGAAAGCCGAATACGCTCCGTGCGGGAGGCTGCGGCAGCCAGGATCACCGCCGGGGCCTGGTCCAGATACTCGGCCCGGTGGTGCTCACCCAGGCCGAAGACGTCGAGCCCGGCGGCATCGGCGGCGACGATCTCGTCGACGAGCTCGCGCATGCGCTGGGCCGGGGTGACGCCGGGGCGGGCGGCGGCGAAAGAGTCAATCCCGATGTGCATAGCTAGAGGATAGGCGGGCGCGTGAGAAGCGCGGCGAAGAAGCCGTCGCAGGGGAGCACGCCGGGCAGGGTGCGCAAATACGGATCGGAGTCCGCGAGGAGCACTCGGCCCTCTCCGCTGAGGATGCCCCGATCGCGGAGCGAATCGAGCGCGGCGGCCACGGGCTGGAGCGCGATGCCTTTGCTTTCCGCCAGCACCGCCTCGACCACCTGCTCGTTCTCCTCCGGCTCCAGCGAGCAGGTGGAGTAGATGAGCCGCCCGCCGGGGGCCAGGTTTTTGAGCGAAGCCGCTAAAATCGCCCGCTGCCGCTCGGCTTGGCGGGGCAGGTCCGCGAGGGTGAGGCGGTGGCGGATCTCCGGATTGCGGGCGAGCGTGCCCGTGCCGGAGCAGGGCATGTCGCACAGGATGGTCGAGTAGACAGGGCCGGGGGCGTGCAGGGTGGCGTCGGCGGGGGTGAACGTGACGTTGTCCGGCCAGGGCAGCCGCCGCTGCATGATGCGCAGGCGGGCGGCGCTCACATCGATCGCGGTGAGGCTTGCCTCCGGGTTGCGCTCGGTCAGGATCGCCGTCTTGCCGCCGGGCGCGGCGCAGGCGTCCAGGATCGCGGGGCCCGCGTCCAGAGCGGCGAGCTCGGCGATCAGCTGCGAGGCTTCGTCCTGAATGCGGTTCTCGGGCAGGTGCGGGTCGCCGCGCGAGAGGCGCCGGGCGGCGGTGAGGAACACGCCCGGCTCGCCTGCGTCGGTGATTTCCTCGGTCCGAATCGTCGTGGGCGGGGGCTGCTGGCCGAAGGCGCAGATTCGCTGCGCCGCATCGTCGCCGAAGCGCGCGCGCCAGCGGTCCACCATCCAGCGCGGGTAGGCGTCGGCGGGGGCCGTTCGCAGGGTTTGGAGCTGCGCGCGCTCGCGCATAAGCCGGCGCAGCACGGCGTTGGTAAGCCCGGCCATCTGCGGGCCGTCTGCCGCCTTGGCCAGCTCGACGCTCTCGTTGATGGCGGCGTGCGCGGGGATCCGGTCGAGAAACAAGAGCTGGTACGCCCCGAGCCGCAGCGCGACAATGACGCCGAAGTGCATGTCGGACTCGGGGTACTTGAGCCGCGCGGCGATCTCCCGGTCCAGCACTTGCTGCCAGCGCAGGGTCCCCAGGACGAGCTCGGTGGTCAGATCGCGATCCTGGCGGGAAAGCGCATTGATGCGGGGCGTGCGGAGCTGATCGTCGGCGTGGGACGCCCCGCGCTCCACCGCGAGCAGCACATGCGCGGCAGCGGCGCGGGCCGGGGCGATGCTTTCAGCCAAGGAGGGCACCGTCGAGGCGCGGGTAGCCGCGCAGGAAATCGGCCGCCGGGGCGGGGCGCTTGCCTTCGATCTGGAGCTCCAGGACCTCGACCGCGCTGGACTGCCCGCACGCGGCATAAAGCACGTTGTTCTCGAGGAACAGCTCCCCGGGCGGGTGCGCCATGAAGTGCGTGGGCCGGGCCAGGCGCGTAAGGGTCAGCTTCTTGCCTTCGAGCGTGGTCCACGCGCCGGGCCAGGGCTGGAAGCCGCGCCAGCGGTTGTAAACCTCGGTCGCGGCGCGGGTGAAGTCGATGCGCCCATCGTCGCGGGTGAGAATGGGCGCGTGGGTCGCGAGCGCGTGATTTTGCGGCTTGGCGTCAAGCGTGCCGGCGGCCAGCCCGGCCAGGGTTGAGACGACCAACGGCGCGCCCAGCTCGGCCAACCGCGGGAAGAGCTCGGCGGCCGTGGCGGTCTTCGGGACGGGCAGCTCGCGGCGCTCCAGGATCGGGCCGGTATCCAGGCCCTCTTCCAGGAGCATGGTGGTGACGCCGGTGGCGCTCTCTCCGTTGGCGACAGCCCACTGAATCGGCGCGGCTCCGCGATACTTCGGCAGCAGCGAGCCGTGGAGGTTGATGCAGCCCAGCTTCGGAGCGGCGAGCATCCAGGGCGGCAGGATGCGCCCGTAGGCGACGACCACGATCGCGTCCGGCGCGATTTGTTTAAGTATCGCTTGAAGTGTCAGGTTGATGCGGACCTTGGCGGGCTGCTCCACCGGGATCCCGTGCGCGAGCGCCCATTGCTTCACGGGCGAGGAAACCGTCTGCATGCCGCGCCCGGCGGGGCGGTCGGGCTGGGTGAGCGCAAGCGCGACCTCGTGCCCGGCCTCGTGCAGCGCGGCGAGGGTGGGCACCGCGAACTCCGGGGTCCCGCAAAACACGAGTTTCACCAATCCCCCGCTTTCTGCAGCCTCTTGATCCGCCGCAGGATCAGATCGCGCTTCAGCATCGACACGCGCGCGAAGAACAAAATCCCGTGCAGGTGGTCGATCTCGTGCTGAAAGGCGCGGGCCAGCAACTCCTCGCCCTCGTATTCTTGCCAGACCCCCGAGGCGTCCTGCGCGCGCACCTTGACGCGAGCCGAACGCGAAACCTTCTCGCGGATATCGGGCAGCGAAAGGCAGCCCTCCTCCTCGTTCTGGCGGCCCTCGCGAAAGGTGATCTCCGGGTTGATGAGCACGATCTTGTCCTCGGGCCGCTCCTTGAAGCTCAGGTCGATGACGGTGATCTGCTTCGCGATGCCGATCTGCGGCGCGGCCAGGCCGATGCCCTTGGCGTCCCACATGGACTCGAACATATCGTCGACCAGCTTCCGGAGCTCCGCGTCGAAAACGGTGACCGGATCGGCCGGCCTTTGCAGCACCGGGTCCGGGTATTTCACGATGTCGTAGATCATTTCCCTGCTGTTTAGTATGCCCGTATCTGGTCGAGGTAGCCGTGGTAGTTGCGCCGAAGCTCCCGGAGGGAGTCGCCTCCGAACTTTTCGAGCAGGAGCCGGGCGAAGGCGAGCGCCGCCATGGCCTCGGCGGCGACCCCGGCCGCCGGGACCACGCAGACGTCGGAACGCTCGTAGGCCGCCTTGGTCTCCTCGCGCCCTTCGTAAGTGACCGAGGGCAGCGGGCGGCGCAGGGTGGAGATGGGTTTGAGATAGCCGCGCACGACGATATCCTCGCCGTTCGAGATGCCGCCCTCGACCCCGCCCGCGTTGTTGCGCTCGCGCCGGAAGCGCGTGTGGCCGTTTCCGTTTTCGGTTTTTGTGTCGTCCAGCCCCGCATAGCCGATCGCGTCGTGAACCTCGGATCCAAGCGACTCGGCCGCCGTGACGCCCCGGCCCAGCTCCACCGCCTTGACCGCCTGGAGGCTCATGACCGCCTGAGCCAGCAGCCCGTCGAGCCGCTCGTCCCAGTTGGCGTAGGTACCGATGCCGGCGGGCGCGCCGTGGATCACCACCTCGAACACCCCGCCGATCGAGTCGCCCGTGCGCAGCGCCAGGTCCACTTCGGCCTTCATCCGCGCCTCGGCTTCCTCGTCCACGCAGCCGAGGATGACCTCCTCCTTGCGGGCGAGCGCCGCAACCTCGTCCCACGCGGCATCGCGGTCGAGCTCGGCCCGGCCGACGCGGATTACGTGCGAGAGAACCTGAATGCCCAACTCGCGCAACAGCAGCTTGGCGATGGCCCCGGCGGCGACCCTCGCGGTCGATTCCCGGGCCGAGGCGCGCTCCAGTACATAGCGGGCATCCTTGAAGTCGTATTTCAGGGAACCGGCGAGGTCGGCATGGCCGGGGCGCGGGCTGGCGACGGCCTTGTGCTTGGCGGGGTCGCCCGCGCCCACCGGCAGGATCTCGCGCCAGTTGTCCCAGTCGCGGTTCGCGATGAGCATGGAGACGGGAGCGCCGATCGTCGCGCCATGGCGGACGCCGGACAGGATGTGCGCGGAGTCGGTCTCGATCCGCATGCGCCCGCCGCGGCCGTAGCCCTGCTGGCGGCGCCAAAGCTCGCGCTGCATAAAGGTTTCGTCGACGGGCACCCCGGCGGGCATGCCGGAGACGAGCGCGACAAGCGCCTCGCCGTGGGACTCCCCTGCGGTGGAGAAACGTAGCATGTGAGTCCAGTGTACCGGGGGGAGAGGCAGGATGGAGGGTGGAGGGCAGAGGGTGGAGGAAACCCGCTTTACTTCGCCCGCGCAGCTCGCTCCGCCAGCATGCGCTCGCGCAGGATCGCGTTGGCGCGCTCGCGATGGCCGGGGCCGCCCGCTCTGAGCCAGGCCAGGATGTCGTCCTCTATCAGAACGCTCTTGGCGCTTTGAGTATAGACATCGTGGAAAAGCCGCGCATTCCTCCACTTCTCCGGGTCTTGCTTCGGGATATCCGAGAAGTCGATTTTCTCGTTCGGCAGGACGGCGAGCACGGCCAGCTCCGCCCTGGACTCTTCCGGCATCGAATCGCCCGAAGTGAGCTCAGAGTAGACCAGCTTGGTAGATTCTTCTCTCATCACGTTCCGCCTTTCGCGCTGAAATGATCCTGATCTCATTCTCCACTCATCGCCGATCGTGTGAACGACCAGAAGGAGCAAGCCATCCGCAGTGAGCCCGATCGCATGCCAGCGGTACTCTCCGTCGACCTCGCGGTCGAAGAGGATAGCAAGATGCCGGTCTAGAAATACGTACCGTGCAGCCTCGAAACGAACCTTGTGCTTGCGCCAGTTCGCTTCCGCTTTCTCGGGATCCCAGCTGAAAAGCATGCAAGCACATTACTTTTGCAGGGCGAACCTGCAAAGAGTACCGAAGTGCCGCGCTAGTCCCCCGCAAGATACGCGCGCGTGTCCAGCAGCGGCCGCTCCATGGAGCGCACGTAATCGGTCGGCTCGGCGGCATTCCCGCCGTTCGCGGCGGCTTTCGCGAACTCCGAGCGCAGGGTCTGCATCTTCGCCTCCAAGTCGTCGAGGTAGTGCAGCAGCAGCGCCTCGGCGGTCATCGGCAGCTTGGGCGAGCCGTACTCCAGACGGCCGTGGTGCGACAGGATCAGGTGCAGCAGGAGCGTGCGCAGGCGCGGCGGGAACGCCGGCAGCGCGGCGATCTTCGCCTCGACCATGCCGATGCCGATGGTGATATGGCCGAGCAACTGGCCCTCGGTCGAGTAGGAAAACGTCGTGCCCCAGCGCAGCTCGTGCAGCTTGCCGATGTCGTGCAGCATGGCCCCGGCGAGCAGCAGGTCGCGGTCGACTTGCGGATAGAGCGGCGCGATGCGGTCGCAGACCTCGACGAGTGCGACTACATGCTCGAGCAGGCCGCCGATCCAGGCGTGGTGCAGCGCCTTGGCCGCCGGCGCCTCGCGCCAGGGCCCGGCGATCGCGGGGTCGTCCAGGAACGACTGGAGCAGTCCGCGCAGGTGCGGATCGGTGAAGCTCTCGACGAAACCGATGAGCGTGGCCCAGAGCTCGTCGATGTTCTTCTCGGTCTTGGGCGCGAAGTCCCCGGCCTCGTACTCCGCGCCCTCGGCCGCGGGGTCGGCGCGGCGCAGCCGGTCGATTTTGATCTGGAGCTTGTCCTGGTAGCGGCATACCGTGCCGCGCAGCTTCACGATGTCGCCCGAGGCGAACTGTCCGGCGGTCTCCGGCTCCCACATGCGCGCTTCCAGCTGGCCGGTGGCGTCGCACAGGGTCAGCGAGAGATAGGCCGCGCCGCCGGCGGTGGTTCGCAGCTGCCGGTTGGCTGCGGCGAAGTAGCCGGTGACGACCTGGTTTTCCCGCGCGGCGAGGTCCTTCGCGAACAGCTCCTTCATCGCTGAGGCTGGGCCGGGGGCGGTGCCAGGTCGGATCCGACCCCGGGATTTGCGTCCGGCGACGGTTTGGGCTTGCCGGCCTCGTCGGCGTAGCGGGTCTTGCCTCCGGTCGGCTTGGGCTTGGGCGAGGGGATGGAGGTGTCGCCCTTGAGGCCGAGCGGCTTGGCCTGGGTGCTCTTGTCGGCCACCTCCTGCGCGTCCGGCGCGGCGGTCGGGAACGGGTCCTGCTTGCTCTTGCGCTCGCGCTCCCGCTTGACCGCCTTGGGAATCTGCGCGCGGTCGGAAAAGCGGGTCTTTTTCTCGACCACCGTCTGCTGGTCCGAGGCGCTCTCGCCGTTCGCGAACCGGATGTTGCTGTTGACCTGGTTGCCGTTGGGGTTTTGGCTCGCCGCTGTCTCGGTCTCCGTCGCCGAGCCGTTGCCGTTGGCGGGGGAGGCCCCGGCATCCTCACCCTTGGTGGAGCCGGCGGGGAGGCTCTCGCTGGGGGCCTGGCCGAACCGGACCACCTCGCGCTTCTGCGGCTCGGGCGCGCTCGCCACTTCCTCCCTCCCGCGCCCGAAGATGCCCTTGCCGCCGGAGGGTGCCGCGGGCGGGGTTGCGTTGGCCGTTACCGGTGCCGCTGGAGGCGGCGCGGTCGCTGCCGGAGCGGGCGCGCCAGCCGCCGCCGTCGATGGAACGTCCGCGAGCGAAGGCACGTTCGCGGACGGAGCGGGCGGCGGGGCGGGCTCGTTCTTCAGCTGCTGCCTGGCAATATTTCGGTTGCGGGCGCTGCCCTGGTAGCGGGTCCGCGCCACGGCGGCCTTCTTTTTCTTGGGCTGGGGCGGCGCGTACGCGCTGAAAATCGGCCGCGTCTCGTCCTTGGAAGCGGCGGCATCGACGAAGCCGGGCTTGATGTCGATAAACGCTTCCTCGCGCAGGCGGGTCAGGTAGGCGCGCAGGGCGGGCTGCACCTTGGCCGAGCCCACCGCGTCCTCGACCTGCGCCTGCACCTGGGCGAACGGCTGCACGCCGGATGGGGTGTGCCCGTCGACCTTGAGGATCACGAAGCCCTGCTTGGTTCGGATCGGCGCGGAGTAGCCGCCCGCCGGCAGCGGGAATACCGCGTCCTCGAGCACGCCGGCCAGTTGCCCGCGCTTGAAATCGCCGAGCGTGCCGCCGTCCGCGGCGGTCGAGCCGGTCGAGTTCGCCTTGGCCAGCGCGGCGAAATCCTTGCCGGCCGCGAGCTGCGCGTGCAGCTCGTCGGCTTTCTTCTGCGCCTCGGCCACCTGCCCGGCGTCGTCCGGGTTCGCGGTGGGGATCAGGATCTCCGACAGCTTGACCTGCTCGGGCGTCGTGAACTGGTCCTGGTGGTCCCGGTAGTAGTTCTGCTCGTCGGCCGAGGTGATATTGATGCGGCGGCCTACCTCGTCGCGGATCACCTGCGTGGTGATCGCGCGGTTCTGGATGCTGGCCCTGAAGTCGGCGAAGGAGACGCCCTGCTGCTCGGCGGCCTTTTCGAGCGCTTCCATCGAATCCAGGTTGTTTTGCTTGCGCAGCTCGTCCAGCTGGCGAATGGTCTCGGCCTCGCCGGTGATGCCCAGCTGCTTGCCTTTCGAGAGCAGGAGCTGGTTGTCGATCAGGTCGCGCAGGAGCTGGCGCTTCTGCTCCGCGACATCGACCGGGGTAAGATTGCGCTGTTTGGCGGCCTGATCCAGCTCGGTCTCGGCCCGGTTGTAGTCGGAGGTGCCGATGACCCGGTCATTGACCCGCGCGATAATGTCCTCGACCACCTCGCCGTGGAAAGGCGAGTCGGGCGCGGCGGCGGCGGCGTTCTTGCTCACCGGCGCGTTTGCCTGGGGAGCTTTCTGCGCCGGGAGCGGCGCTGCCGCGAGGGCGGCCGCGGCGACGGCCAGGAGTGCGGAACGGAGGGTCGAGGGCTTCGGTTTCATCAGATACGGGGGTCTCGGCTGTTTTTAGGCTCGCGGTTCGGTGGCCGGGCGATCTGACCTGTCCCTCACGGCTTTCTCGGATTCTACGCGCGGGCCGGCGGGGGCGTCATCTGTCCTCGCCCGGAAGCGCCCGAATGCCGCGCCTACGATCTTCCGTCCGGTTCTCCGTCTAAACACAATGGGGCAAGTGCCCGCTTGCTATACTCGTCTGGCACGTCCGAGGTCCAACAGACAACCCATGACGCCCCGCGCCCGCCGGACCACTTTTTCACTCGTCGCTTTTTTCGCCGCCTGCGGGCTTGCCGGAACCATCGCCAACCAGCGCGTCCACGCGCAGGACGGAGACTCGGACCAGGACTTCCGCGATTCGCTCAAGCAGTTTGCCGCCGTGTACGCGACGGTCAACGAGAACTACGCAACCCCGCTCAAGGGCGACAAGCCGAACGACACCATCTACGACGGGGCAATTCCCTCGGCCCTGCGCACGCTCGACCCTCACTCGAACTTTTTCGACCCCAAGAGCTACAACAAGCTGCTCGAGGAGCAGCACGGCCGCTACTACGGCGTGGGTATGCTGATCCAGCCTCAATTGATCGGCGACAAGCAGCGCACCGTCGTGCTGAAGCCCTTCGCCGGTACGCCATCGTACAAGGCGGGCATTCACCCGGGCGACATCATCACGGAGGTCGACGCGAAAACGACCGAGGGCCTCAGTTCGGACGAGGTCGTCGCGCTGCTCAAGGGCGACAAAGGTACGCACGTCAAGGTGACGGTCACGCGCGCGGGCGACACCCCGGGCTCGGCGCAAACGTTGTCGTTC
This sequence comes from uncultured Acidobacteriaceae bacterium, assembly GCA_964250195.1. Lineage (GTDB taxonomy): Bacteria > Acidobacteriota > Terriglobia > Terriglobales > Acidobacteriaceae > EB88. Next base: position 18,426 of record CAXUEU010000029.1, read on the forward strand.
GACCTGCAGCGAGCGGAGATCCCGAACAACTCGGTCGACCTCTCCTATCAGATTCAGCCAGGTATCGGCTACATCCATATCAAGGCGGTGCAGGAAACGACCGGCAAGGAAGTCTCCGACGCGCTCGCGAGCTTCGGCGACATGAAGGGTCTGGTGCTGGACCTGCGCGACAACCCGGGCGGCCTCTTGAACCAGGCGGTCGCGGTGTGCGACCAGTTCCTCAAGCGCGGGCAGGTGATCGTTTCGCAGCGCGGCAGGGCCTACCCCGAACAGGTGTATAAAGCCAACCACGGCAGCGACAAAAATTATCCCATCGTCATTCTGACCAACCGCGGCACGGCTTCGGCGGCGGAGATTATCTCCGGCGCGCTTCAGGACCACGACCGGGCGATCATCCTTGGCCAGACCACCTTCGGCAAAGGCCTGGTGCAGACCGTGTACCAGCTCAGCGACAACACCGGCCTGACGCTGACGACCTACCACTACTACACCCCGAGCGGGCGTCTGATCCAGCGCAACTACGAGGGCGTATCGCTTTACGACTACTACTCCAACCATGGCAAGCCGCAGAACCCCAGGGACCGCGAAACCAAGCTGACCGACACCGGGCGCACCGAGTACGGCGGCGACGGCATCGCGCCGGACGTTCCGTTCGAGGAGCCCAAGGCCACCCATCTGCAGCGCGTGCTGATCGCGCACTACACCTTCTTCGACTTCGCCCAGCGCTGGCTCGCGAAGCACCAGGTGGCCAAGGACGCGCAGGTGTCGCCGGAGATGCTGGACGCCTACAAGCAGTTCCTGCACGAGAAACAGATCGTTTTCACCGACGCTGAGATGGCGCCTGTGCTGGACTGGGTCAAGGCGAATGTCCTGGCGGAGCTGCTGGGGACGGCCTACACGCAGGAGGACGGCGCGCGCGCCCGCGCCGCGTGGGATCCCGAGATCAAGAAGGCGGTCGCCGTGATGGGGCAGGCCGCAGAGCTCGAGGCCAAGGCCGAGCAAGCCGCGGGAGCCAGGCAAGCCGCCAAGAGCAACCTGCCCTCGACGATGTGAGCGCGGCCATGGGAGAGTTTCGCTTCGCGACCGAGGCCGACATCCCGGCGCTCGTGCCGTTCGTCAACGCGGCCTACCAGGTCGAGAAATTCTTCAAGATCGGCGAACGGACCCATGCGGGCGAGCTGGCGGAGCTGTTTCGCGCCGGACGCTTCCTGCTGCTCGAGGAAGGTCCGGAGCTCTTGGGGTGCGTGTACGTCGAGGTGAGCGGAGAGAGGGGCTACTTCGGCATGCTCGCGGTCTCTCCGCGGCGGCAGAAGCAGCGCATCGGCACCCGTTTGATTGCCGCCGCCGAGGAGTTTTGCCGGGAGATGGGCTGCCGCTACATGGAGCTGACGACGGTGGACCTGCGCACGGAACTGCCGCCCCTGTACGCGCGGTTCGGCTACCGGGTGACCGGCACCCGGCCCTTTCCGTCAGAGGAGATGCCGGTCAGCATCCCCTGCTCGTTCGTCGTGATGCGGAAGCCGCTCATGACGACCTAGTGGTTGCTGCTCGGCTCGCCGATCTGCTGGTGGGCATCCTCGGTGCTCTGGACTTTGTCCGCGATGTTCTTGATGGAGACGATGCCGCAGGACTCGCGCGCGCCGGAGTTGCCGGAGGGGTCGGTCTTCATATCGTCCGGGCCCTTGTGGACGATGATCGAGGTTCCGCCGTTCGCGAAGACGGAGTTCGGCGCTTTTGGGTCCAGCGTCACATCGGTTGAGGTGAACGTCGCCATGGCCGTGCCGTCGTCGCGTACATCCAAATTCAGCGGCAGGTCGCCCGCGTGGTGCCCGGCGGGATTTTGAAGCCCGTGCTGCTTGCCGGAAGGGTTGAAGTGCCCTCCGGCGGTCTTGAACTCGGGAGCGTCGCAGGCCGGGTTCTGGTGGATGTGGATGGCATGCTGGCCGGGGTCGAGGTTCTTGAGCTTGATGATGAATTTGACGTCCTTTTTCTCCTGCACCAGCCAGACCGTTCCGCCGAAGCTCTCCGACGAGGTCTCCATCTGCACCTTCACCGCCTTCGGCGTCTGCGCCATGGAGGCCCCAGCCATCCCTAGTACCAGCACCGCCGTCACCCATTGCGAACCTGTCATCGTGTCTCCTCCCGATTCAGACCTAGTATGCACCGGGAGTATGCACCGGCGACCCTGGCATCCCATAAACTTTGCTTAAAGTAACTTGCGGAAAAGGAGCCGAGCCATGGATGGCATTGAAACGGATGTACGCGCGCGCTTGCGGGCGGGGATTCACAAGTTCAGGACGGAGGTATACCCCGAGCGGCGAGAGGCTTACGAGCGGGCGGCCACCGAACCGCAGCAGCCGCATACCCTTGTGGTCACGTGCGCGGACTCCCGCATCGACCCGGAGATGGTCACGCAATCCGGCCCGGGCGAGATCTTCGTGACGCGCAATATCGGCAACCTGGTGCCGCCATACGGCGAGATGCTGGGCGGCGTGTCGGCGGTGCTCGAGTACGCGGTAAACGCGCTCAAGGTGCGGCACGTGGTCATCTGCGGCCACACCGACTGCGGCGCGATGAAGGCCATGCTCAACCCCGCTTCGCTCGAAAAGCTGCAGGTGGTCCGGCACTGGCTGCGCAATGCCGAGTCCGCGATGAGCATCGCGCGCGAGGTGGAGTCTCCGGGCGACGATCTGCTGATGAATCTGACCAAGCACAACGTGCTGATGCAGATGACCCACGCCCGCACGCACCCCTCCGTGGCCGGGGCCATGGCGCGCGGCGAACTGCTGATGTCCGGGTGGGTGTACAAAATCGGCTCGGGCGATGTGCTGATGTACGACGAAGCGGCGCATGCGTGGGAGGCCGCCGCGTGATCCTGCCCCGGTCGCGGCAGCTGCGCTGGATGATTTTCTACGTGGGCCGCCCCCTGCTCATCCTGCTGGTGTGGGACATCGCGGTGGTAACCGCGTATCAGGCTGCCGGCTGGAAGTGGCTTTCGCTCCCGAACGTGCCCCTGAGCCTGTTCGGCGGGGCCATCGGGGTCATCCTCGGCTTCCGGAACAACTCGGCATATGGGCGCTGGTGGGAGGCTCGCACGCTGTGGGGCTCGATCGTGAACAACACGCGGTCGATCGCGCGGCAGATCGTCAGCGTGGTCGTGGCGAAGGAGCTCGGGGAAACGGCGGAGCTCGACGCCATGCGTCAACGCATGGTGCACCTCCAAATCGCCTACGTGCAGGCGCTGCGGCAGCACCTGCGCGGGCTGGAGCCGTGGGATGAACTGCGCCGCATCCTGCCCGAGGGCGAGTGGAAGTCGCTGCGGGGCAGCCGGAACATACCGCTCGAGCTGCAGCGCCGCACCGGCCTGTGCCTGAAACAGTGCCGCGACCGGGGCTGGCTCGACGCCCTGCACTGGGCCGCCATGGACACCAGCCTGAACGACCTGGCGGACGCGCAGGGCGGGGCCGAGCGCATCAAGAACACGCCCATGCCCAAGCAGTACGACTACTTTCCGGAGCTGTTCGTGCAGATTTACTGCCTGCTGCTCCCGCTGGCGCTGGTGGGGCAGATGGGCTGGTTCACGCCGCTGGGGTCGACTCTGGTGGGGTTCATCTTTCTGGCGCTCGACAAGATCGGTCGGGACCTCGAGGATCCGTTCGACAACACCATTTACGACGTACCGCTCACCTCAATCTGCACGACGATCGAGACGAACCTGCGCCAACTTTTGGGGGAGACCGAGCTGCCCGCGCCGGCTGCCGCGATCAAGGGAGTTCTATGGTGAGTTTGGTGGAGCTAAGCGGGATCGAACCGCTGACCTCCTCGTTGCGAACGAGGCGCTCTCCCAGCTGAGCTATAGCCCCACGGACGCCGGACGGCGGTCTCGCGATGATCTTCACTCTATCAGGAGCCGCTTCGGTGGGCAATGGCCGCCGGCGATTCCGAATTCCGTATGCATTTCGGAGTACCTCTATGAAAAATGTGTTGACCCGTAGGCTGTCCGGCGTTACTGTGGCACTGATACGAGCTGTTTCGAAGCCCGGCCAGGCTCTTCCCCGGGTCGTGCGCCCGTTGAGGGCTTTTCTCCGCGAGGCGCTTTTTCCGGCTGTGAGGCACGCGGCCGGAAAACGAGTACCGAATGGAAACATCCTGCGTCTAACCGGGAAACAACATGAGCCGCGGCATGCAATTTCCGCGTCTCATAACTACGAGTAACCCGGCCTTAAGCCGGAGTTCAGCGAGGGACCTCCCGGCCTGAACGATTCTTTTGTGAAGGAGTTCGTCCGAGCATGCGCTCTGATCTGATCTTTGGGGCACTCACCCATCTGGAAAACCGCTACCAGCTTTGCCAGCTCGCGTCCAAGGCGACGCGCAAGCTGCACAAGCCCAACACCCGCCTGCAGGACACCACCAACGACGTCCTGCTCCGCTTCCACTCCGATAACCCCGCGTCCAACCCGGTCGCGGAGATGCCCGCGCACGAAGACGAACAGCGCCGCGCAGCCTAGAGCGGTTCTCCTCTGGGCTGCGGCCCCGGCGTGACGCTATGCGGCTTTTCCTCGATGGAAAAGCCGCTCTGAGAGCTTCGGCTCCGGTCTACACTGGAGGAGAACCACTCCGACGCGCGGCTGTAATTCCCTTCTCAACCTTCACCCTCCGCACCACCCCTCCCTCCCTGAGCCTTTCGCCCGTGGGTATCTCCGGCGCGTCGTTCCCTTCCTCCCCTTCCCCCAAGCACCGCAGGTGACAATGACCATTCTGGAACTGAAAGAAAAGAACATCACCGACCTGAGCAAGATCGCGCGCACGCTCGATATACCCGGCGCCTCGGGCCTTCGCAAGCAAGACCTCATCTTCAAGATTCTCCAGGCGCAGAGCGAGAAGGAAGGGCTGATCTTCGCCGAGGGCGTGCTCGAGATCCTTCCCGACGGCTACGGCTTCCTTCGCTCGCCGGACTACAACTACCTCGCCGGCCCGGACGATATTTACGTTTCTCCGTCGCAGATCCGCAAGTTCGATTTGAAAACCGGCGACACCATCTCCGGCAACGTCCGGCCTCCGCACGAAGGCGAAAAGTATTTCGCGCTGGTCAAGATCGAGGCGATCAACTTTGAGTCGCCCGAGGAGACGCGCAACAAGATTCTGTTCGACAACCTGACCCCTCTTTACCCCGAGGAGCGCATCCGGATGGAAACGGTACGGGAGTCGATCTCGGGCCGGGTCATGGACATGCTCACGCCGATCGGCAAGGGGCAGCGCGGCTTGATCGTGGCCCCGCCGCGCACCGGTAAGACCATGCTGCTCCAGGCGATCGCGAACTCCGTGACCGCGAACCACCCCGAGGTTGCGCTGATCGTCCTTTTGATCGATGAGCGCCCCGAGGAAGTCACGGACATGCAGCGCTCGGTCAAGGGCGAGGTCATCTCGTCCACCTTCGACGAGCCGGCGGCGCGCCATGTGCAGGTCGCGGAGATGGTCATCGAGAAGGCCAAGCGCCTGGTGGAGCACAAGCGCGACGTGGTGATCCTGCTCGACTCCATCACGCGCCTGGCTCGGGCCTACAACACCATCGTGCCGCCGAGCGGCAAGATCCTGTCGGGCGGCGTGGACTCGAACGCGCTCCAGCGGCCCAAGCGGTTCTTCGGCGCTGCCCGCAATATCGAGGAGGGCGGGTCGCTGACCATCATCGCCACGGCGCTCGTGGACACAGGCTCGCGCATGGACGAGGTCATCTTCGAGGAGTTCAAGGGCACCGGCAACATGGAAGTCATCCTGGACCGCAAGCTCATCGACAAGCGCGTCTTTCCGGCCATCGATATCCAGCGCTCCGGCACGCGCAAGGAAGAGCTCCTGATCGTGAAGGAAGACCTGAGCCGCGTGTGGGTGCTGCGCAAGGTGCTCAACCCGCTGTCGCCGGTCGAAGCTATGGAGCTGCTGGTCGACAAGCTCGGCAAAACGCGGAACAATGCGGAGTTTCTGCACAACATGAGTTCGCTGTAGCGAGTTAGCAGGCAAGTTAAGGGGTGCGACAGCGCCCCTTTTTGCGCTATGCGGGTCCGAAGAAGACCCTCGCGGCATCGACGCTGGGCAGGATCACCGGCAGGACCCGCGCGGTGACACGGCCCGCCAGAACCGCCGGGTCTCGGTTGGCCAGGGCGAGCGCGGCTTCGGCGCTGGGTGCCTCCAGAAGCGAGAACCCCACGATCGCCCCGCCCCCGCCTACCGGTCCCGCAAGCTTGTACGCGCCCGCCTCGATCTGCGCGCGCAGAAACGCGAGCTGCGCGGGCATGAGGGTTTCCGCGCCCTCCGGGTTGTCCCAACGCTCGGCTTTTGTCAGGAAACACAGATAGTACGGCTTGAGATTGCGAGGCACATCCTTGGGAACAGGGCGGGGAACGGTGTTTTCCGACATGGGATCGTCCTCCCTGAGCATACCCGAGAGTCACTTTGGGTATCTCACAAGCGATGGGATGTACTGAGCGGCTTTACCTGAACGACTCCAAACTCCTTCAATTCCAGGCAACGGTCACCGACATCCGGGAGTTCGCGCGTCGGGACGGCGTGCAGGTGTGGCATGTAGCGCTCGACCGGTCGGCCTTTTACCCGGAAGGGGGCGGCCAGCCTTGGGATACCGGCTCGCTGCGCGCGGTCGCGCGGTCCGGGACCGCGTTGGAGGTGCCGGTCGAGGAAGTCGTCGAGGACGAGGCCGGGGAGGTGTGGCACTCGGTGCGCAAGCCCCTGCTCGCGGGGACGGCGGTCGAGGGGTTCGTGGATGGGGAGCACCGCGCGGACCACCGGCAGCAGCACTCCGGCCAGCACCTTTTGTCGGCCGTGCTGGCCGACGAGTATGGCGCACGGACGGTCGGTTTTCACCTCGGCGACAAGGACACCACCATCGATGTGGCGACGGAAAACCGAGAGGCGCTGGTCGCGATACTACCGGAGGTGGAGTTGCGCGTGAACCGGCTCGTCGCGCAAAACCTGCCCGTGGCGGTACGCGAGGTTTCCGGCGAGGAGGCCCAGGCGATGCTGCGCTCGGGCGCGGTCCGCAAGCTGCCGCCGCGCTCCGGGCTCATTCGCCTGGTGGAGATGCCCGGCGTGGACCTGAACGCCTGCGGGGGCACGCACGTGGGCGCGCTCGGCGAGATCGGCGGCGTGCTGCTGCGCGGGACGGAAAAAGTGAAAGCCGGGGTGCGGCTCCACTTCGTGTGCGGTCTGCGCGCGGTGCGGGCGGCGCGCAGCTCGTTCGAAACGCTCGGCGAGGCTGCGGGTGCGCTGTCGGTCGGCGCGGGGAACGTCGGCGCGGCCGTGCGGCGGCTTCAGGCCGAGGCGCGCGCGTTGAGCAAGGAACGGGTGCGCCTTCGGGAGGAGCTGGCCGAGCAGCACGCCGTGCGCCTCGCGGTCGAGGAGCGCATCGTGGACGGGCTGCGGATGGTGGCGCGGACCTTCACGGACCGCGACGCGGAGTACGTGAAGCTGCTGGCCGCGAAGCTGCTCGCCGCGGTCCCGCTGACCGTGGCGGTGCTGGTTTCGACCGCGGAGGAGCCCGCGACGCTGGTGCTGGCCTGCAACCGGGGCAAGGAGCCGGGCTGCGACAGCCTTCTGCGGCAGGTGCTGGGGCCGCACGGACTGAAGGGCGGCGGTACGCGGGACATGGCGCAGGGGCGGGTGCCCGCCGTGCTGGTGCCGGAGGTGGTTGAGGCGCTGTGCCGTTTGATGAAAGCGCCGTAGCCCTCCGCGCAACGGCGTACTTTAGGGAAACAAGGAGAAGCATCCATGAGCCAAGTACCGCCGATCGCCGAGGCCTCGTGGACCGCAGAACCCTGTCCATTCTGCCCGGCCTTGTCAACCGCCACGGGCTGGTCGCCGGGGCCACGGGTACGGGTAAGACCGTGACCCTGCGGATGGCCGTCCGTGCCCGCGTCACCGGGGCAGTCTTTGCTGGGCAGCTTGGAGCCGTGGGCTCGTCCCTTGGCCTGACCGAGAGTAGCGGTCGGCGCGATACGGTCGCGCGGGCGATGGGGAGCACGGTGGGCGGCAGCTAGTCCGCGGGGTGCTGGGG